>NZ_JBSGXZ010000009.1:0-251121 GCF_053610285.1 Lentzea sp. NPDC054927
GGTCGACGCCGTACCGTTCGGCGGTGCGCAACAGGCGGGTCTCGCGCTTGGCGTGGCCGCGCAACAGGTTCGTCGCGATGCCGTAGAGCCAGCCGACGACGCTGCCCTTCGCCGGGTCGTAGGTCTCCTTACCGCGCATGGCGGCCAGGAACGTCTCGCTGACGAGGTCGTCAGCCACGTCGACGCCCACCCGGCGCGCCAGATATCGGTGCAGCGGATGGGCGTGCTCGTCGAACAGCTCCGCGAACATCACGCCCCCAGTTGGCTTCTCGCGGCATCGGTGTTGCAGTGACCTGGATCACACTCGCGGTGTCGTATTGGAGTGGACGGCGTTCCGATGATGGTCGCATGACGAACTGGACCGTGACGGTCGCCGACGCCGCGCGTTCGCCGCTCAACCGCGAGTACAACGCCGAGATGATCAGCCGCTACTGGGGCCGGCCGGCCGACGACGCCGAAATCGACGCCTACGAACGCGACGAGCAGGACCACGACGTGCCGGTGTTCCTCGTGGTCTCGCGCGACGGCGAGGAAGCCGGATGTCTCGGCATGCGGTTCCTCGGCGACGGGGCCGGCGAGCTGACCCGGATGTTCGTGCGGGTGCCGTTCCGCAGCCAGGGCGCCGCCTCGGCGTTGCTCGCGGCGATGGAGACAGAGGCGCGCGAACGCGGCGTCGAGGTGCTCCGGCTCGACACGCGCAACGATCTCGTCGAGGCGCGAAGCCTGTACACAAAGCACGGTTTCGTGGAGATCGACCGCTACAACGACGCGAAGTACGCGGGGCACTGGTTCGAGAAACGGCTAACGTCCACTCGTCCGGTCGCGATGTCCTGAATGGTCGGGATGACTCGCGCCCTGGAGGCATTGAACATGCGGTTGCGTCCACTGGTGATGGCTGTCGCCGTCACCGCGGCACTGGTGGTGACCCCGGCCGAAGCAGCACCCCCCGGCCGGGTGCTCGGTTACGTCGCCAACAACGGCGGCGGGGTGTCGGTGATCGACACGGCCACGAACGCGGTGTCCCAGACGATCGTCGACAACGGCGGCAGCTCGCCGTACATGGCGGCGGTCGCCTTCGACGGAACTCGCGGCTACGTGACGAACTCCGTGCAGAACACGCTCACCGTCATCGACACGCCGACCAACACGGTCGACAAGTCCATTCCCGTCGGGATCCACCCGGCGGGCGTCGCGGTCGCCCCTGGTGGCGGCTTCGTCTACGTCACCAACTACGACGCCGGCACGGTGTCCGTGGTCGACACGGCCACGCTGACGGTCACCGCGACCGTCACCGTCGGCCAGAACCCGGACGGCGTGGTCGTCACGAAGGACGGCACGGCCGTCTACGTCACGCACGACGTCGTCGGCCCGAGCAAGGTCTCGGTCATCGACACCACGTCCAACACCGTCGTCAGCACGATCAACGTCGGCAGCACGCCGACCGCGGTCGCGGCCTCTGCCGACGGCACGCGGATCTACGTGGTGAACAAGGGTTCGGACGACATCTCCGCCATCGACGTGGCCACGCGCACTGTCGTCGGCACCGCTCGTGTCGGCTTCGTCCCGCACGGCATCGCGTTGTCGCCCAACGGAACCCGCGCGTACGTGACGAACAGCGAGTTCGACTCGGTGTCCGTCGTGGACCTCACGGCGATGGTGGAACTGCAGAAGATCGTCGTCGGCGACCGCCCGATCAGCGTGGCCCTCACGCCGGACGGTGCGTCCGCCTACGTCACGAACTTCAACAGCAACACGGTGTCGGTCATCGACACGGCGTCCAACACGGTCACCGGCTCCATCGCCGTCGGCCAGCGCCCGGTGGGCATCGCGATCAACTTCGTGCCGCCCGCCGCGTCGAAGCTCGTGGCCGGGTCCGCCCAGCTGCAACTCCGCCTGCTCGGCTTCACGGTCCGCTCGCTCGACGCGACGCTGACCGACAAGCACACCGGCGCGCCGATCGCCGGGGAGAAGGTCGTGTTCCGCACGGTCAAGGGCAACCCGCTGTGCACCGCCACGACCAACTCGGCGGGCAAGGCCACCTGTGACGCGAACGTGTCGCTGCTGGTCGGTCTGGCAACACTGCTGCAGGGCTTCACGGCCTCGTACGCAGGCAACAACGAGCACGGTGGCGCCGCTTCGCACGGCCACATCGCGCTGCTCTAGCGGTACTGGTCAATATCAGTCACGGTTGTTACATCCCTTGACTCGGACGAAATGCCCGGCATAGCGTCCGGGTCGAGGGATGTCCTCCGGTGACCGCCGCCCCGGATCACGAGGGGAGTGTCCGTGGCGGTCAGAACACTCGCTGTGGCCTTGCTGGCAGCGGGACTGGTCGTGGTGCCACCCGCGCAGGCCGGTTCGAAGGGCCCGCAGGCGGTCGTCAGCACGTCCGGTGGAGCGGTCACCCTGGCGGTGACGCACAACGGGAAGACGGTCGTGCAGCCGTCGCCGGTCGGGATCACGACCGAGCGCGCCGACCTGTCCCAAGGCCTCGAGCCCGCCGGGAAGTCGAAGCGGGCGATCTTCGAGCACTACCGCACGACGTCCGGCAAGAAGCGGGACCGGTACGTGCGGGCCACCGAGACGACCTACCGATTCACGTCCGGGGCGAACAGGCTCGACCTGGTGGTGCGCGAGTCCGCGGACGGCGTCGCCTACCGCTACGTGCTGCCGCAGGACACCGGTGCGGTCACCGGCGAGACCTCGGCGTTCACGCTTCCCCCAGACGCGACGGCGTGGCTGGCGAAGTTCCGGCGCGACTACGAGAACCCGTTCCTGCAGATGACGGCGGGGACCGCGGAGCAGGCCGAGTACATGCACCCGGCGCTGTTCGAGGCCGGCGGCACCTACGCGCTGATCACCGAGTCCGACGTGGACGGACGCTACTCCGGCGGCCACCTCGTGCACGCCGGTGGCGGCAGGTACCAGGTCAAGCTGTGGGACGAGAAGGTCGCGGTGTCCGGCGCCCTGAAGACGCCGTGGCGCACGATGATCGTCGGCTCGCTCGCCACCGTCACCGAGTCGACGCTGGTGGACGACCTCGCGCCGCCGTCCCGGTTGCGCGACACGTCGTGGATCAAGCCAGGCCCGGCGATCTGGACGTGGCTCGCCGGTGGCCGCGGGGTGCAACAGGACCTGGTCAGGCAGAAGGAGTTCGTCGACTACGCCGCCGCGCGCGCCTGGCCGTACGTCGTGGTCGACGCCGGGTGGTACGACGACCCGAACTGGCGGCAGACCAGCTTCATCCCCGAACTCGTCCAGTACGCGAAGGCGCGGGGTGTCGGCATCCACACGTGGGTGCGGTTCAGCAGCGTCGACACCCCGGAGAAACGCGCGAACTACCTGCCGTGGCTGCAGAAGTGGGGCGTGCGGGGCCTGAAGATCGACTTCATGGACTCCGACGGCCAGGAGCGGTACCGCTGGTACGACGACATCCTGCCCGAGACCGCCCGCATGCACTTCCTGATCAACTTCCACGGCGCCACGCTGCCGCACGGCCTGCACCGCACCTGGCCGCACGTCATGACGACCGAGGCCGTGCACGGCGCCGAGAAGTCCAGCGGCCTCACCACCGGCCACATCACCGCGCTGCCGTTCACCCGCAACGTGGTGGGAGGCATGGACTACACGCCGGGCGGCTTCCACCGCACCCGCGCCAACACCGACGCCGGCGAGCTCGCGCTGTCCGTGCTGTACGAGTCGGGCGTGCAGAACCTCGCCGGGCGCCCGGACTCCTACGACGCCCGCCCGCTCGTGCGCTGGTACCTGGAGCAGACGCCGACCGCGTGGGACGAGACACGCCTGTTGTCCGGCCGTCCCACCGAAAGCGCCGTGATGGCGCGGCGCAGCGACGACCGCTGGTTCGTCGGCGGCGCGATCGCGGGGGAAGCCCGCACGCTGGACCTGCCCGCGCTGGGCAAGGGCCGTTGGCTGGTCGAGGTCGTGCGCGACGGTACTGCCGGCCTGGTGAAGGAAACCCATGTCACCGACCAGAAGCTGACCATCCCGGTCGCGAAGGACGGCGGATTCGTCGCCCTGGTCTGCCGTCCGGATCGCGACACCTGTGCGCGACCGACGTACGGCATCCCGTCGACGACGGTGGTGACCACGCCGGAACTCGTGTCCGTGCAGCCGGGTCAGACGTTCGAGATGAGCAGCACCTTCACCAACACGTCGAAATTCTCGCTGTACGACGTGACTTTCGCGCCGCGCGTGCCGTCCGGCTGGAGCGCTTCCGGTGCTGTGCGGGCGTTCCGGGTCGCGCCGGGGGAGTCGTTGAGTGGCAGGTGGACCGTGAAGGTCGGCGCGAATCCCGTGGTGGGACTGACGGACGTGCCCGCGGTGGCGCAGTTCAAGCCCTACCACCGGTTCGGCTCCACCGTCGCGGCGGAGAAGGCGACCCGCACGCACGTGTGGAAGCCGTTGCCCGCCGGGCAGTCCTACGTCGCGGGCAACGACCGTTCCGTCGAGGGCAGGACCCTGACGACCGGCGGGGTCCGGTTCGGCAAGGGCATCGGCACGACCCCCGCGGACAGGAACTTCGAGCTCGGGACGTGCACGAGGTTCGACGCGACCGTGGGCGTCGACGACGAGGTCGACGGACGGGTGGACCGCGCGGCGGGTGCCGGCGGCTCGGTGGTGTTCGCCGTCGTCGGTGACGGCCGAGTGCTCTACGAGAGCGCGCTGCGCAGGTCCGTCGACCCGGCGCTGCCGGTCAGCGTCGACGTCAGCGGGGTGAAGTCGTTGACGTTGCGGGTGACCGACGGCGGTGACGGCACCAGCCTCGACAACGCGGTGTGGGGTGACGCTCGGATTACCTGCTAGTGGCGCGACTCAGCACGTTGGCGAGGTAATCCACGCTCAGCAGGGCACCTCGCGGCACCGCCCCCACGCCCCCATACATCCAGTATGAGGACGTGGGGGCGGCACCACGATGCGCCCGTCTGACCGCGAATTCCCCCGGCAACGTGCTGAGCCCCACCACTAGGCGGCCAACGGCAGGTCGGCGCGGGCGACGTGCACGTAGTCCAGGCAGGACTGCCGGGACGCGACGCCGTGGACGACCTGCCAGCCGGCGGGCACCTGCAGCACCGCGGGCCAGATCGAGTACTGGCCCGTCGGGCTGACCAGCACCAGGAACATGGTGTGAGCCTGAGCGAACGGGGAAGTCATGACCTCAGGGTGACGTGGGACACCTAGGGCGCGGCTATCTCTACGCTCAAGCTCACTCGGACGCGTGGTTCCCGATCTTGGCCCGCGTGTGATTACGTGGTGCCCGTGACTGTGGAACAGGTGGTCCTCCTGGCCGAGGACGGTTCGGCCATCGGCGTCGAGGACAAGGCAGTGGTGCACCACGCGGACACCCCGCTGCACCTGGCGTTCTCCAGCTACGTCTTCGACTCGGCCGGCCGCACCGTGCTCACCCGCCGGGCGTTGCACAAGAGGACCTTCCCCGGTCTGTGGACGAACACCTGCTGTGGCCACCCGCTTCCTGGCGAGGACATGGCACAGGCCGTGCTGCGTCGTCTGCAGGACGAGCTCGGCATGAAGTGCTCCGAACCCGAGCTCCTGCTGCCTGGTTTCCGCTACCGCGCCGTGATGGACGGTGTCGTCGAGAACGAGATGTGCCCGGTGTTCCGGGTGCTGTCCGACGACGAGCCCGATCTGAACCCGGACGAGGTCGATTCGACCGAACGGGTGGCGTGGACGGAGTTCGCCGCCAGCGTTCTGGACGGCACGCGCGAGATCTCGCCGTGGTCGAAGCTGCAGGTCGCCGAACTGGTGAAGCTGGGGCCCGATCCGCTGGCATGGCCGGTCGCGGACCGGGCCGGGCTCCCTCAGGCCGTGCAGCTCGCTTGACGAACGGCCGGGCTCACCACTCCAGTGAGCCGCCGTTCTGGTACTCGATCACGCGGGTCTCGAAGAAGTTCTTCTCCTTCTTGAGGTCCATCATCTCCGACATCCACGGGAACGGGTTCTCCGTCTGCTCCCACACCGGCTCCAGGCCGAGCTGCGCGCACCGGCGGTTCGTGATGAACCGCATGTACTGCTCGCACGACTCGGAGTTGAGGCCCAGGATCCCGCTCGGCATGGTGTCGCGGCCGTACGCGATCTCCAGCTCGCACCCCTCCGCGAGCATCGTCCGCACCTCCTTCTGGAACACATCGGTCCACAGGTGCGGGTTCTCGATCTTGATCTGGTTGATCGCGTCGATGCCGAAGTTCAGGTGGATCGACTCGTCGCGCAGGATGTACTGGTACTGCTCGGCGACGCCGACCATCTTGTTGCGCCGGCCCAGCGACAGGATCTGCGCGAACCCGGTGTAGAACCACATGCCCTCGAAGACCACGTAGAACGCGACCAGGTCCTTGAGGAACGCCTGGTCCGTCTCCGGCGTGCCGGTCCTGAACTCCGGGTCCTCCAGGTGCTGGGTGAACTGCAGCGCCCACGCGGCCTTGTCCGTGATGGACGGGATCTCCCGGTACATGTTGAACAGCTCGCCGTCGTCCAGGCCGAGCGACTCGCAGATGTACTGGAACGTGTGGGTGTGGACGGCCTCCTCGAAGGCCTGGCGCAGCAGGTACTGGCGGCACTCGGGGTTGGTCAGGTGCCGGTACACCGCGAGCACGATGTTGTTGGCCACCAACGACTCGCTCGTGGCGAAGAAGCCGAGGTTCCGCTTGATCATGCGGCGTTCCTCGTCGGTCAATCCGTTCTTGGACTTCCACAGGGAGATGTCGGCCTGCATGGACACCTCGGTCGGCATCCAATGGTTGTTGCAGCCGGCCAGGTACTTGTCCCACGCCCAGTGGTACTTGAGCGGCAGCAGCTGGTTGACGTCGGCACGACAGTTGATCATCGCCTTGTCGTCGACGCTGACCCGTGCCGCGCCGGCTTCGATGATGTTCTCGGTCACTGGCAGGCCTCGCACTCGGGATCGGTGATGGAGCAGTTCGGGTCGGTGACGGCGACGGGCGAAACGGCGTTGAGCTTGCCGTCGGTGCCCTGCAACGTGGACTTCTCCACGTGCGTCGCGCTCTGGGTGCGCAGGTAGTACGTGGTCTTCAGGCCGCGCACCCACGCCAGCTGGTACATCTCGTCGAGCTTGCGGCCGCTCGGCGCGGCCAGGTACAGGTTCAGCGACTGCGCCTGGTCGATCCACTTCTGCCTGCGCGAGCCCGCCTCGATCAACCAGGAGCTGTCGATCTCGAACGCCGTGGCGTACAACGCCTTCAGGTACGGCGGCACCCGGTCGATCGCGCCGAGGCTGCCGTCGTGCAGCTTCAGGTCCGAGATCATCCGCTCGTCCCACAGCTTGCGCTGCTTGAGCGCCCGCACCAGGTCCGGGTTGATCACGGTGAAGTCGCCGGACATGTTCGACTTCACGTACAGGTTGCGGTACAGCGGCTCGATCGACTGGTTCACACCGGTGATGTTCGCGATGGTCGCGGTCGGCGCGATCGCCATGACGTTCGAGTTCCGCATGCCGCGCTCGACCTTCTCGCGGACCTTGCCCCAGTCCAGAGTGGTCTCGCGGTTCTGCTCCAGCTCACCCTCACCGCGGGTCCGGGCCAGGATCTCCACCGAGTCGATCGGCAGGATCCCTCGTGACCACAGGGATCCCTCGAACGACTGGTAGGCACCGCGTTCCTGCGCGAGGTCAGCGGACGCCTCGATGGCGTAGTAGCTGATCTCCTCCATGCTGCGGTCCGCGAACTCGACGGCTTCGTTGCTGGCCATCGGCATGCCGAGGGTGAACAGCGCGTCCTGGAAGCCCATCAGCCCCATGCCGACCGGCCGGTGCTTGAGGTTGGAGTTCCGCGCCTCGGGGATCGTGTAGTAGTTCACGTCGATCACGTTGTCGAGCATCCGCACGGCCGTGCGCACGGTCTTCTCGAGCCGCGCGTGGTCGATGCCGTTCTCGTCGACGTGCTGCGCGAGGTTGACGGAGCCCAGGTTGCAGACCGCGACCTCGTCGACCGTGGTGTTCAGCGTGATCTCGGTGCACAGGTTCGACGAGTGCACGACACCGCTGTGCTGCTGCGGCGACCGCAGGTTGCACGGGTCCTTGAACGTGATCCACGGATGCCCGGTCTCGAACAGCATGGTCAGCATCCGCCGCCACAGGTCCACAGCAGGCAACCGGCGGAAGACCTTGATCTCGCCGTTGTCCGCCTTCTCCTCGTACGCGCGGTACTTCCGCGCGAACTCGTCCCCGAACGCGTCGTGCAGGTCCTGCACCTCGTCCGGCGAGAACAACGTCCACTGGCCGTTCGCGCGGACCCGGCGCAGGAACTCGTCCGGCACCCAGTTCGCGGTGTTCATGTCGTGCGTGCGGCGGCGCTCGTCACCGGTGTTCTTGCGCAGGTCGAGGAACTCCTCGACGTCGATGTGCCACGTCTCCAAGTACGCACACACCGCACCCTTGCGACGCCCGCCCTGGTTGACGGCCACTGCGGTGTCGTTGGCAACCTTGAGGAACGGCACGACGCCCTGCGACTTGCCGTTGGTGCCCTTGATGTGCGCACCGATGCCGCGCACGGGGGTCCAGTCGTTGCCCAGACCGCCGGCGAACTTGCTGAGCAGCGCGTTGTTGCTGATGCCGTGGAAGATGCCGGCGAGGTCGTCGTCCACGGTGGTCAGGAAGCACGACGACAGCTGCGGGCGCGTGGTGCCCGAGTTGAACAGGGTGGGTGTCGAGCACATGAAGTCGAACGACGAGAGCAGCTCGTAGAACTCGATCGCGCGGGCGTCGCGGTCGTCCTCTTCGAGGGCGAGGCCCATGGCGACGCGCATGAAGAACGCCTGCGGCAGCTCGTAGCGGCGGTCGTCGTGGTGCAGGAAGTAGCGGTCGTACAGCGTCTGCATGCCCAGGAACTGGAAGTTCAGGTCGCGCGAGGCGTCGAGCGCGGCGCCGAGCCGGGCCAGGTCGTAGTCGGCGAGACGGGGGTCGAGCTGGCCGAACTCGATGCCGTAGCGGACGAACTCGGCGAAGTAGGACGGGTAGCGCTCGGTCATCTCGGCGTGGGACAGCGGGATGCCGCAGGCCTCGGCGCGCAGCTTGTCCAGCAGCAGCCGGGCGCTGACGTAGGAGTAGTCCGGGTCGTGTTCGACCATCGTGCGGGCGGCCATGATCGGCGCCAGCGCCAGTTCGGCGTCGGTGATGCCGTGGTAGAGATTCCGCTTGGTCTCGGCCAGAACCGCCTCGGCGGATGCGTTGGGCAGGTCGGCACACGCTTCGTTGACGACCCCAGATAGCCGATCCAATGACGTTTGGCGGTCGGGCACGTTCTCTCCTCGCGAGATCAGCCACGAGGAAGCGCATGCGCACGCCAGTGAAGACACCACTGGTGCACACAGCCGCCCTCCCTCGGGGCACCGTGTCGTGCGCGCAGGCTTGCGCGCACACCAATGGCAGGTCTTCGGACTCGTGGGCGCCGTGCTCGAACCTTCGGGCTCGCGCCTACCGGCCGTCGCTTCCCAGGTCCGGGGACCCAGTGCTTGGTTGACGGCTTTCGTTCCCACTCACCGCTGCGGGGCAGTCCTGGATTCGCACCAGGTTCCCTGTTGCCTCACCGACCCCGTTGCGCCAAGTCGGTGAACCACCAGCGCGGCAGATACTACATGTAGGGGTGGGGCCTTGATCGCCACCCAACATGCGCGTGTCGTGGGTTATGGTCATCGGCGTGGGTGATCTTCGGCCTCGGGTCGTCTTCGGTGCTCTGGTCAGTGCGGGGCTCGCTTCGACGTCCCTTTTCGTCGGGGCCGCGGCGCCCGTGGCGAGCGGTGTCCTGGCCGTGTCGGCGGTGCTGGTGATGATCACCACCCGGAGATCAGGGCGACCCCGAGACTGATCATCACGGCGGCGATCAGGCCGTCCAGGACCCGCCACGCGCGGGGCTTCGCGAACAGCGGGCTGAGCAGCCGGGCGCCGAACCCGAGCGCGACGAACCAGGTGATGCTCGCGGTGACCGCGCCGACTCCGAAGAGCCACCGGCCGGCCGCGATGGAGCCGAGCAGCAGCAGCGTGTCCAGGTAGACGTGCGGGTTGAGCCACGTCAGCGCGAGCGCGGTGAGCACTGGGCGGCTCGAAGCGCTGTCGGCAACGCTCATGGAGCCCGGTTTGAACGCCCGGCGCGCCGCCAGAAACCCGTACCCCAGCAGGAAGAGCCCGCCGACGATCGCGGCGATGGTGATCGCCTGCGGCCACTTGCGGACGATCGCGCCGAACCCCGCCACGCCCACCGCCACCAGTATCGCGTCCGAGATGGCGCACACCGCGACGACCTTGGCCACGGCTTGACGTCGAAGTCCTTGGCGCAGCACGAAAGCGTTCTGCGCGCCGATCGCGACGATCAGGGTCATCATGGTGCCGAAGCCGAGCAGCAGGTCAGTCACACCTTCGACGGTATTGACGCAGCATTGATGAGACCAGCTAAAGATTCTTACGTAGCATTAGCAGCCATGATGGACCTGGACCTGGTGCGCACCCTGCTCGCGGTGGTGGACGCGGGCACGTTCGACGCTGCTGCACGTACGCTGCACGTCACGCAATCTGCCGTCTCCCAACGGATCAAAGCGCTGGAGCAGCGGACGGGCCGGGTGCTGCTGGTGCGGGCCCGGCCGGTGCGGCTGACGCTGTCGGGGGAGGTGCTGGTCCGCTACGGTCGGCAACTGCTCGCGCTGGATCAGGACCTGGAGGCGGCGCTGGGGGAGGACGCCGTCGTCCGGGTGCCGATCGCGGTGAACGCCGACTCGCTGGCCACGTGGTTCCTGCCTGCCCTGCAGCGGGTCTCGCCGTCGTTGAAGATCTCGTTCGACCTCCACCGCGAGGACCAGGACCACACGACGGCGTTGCTGCGGCAAGGTCTGGTGATGGCCGCGGTCACGTCGTCACGCGAGCCGGTCGCGGGGTGCTCGGTGCGCAGGCTCGGCGACATCCGTTACGCCGCAATGGCGTCGCGGTCCTTTGTGGATCGGCACCAGGACGGTCCGCTCAAGTCGTGGTTGCCGGACGCGCCGGTGGTGGTGTTCGACCGCAACGACGACTTGCAGGACCGGTTCGTGCGCACGCTGACCCGCGGCCGCGGTGCCTCGGACCACCGTCATTACGTGCCGTCGTCCGAGGTGTACGTGCGGACGATCGTGGCCGGGCTCGGCTGGGGAATGGTGCCACCGCAGCAGGTCCAGGACGGTCTGGTCGATCTCGCGCCCGGCCGCACCGTCTCCGTGCCGCTGTACTGGCAGCAGTGGAAGCTCGACTCGCCTGCCCTCACGGCGGTCGCCGACGCGGTCGAAGCGGAAGCCGGTGTGGCGCTGGAGTAGGAGTTACCCTCGGTGACATGACCGGACGAGAGCTCGAGTTCGAGTGGTTCAGGGCGTTCCGATGAATCTCAGCGGGAAGGTCGCCGTCATCTACGGCGGCGCGGGCAGCATCGGCGGCGCGATCGCGGAAGCGTTCGCCGAGGCGGGTGCCGAGGTGCATCTCGCGGGCCGGACCGAAGCGACGCTCAAGGCGAAGGCCGAACAGCTGGGCGCCAAGTACGCGGTGGTCGACGCGACGGACGAACGGGCCGTCGACCAGCACGCGGCCACTTTCGAGCGTCTCGACATCTCGGTCAACGCCATCACCGACAACGACGTCCAAGGCACGCCGATGGTCGAGATGAGCGTCGAGGACTACCTCAGCCCGGTCGTCACGAGCGTGCGCGCGCGGTTCCTCACGTCGCGTGCGGCCGCACGGCACATGATCAGGCAGAAGAGCGGCGTCATTCTGTTCTTCGGCGGCACCGGTGAGGCGTCCGCGCACCGCCGGTGGCAGCTCGGAGGCCTGCTCGTCGCGTTCGACGCGGTGGAGTCCATGCGCCGTCAGCTCGCCGCCGAACTCGGGCCGCACGGCATCCGGGTGGTGACGCTGCAGACCGGCGGGATCCCCGAGTCCGTGCCCGCCGAGCACCGCGAACCGATCGAGACCGACATCGTCGGTGAGACCCTGCTCGGCCGCGCCGCGACGTTGCAGGACGTGGGCCGAACAGCGACGTTCGTGGCCTCGGACTGGGGCCGCACGATCACGGGATCGCAGGTCAACATCACCTGCGGGAGCGTTTTGGACTGAACCTCGCCAGAAATGAACCTGTCAGGAACCTGGGGGGTTCCTGTCGGCTTCCTGAACTCAGGAACCGCTCGGGTTCACGACCTCGTTGGGCGGTATGTGCTGATTCCTCGACTTGCCGCCACCGGCGGTTCACTCGCCGTCGTCGCGACGGTGGCCATGGTGGGTCTGCTCGACCTGACCGTCGGCCCGCTGCGCCGCACCATCAGCGAGTACGCGCTGGGCGACTACCGCCCGGTCTTCGACTCCGCCGTCCTGCTGCTGGCCCTCGGCTCGCTGGCGATCCTGGCCGCGCTGGTCCACAAAGGACTGACGCGGTGGCGGTCCGCGGGCTCGATCGCGCTCACCCTGTGGTCGGCGGGCCTGCTGCTGGTGGTGGCGTTCCCGAAGACGAACTGGGCGATGGGCACCAACGAGCTCAGCGGCAGCATCCACCGGTTCGGCAGCATGATCGCGTTCGTCAGCCTGCCGATCGCGGTGATCCTGCTGGCCCGGCCGTGGCTGAAGGACCACGTGTGGGGCAAGCACGCGAAGTTCACGATGGCGTCCGGTCTGTTGAGCGTTGTCGCATTCATGCCGCTCCTCTACGCCATTGCGATGGGTGTGGTCTCCGACGTTCGGTGGTGGCGGGTGTTCCCGTTGGGCTACATCGAGAGGATCTTGCTCGCCGCCGAGGTCGTCGCCGTGCTGGTCGTAGGGCTGTGGGCCATCGCGGCAAGTAGGGTTGCGCCATGGCGAGTTGGGGAGACCTCGCGGATTACGTCCGCGCCGAGTACGACGTCATCCACGACGAGGACGAGGAGCTGAGGATCCTCTTCACCTTCGGGGACGAGGACGAGGACGACGATGAGCGCACGCAGGTCGTGATCATCGTCCGGGAAGTGCTCGACAAGATGCACGAGTGGGTGCAGATCGCCTCCCCGTGCGGGTTGGCGAAGGACGTGAACCTCCGCGAAGTGCTGGAGGAGGTCGGCAAGTCCACCGTGGCGTGCGGTCTCGCGATCATGGGCGAGCACGTGGTGGTGCGGCACTCGCTGCCGCTGTCGCACCTCGACATCCACGAGTTCACCGACCCGCTGCAGCTGCTCGCCGGCACCGCGGACACGCTCGAGGAACAGTTCTGGGGAGGCGACGGCTACTGATGTTCGACTTGACACCCGCAGCGGACCAGCTCGCAGTGCTGGTGCGCAACGTGTCGGACGGCGATCTCAAGGCGCCGACTCCGTGCCCCGAGTACACGGTCGGTGACCTGCTGGACCACGTGAACGGCCTGTCGGTCGCGTTCACGATGGCGGCGCTGAAGACCCCGTTGGAAGGCGCCGCTGCCGGCGACGCGGCCCGGCTGCCGCTGGACTTCCGCGAGTCGATCCCGGCGCGGCTGAGCGAGCTGGCCGCGGCGTGGCGCTCGCCGTCGTCCTGGGAGGGCATGACCGCGGCCGGCGGCGTCGACCTGCCCGGCGAGGTGGCGGGTGCCGTGGCACTCGACGAGATCGTGCTGCACGGCTGGGACCTCGCCCGCGCGACGGGCCAGGACTTCTCGGTCGAACCGCAGCTGCTCGAGGTCGTGCACGGCTTCGTGTCGTCCATCGGCCCGGACGACCGCGACGGCTCGCTTTTCGGAGCCGCGGTGGAGGTCGACTCGAACGCGCCACTGCTCGACCGTGTCCTGGGACTCAGTGGGCGCAATCCGGAGTGGCACCTAGGTTAGGCTCTCCTAACGTGAGAGCGATTACGGTGCAGGTTCGGGCCGGCCTGGGCGTGGGACGCCTGGCCGCAGCCGTGGATTCCCTGGTGGAACTGCACCCCGAACTGTGTCGCAGCGGCTTCGCGCACCACGAGGTCACGGACCCCGCCGCCGCCACGGACGCCGCACTGGCGGACGCGGAGGCGGCGCTCGACCTGCAGGCCGGCATCCTGATGCAGGCCGTGTGGCTGGACGCGGGCCCGGATCGTTCCGGCCGGATGGTGCTGGTGCTGCACGACATCGTGGCCGACCGGATGCCGCGCATCCTGCCGTGGCTGGTGAAGGCCTGGATGCAACCCGCCCTGGTCAGCTGACGCCCAGGCCGCCGACGATCTCCACCTGCTGACCGGTGAACTCACCGGTCAGCATCGGCATGGCCTCGGCGATCGCGGCCTTGGTCTCCGGCAGCTGCAACGACCCGGCGTGGTGCTCCGCGGACTCCCAGACCTCGCTGATCCAGATCTTGTCCTCGTCCTCGGGGTCGAGCCCGACGGCTTAGACCTGGCAACCGGCGGCCTCGAGACCGTCCTGGCTGATGGCGTCTGCAAGTACCGCCAACTCAACATCAACAGGCACTTTCCTACTACCAACTGCGTCGGGGTGGTACTTGCAGACGCCTGGGACGCAACGCGGAGGCGAGAGCCTGACCTGCTGCTATTTCCGGGCCACGAACACGTACTCGAATCCCTCCCGGTCCGGCGCGTCGCGCACGTCCACGACCTCGAACCCACACGCGGTCAGGCTTTCCTCGACCTCCTCGCGCGACCGGAACCGCAACGTCGAGTCCGAGGCGATCTCCGTGCCGTCCGGGAAGCGGTAGGTGTGGCGGAACGACACGAACGGCAGGTCCACGCCGAGTAGTTCGCGCCGCTCGGTCACGCCGTCGCGCGTCCGCTGGGTGGTCACCCGCCAGCCGTCCCACGCCCGCTTTTCCGGCCGCCGCGTCTCGAACACCAGGTGGCCGCCGGGCCGCAGCGCCGCGTGGATGCCGCGCAACGTCAGGTCCCAGTCCTCGCCGAGAAACACCTGGGCCACGTTCGCCGTCATGGTCGCGAGGTCCACCTGGAGTTCGGGCAGGCCCGTCGCGTCACCGTGGATCCAGGTGACCCTGGAATCCTTGGCCCGCGCGATTTCCAGCGACGCCAATGCCGGATCCACCCCGACGACGGTTCGCCCGGAGTCGGCCAGCAACCTCGCGAAACTTCCGGTGCCGCACCCGACGTCGAGCACCGAGGACGCCCCGAGCTCGTCGGCGATCTCCAGGTAGAGCGTCAGATCGTCGCGAACCCCGTCGAACAGGTCGTAGATCCCCGCCAACCGCGGGTCGGCGAACAACGCGTCAGGCATGCCACATCCTCGGTCCGACGACAAAAGGTCTCAACAGCCCGATCACCTCGAAATCGGGCCGTCCGTTCAGCTCTTCCTCCGCGACCCGCCGCGCGATCCCGGCCAGGAAGTCGGCAACCTGCACGCGCGCGTCGTGGCGCGAGTCGGTCAAGGTGAGACTCTCCAGCCGTGGCGCCATCTTCTTGAGCTGACGTATCCGCCCGTCGGTCAGCGACAGCTGTTGGTCGTGCACGATCGACACCGGTCCGTCGCCGGGAATCTCCCACTGCGCCACGGCCCGCAGGATCGCCGGGAACAAGGGGTCGAGCGTGCCGCGTGGCCCGCGGGCACGCAGCAGGTCGTTGTAGAGCTCGAGTGGTCCGGTGACGCGGCCGAACTCCTCGCGCACTCGCGAGGCCAGGTACCGCCGTTTGTCGACGAGCTGCACGCGGGCGCGGCCCACCAGTGGTCCGGACGGGCCGAGGAACCACAGCAGCACCCACCGGTTCTTCTGCCGCAGCAGGTGGTTCGCCTTGTACTCCAGCGCCGGCGACTTGATCATCGAGCGCAGCGAGTCGACGCAGCCCAGCGCTTCCTCGTGGGAGAGCCGCACACCGGCGTGCGCGAAGACCGAGGTGACCCCGCCGACGAGCTTCTCGCCCTCGGAACCCGACTCGTCGCAGGCGATCTCCATCAGGACATCCGGAACACGGGTCCACGGGCGCGGAACGGCAGATGCGCGCCCGCCGGGATCAGGAACGCGTGCTCGCGGCGGATCCGCACCACGTCGCAGCCGCCGTCGGTGATGACCAGGATCGGGCCGGCGGCGGGGAAGTCGTCGGCGCGGTCGAGCAGGTCGATGCCGGGCTGCAGCACCGTGCCGCCGCGCCCGCGGACCGTCACCCGGCCCGCGATGTCCTCGACGGGTACGTACCCAGCGTCATATGCCATCGCGTCACAGAAAACCACGCGCGCGGCCGGCACGTCACGCGCCGCGGCGTAAGAGGCGATCGCGCCGAGAGCCTTTCCCAGCAACCGGACGTCCATCGAGCCGGACGTGTCGAGCACGACCCCGAACGTCGGCCGCGCCTCCAGCGATTCCGGCCGCACCCAGCCGGGCCGCGGAATGTCCGGAGTGGACGCTTGCCGTCGCGACGCACGCGCGTAGGTGCGCCGCTTCTCCACGGACGGAACGAACTCCTCGAACCAGCGCGCCAGCTGGGCGTCCCACGACAGCGGCGGGTGCTCCAGCGCGCGGATCTCCTCGACCAGTCCGGCAGGCAACAGTCCACGCGCAGATGTGTGATAGCTCAAGCCGGTCAGCAACGCCCGCCGGTAGAACTCGTCGAGATCAGCCAAGTCGGCGGGGCCGCGCAACGGTTCGCCGAGCAGATCACCCTTGTGGTGGCCCCGCAACGTCAGGAGCTTCCGGTACCGCCGCAGATCAGCCGTGATCCGGTCGTACACGGACTCCGCGGACAACCCGCGCAACGACGGATCATGCAGCACGCCCTCGGGAGCCTCGCCCACGCCCATCTCGACGAGCCAGCCGTTGACCACGAAGTCCGCGGCGATGTTCCACAGGTACGCGTCCCGTCCGCCGACCCGGTCGCAGTGGCGCAACGCGGCGTGCAACATCTCGTGCGCGAGCACGAACCGCCACTCCTGCCGGGAAAGCCCGGCCAGCGGGTTCACGTAGATCTCCGCCGACGCCGTGGACACCGCCGCGATCGAGATGTCCCAGCCCCGCGCCAGTTCCGCGTCCGCCACCACCTTCATCGTCGACGCCAAAGCGCCCAGCAGCGGATAGTTCGACACGAACCAACCCAGCGCGAGATCCCACTCCGTCTTCAACGGCCGTGCGTCGGACAACGACGACCGCGCGCCGCCCGCCACGTCGATCGCGGCCACGGCGGCGTTGGAGAGCCCGGCGGCGAACCGATCGGCCCAGCGCTTCGGGTCCTTGGCCGGTCCGCCGCGCACACACCGGCCCGGTTCCCAGGACGGCGGGCGGGAACCGAGCCGGATCGCGGGCTGGAAGTCGAGCACGTCGTCGCAGGACGCCGTGCCGAAACCCAGGTGCAGCAAGCAATGCGCGAACACCCACACCCACTCGGCCTCGCTCGCCTTCCGCGTCGGATGGGCGAGCATCGACCCGTCCAGCGAAATGTCCGCCCACGGGTGCTGGGAGTTCCTGCTCCCGTAGCTGCTGAGTGGAGCGAACAGCGGGTGCAGGCGGATCTGCGCGCGTGCTGCCTCGAACGCCAGCGCGGCGGGATCCACCCGTGCTTTGGGACGCCGCGTCATGCGCGTGCGGCCACCAGCCGCGGCAGGTCGCGGGTGACCTCGACGAGGAACCACGCGGGCAGCACAGGATTGCCGTCGTCGTCGGCCGCGATCACCATCTGCGCGATCTCCAGCGACAGCTCGGCGAGTTCCAGCAGCAGCGCCTTGCCGCGGTGCGCGAGCTGCTTGCCCGCCGCCGGCGCGTGCGCCTTGTCGTGCGGCAGTTCCTTCACCAACCGGGCGCGGAACGCCTCGGCCAGGAAGTACAGCAGGTCGCGGTCGGCCGGCGCGGAAGGCCAACGGGCGTCACCGCGCAGCACTGCCTCCAGCCCGTACGCGTGCCGGACGGTCTTCACGTACGCACGGAACATCGAGGCGTGGTTCGCGGTGACCGTGCCGAACGCCAGCACACCGAGCAGGTCGTCGGAGATGTCCTCGCCGAACGAGTGCAACGCGTCGGACAGCATGTGCCAGCCACGCGGCGTGGAGAACGACTCCTCGACCTTCGGTGCCGCGCTCCACAGGTGGTCCGGGCGCTGCGTCAGGTACTCCAGCACCCACGGGTGGATGTTGCTCTCGCGCGCCCACGTCAGCCAGTCGCGGGCGGACGCCGTGAGGTGGACGTGGATCATGCGGTTCACGAGTGCGGACGCCATGGGGCGCGCCAGGGCGTTGTCGACGGCCCGGTTGCCGGCGCCGATCACGATCGAGCCCTTCGGCAGCTCGTAGGAGCCGATGCGGCGGTCGAGGATCAGCGAGTAGAACGCCTTCTGCACCTCGGGACTGCTGGCGTTGAGCTCGTCGAGGAACAGGCAGTACGGGTCGTGGCGGGCGATGGACTCGGGCGGGGCGAACCGGGATCGGCCACCGACCAGTTCCGGAACTCCGATCAGGTCCTCCGGGGCGAGCTGCGTGCCCAGCAGCGTCACGCACTCCAGGCCCAGCTCGGCGGCGAACTTGCGGACGAGTGAGGACTTGCCGATACCCGGTGCTCCCCAGAGGAAGACCGGTCGGACGACGGCGACGTGCAGCAGCACCTCCGGGAGCTGTGCTGGTGTCACGGTGACTGTGGATCGCATCAGGAGACGAGGATGCCCCACCCGACTTGTTCCGGTCGCCCGAATTTGTTGACAGGAGCAGTGGTCTAGTGCTGTGATTCAGACCACCACTGATAGGAAACCTTCTTAACTAAATCGCCGCCGCACCCTGCTGTCCCCCTTACACAGGAGGCACCCTGTGGCCAGATCCTTGCTTTTTGCCAGATCAGCGATTCTCGTACCAGCAGCGTTGGTGCTCGCTGTTCCGGCCGTCGCGGTCGCCGCCCCGGTCCAGTACCAGGCGGAGAGCGCGACCATCTCGAACGGCCTCGTCGAGTCGAACCACGCCGGCTTCACCGGCAGTGGCTTCGTCAACTACGACAACGAGGTCGGCAGCTCCGTCGAGTTCACCGTGACCGCGGCCAGCGCGGGCCCGGCGACGCTCACCTTCAGGTTCGCCAACGGCACCACGTCCAACCGTCCGATGGACATCTCGGTGAACGGCTCGCTGGCGGCGGACGAGCTCTCGTTCCCGAGCACGGGCGTGTGGACGACGTGGACCACCAAGTCCACCACGGTCACCCTGAACGCGGGCACCAACAAGATCAAGACGGTCGCGACGACGGCCAACGGCGGACCGAACCTGGACCGCGTCGACGTCGACGCCCAGTCGGGCACGCCGGACACCGAGGCTCCCTCGGTGCCGGGCAACCTGCGCTCGACGGGCACCACGGCGTCGTCGGTGTCGCTGGCCTGGGACGCGTCGACGGACAACGTGGGCGTGAGCGGGTACGTGCTGTCCAACGGGCAGACGGCGGCCGGCACCACGCACACCGTGAGCGGCCTGACGCCGGACACCTCGTACACCTTCACCGTGAAGGCGCGTGACGCGGCGGGCAACGAGTCCGGCGCCTCGAACTCCATCACGGTGCGCACCCAGCCGGGCACGCCCGGCGGCACCAGGCCGCACGACATCAACGGCCTGCTGCGCGTGTGTGGTGTGCAGCTGTGCAACCAGTACGGCAACCCGATCCAGTTGCGCGGCATGAGCACGCACGGCATCCAGTGGTACCACCAGTGCGCCAAGTCCCAGTGGTGGGACGCGCTGGTGAACGACTGGAACGCGGACTTCATCCGCGTCGCCATGTACATCCAGGAAGACGGCTACGAGACCAACCCGCGCAAGTTCACCGACATGATGCACGGTTACATCGAGGAAGCCACGCGTCGCGGCATCTACGTCCTCGTGGACTGGCACCAGCTCTCGCCAGGTGACCCGAACTACAACCTGTCCCGCGCCAAGACGTTCTTCACGGAGATCGCCCAGCGGCACAAGGACAAGACCAACATCATCTACGACATCGCGAACGAGCCGAACGGCACGTCGTGGGCGAAGGTGAAGTCCTACGCCGAGCAGATGATCCCGGTCATCCGCAACATCGACCCGGACAGCCTCATCGTCTCGGGCACGAACGGCTGGTCGACGTTCGGCCACTCCGACGGCGAGGACCCGTCGGTGGTGCTGAACAACAAGGTCAACGCGACCAACTTCATGTACTCGTTCCACTTCTACGCCAACTCGCACAAGCAGGCGTACATCGACGTCCTGAACCGCGTCTCCAGCGCTGTTCCGGTGTTCGTGACCGAGTTCGGCACGCAGACCGCGTCCGGTGGCGGTTCGAACGACTTCACGACGTCGCAGAAGTACATCGACCTGATGGCCCAGAAGAAGATCTCGTGGGCCAACTGGAACTACTCCGACGACGGTCTGTCGGGGGCGGTGTTCAAGACGGGTACGTGTTCCGGCACGAACTTCTCCGGAACCGGTGTCCTCAAGGAAGCGGGTGTCTGGGTGCGCGAGCGCGTCCGCACGCCCGATAACTTCCCGACTGATTGATAGCTGGTGAAGGGGTGTGACCGCACAATGCGGTCACACCCCTTCACGGCGTCACAGGCCAGGTGTGCACGGGTTCGTTGGCGTGCATGAGGTCCACATAGGACCGAAGCATGGTGCGCAGCGCATCGGCCCGGTCCATGTGCGTGTGGTCGTAGTGGCGGTGGAATTCGCGTGCCTGCCACGTCGCCCCGTTGACCCCGGCCAGGCAGCGCTGCTCGATCACGCCCAGCAGCCGGTCGCGTTCCGAAGACTCGACACCCCAGCGAATCAGCCCCTCGTGCGCGAGCGGCAACAGCCGGCGCAGCACCAGTTCGACGACGGGCACGGTGCCGACGCCCGGCCAGTACATCTGCGCGTCCATGCCGTTGCGCGAGGCGGCGTTGAAGTTCTCCTCCGCCGCCTGGAAGCTCATCTGCGACCACAGTGGACGTTCGTCCTCTGCCATCGCCCGCACCAGACCGAAGTACAGCGCCGCGTTGGCCAAGGTGTCGACGATCGTGGGCCCGGCCGGCAGCACGCGGTTCTCGACGCGCAGGTGCGGGCGATCGCGCACCACGTCGTACACCGGGCGGTTCCAGCGGTAGATGGTGCCGTTGTGCAGCTTCAGTTCGCTGAGCGTCGGCGTGTCGCCGTGGTCGAGCACGGCGAGCGGGTCCTCGTCGTCGCAGATGGGCAGCAACGCGGGGAAGTAGCGGACGTTCTCCTCGAACAGGTCGAAGATCGAGTTGATCCACCGCTCGCCGAACCACACCCGCGGGCGCACGCCCTGGGCCTTGAGCTCGTCGCCGCGGGTGTCGGTGGCCTGCTGGAACAGCGCGATGCGGGTCTCGCGCCACAGCTCCTTGCCCAGGAAGAAGGGGGAGTTGGCGCCCACCGCCACCTGCACGCCCGCGATGGCCTGGGCGGCGTTCCAGTAGGCCGGGAACTGCTCTGGGCTGACCTGCAGGTGCAGCTGCGTGCTCGTGCAGGCCGCCTCGGGGACGATCGAGCTGGCCGTGAGGTGCAGGCGCTCGACGCCGTCGATGGCGATCTGCAGGTCCTCGCCCCGCGCGGCCAGCACCTGCTCGTTGAGCAGGGCGTAGCGCGGATTGCTGGACAGCTGGTCCGGCGTCACGTGCTTGGTGCGCAGCGTGGGCAGGATGCCGTTGATGACCATGTGCGCGCCGACCTCGCGCGCCTTCTCCTCGGCCTTGTTCAGGCTGCGGCGGACGGTCTCCTCGAACGACGTGATGCCGCCGCCCGCGAGCCGGCGCGGGGCCACGTTGATCTCGATGTTCCACTGACCGAGCTCGGTCACGAAGTCCGGGTCGTCGATGACCTCGAGCGCCTCGTGGTTCTTCATCGCCGGATCGGCGTTCTCGTCGATGAGGTTGATCTCGATCTCCAGGCCGGTCATCGGCCTCTCGAAGTCGAACCTCGCCTCACGCAGCATCCTCGCGAACACGTCGAGGCAACGCCGCACTTTGGTGCGGTACAGCGTGCGGTCCTCGCGTGTGAACTCGTGCTTCGCGACGTCCTCGCCCATGGTGGCCTCCCGACGGTCGAGGGCTAACCCCACCACTGTGCACCATGGTTGATCAATCCGACACCCGTGTGTCCTTGTTCCGGGTCGGCGGGCCGCCTGGGGGACGACCCGCCACGCCCACGTGATCAGGTGTTCACGACGAGCCAGCGCGAGGTCCCCGTCCTGCCGTCGCGCAAGCCGGCGGCTTCGCCGTGGCGGCCCCCGTTGTTGAGGAACTTGCCGTTCCTGTCGTCGTTGCCCGAGCAGACGTCGAACAACGCGCCGCGCAGCGAGCACATCAGGCCGCGGCGGATCCCGTGGCTCTCCTGCTGCCGCGCCACGGCCTCCAGCGAGGCGTCCAGCTGCCGGTTCGGCACCGCGCCGAACAGCACGTCGATGCCGATCTCGTGCCGCTCGACGGGCACTCGGGGGAGGGTCACCATGCTCGAGAGTCTGGTGATCCGCTCTACACGTCTCCTGCACAGCCGAATTTCTACTGGGCAGCGGGGACGGCGATGGCGGTCACGAGGATGTCGCCCTGCACCAGCCAGCGGCCGTGGAATCCGGCGATCGGGGTGTCCGGCAGCAGGATGCGCGAGTGGAACGTCCCGTCGGCGTTGAGCGTGATGTCGGCGTCCTCGAAGCCCAGCCACCGCTGGGTGATCGGGTACCAGGCCTTGTAGGTCGACTCCTTGGCGCTGAACAGCAGCCGGTCCCAGCAGATCTTCGGGTCGTCGACCTTCAGGCCTGGCATCCTGCGCAGCTCCGCCGGGATCGCGATGGCCTCCAGCACGCCCTTCGGTGCGGCGGCGTGTGGTTCGGCGTCGATGCCGATGGTCTGGAAGTCGGACGTGCGGGCGAGTGCCGCCGCCCGGTAGCCAGAGCAGTGCGTGAGGCTGCCGACGATGTTCTCCGGCCACAGCGGCTCGCGCTTGGGACCCGGCAGGATCGCGACAGGTTCGGCGCCGAGGCTCCGCATGGCCTCGCGGGCGCACGCCCGGACGGTGCCGAACTCGAACCGGCGCTTGGGCACGGCGTTGCCCAGCAGCGCCTCCTCCTCGGGGAAGAGGTCGGCGGGCTGTTCGTCGTCGTACCGCTCCACCGCCGCGATGGGCGGGGGAAGAAGCTGCTCCAGCACGTTATGACTCCCGCAGCACGTCGTGCAGCTTCACCTGGGTGGTGCCGCGTGGCTTCCACTCGCGCGGGTAGCCGAGCGAGACCTCGTCGAAGCGCACGCCGTCGTAGTGCGTCGTGCGAGGGATGTGCAGGTGGCCGTAGACCATCTCGACGGCGTTGAACCTCTTGTGCCAGTCGGCGGTCAGCGTCGTGCCGCACCAGAGCGCGAACTCCGGGTAGCGCAGCACGAACGTGGGGTCGCGGACGAGCGGGTAGTGGTTGATCAGCACCGTCGGGCCGTCGACGGCTTTGAGGCGCTCTTCGGTCTCCCGTACCCGTGCCTGGCACCAGGCCTCGCGGGACGGGTACGGGTCGGGGTGCAGGAAGTACTCGTCCGTGCACACCACGCCCGCCTCGTGCGCGATGGCGAGCGCCGACTTCACGTCCGTGGCACCGTGCGGCCGAAAGGAGTAGTCGTATCCGAGGAACAGTGGACAGACGGTGACCGGTCCGGTTTTGCCGGGGAACGTGACGTACGGGTCCTCCGGCGTGATCACGTCGAGGCTGCGGCAGAGCTCCACGAGCTGCTTGTAGCGCACCTCGCCACGGGCCTGGTTGTCGTCGTCCTTGGTGGTCCAGAGCTCGTGGTTGCCCGGTGACCAGATGAGCTTGCCGAACTTGGGCCGCAGCGTCTCGAGGGTCCACTCGATGGCGGCGAACTTCTCGCCGATGTCCCCGGCGATGATCAGCCAGTCGCTCGGGTCCGGTGACGCGATCGCCTCCACAACCTCACGGTTGTCCTGGTAGGAGACGTGCAGATCGCTGGTGGCCAAAAGCTTCACAGTTCGAACGGTACTTAAGGCGTCAACGACCGGATCATTACCGTCCGATGGGTGCGCACCGTGAGCGGTCAGCCCCACCCGGTAGTGGGACAAGTGCCACGACCGGTTATCCGTTCGTCGCAGACAGTGCGCCACTCGTCTCAACAGGGCAAGCCGTGCATCGCCGTCGCACGCCCGCTCGTCGCCTTTTATGGCCTACCTACTTACCTGTTTTCTGGCCTCCTTCTTACTGTGAGCGCTGTCACCTGACGGAAAAGTCCTGGCGGAGGACCACCAATGACCGACTCACAGTTCGCTCGAACCCCGGACCCGCGACTCGCGAGGCAGGTCCCGCCCCGTCAAGTGCCGCAACGGCCCGTTCCCCCACGTCAGGGCCAGGTCCCGGTGCGCTACGGCCAGCCGGTGGACCCACGCCTGGCAGCCAACCCCTCGTTCCGCCGCACCGTGGGCGCCGAGATCGCCCGGCACGCCCAGCAGCACCAGGCCTACGCCGTCCCCCAGCGCCGCACCACGGCCGAGGACACCGCCCTGGCCACCCTGCTCCGCTCCCGCCAGCGCGCCGAGTCCGCCCGCCAGGACACCCGGCCCGCCGACACCGCGCCACGCCAGGACTCCTGGATGCGCACGGCCGCCTGGCCCGAGCACAGCTGCGAGACCGGCCGCGGTGACGTCATCGAGCAACTCTCGTCGCGCCTCGTGTCCGCGAACCTGTGGGCCGTCGTCGAGCCGATCATCCCGCCGGCCAAGGTCCGCCGCCAGGGTGGTGGCCGCGGCCGCGTCTGCAACCGCGCCGTGTTCACGGCCATCGTGTTCGTGCTGTCGTCGGGGTGCGCCTGGCGGCATCTGCCGGCTTCGTTCGGCGTGACTGTTCCTACCGTGCACCGGCGGTTCCAGGAGTGGACCGACCTGGGGCTTTGGGTTCGCCTTCGCCGGGCTGCGGCCGAGGGTGCCTGTGGGACCGACGAGATCGACTGGATCCGCGCGGTGCTGGACGCGGCGGACCGGCGGGCGGCGAAGGCCGCCAGCTGATCAGTTCTGGGACTTGCGCCCTAAGTGGCCGTGGGTTTTGGCGTCTGCAAGTACCACCAACTCAACATCAACAAGCTCACAACTACACCCAACCTGTTCGGTGCTCGCCGAACAGGTTGGGTGTAGTTGTCGGCGAATCGATCATCGGTTGGTGGTACTTGCAGACGCGATGGGGCGGCGCGGAGCTCACATGCCGTTGATCCCCGCGTGGTACTTCGGCACCCGCACGGTGATCTTCGTGCCCAGCCCGCAAGCGGTCTCGACGACCAACCCGTACTCGTCCCCGTAAACCCGCCGCAGCCGCTCGTCGATGTTCCCGAGCCCGATCCCGGCGGACTCGTCCACCTGCCCGGCCAGCGTCCGGCGCAGCTTTTCGGGGTCCATCCCGATGCCGTCGTCCTCGATGGTGATGTGAGCCTCGGCCCCGCCGTCGTTGGCGTAGATCTGGATGTGCCCCGGCTCGACCTTGCCCTCCATGCCGTGCCGCACCGCGTTCTCCACCAACGGCTGCAGGCAGAGAAAAGGAACGGTCACCGGCAGCACCTCGGGCGCCACCTGCAAGGTCACCTTCAGCCGTTCGCCGAACCGCGCGCGTTCCAAAGCGAGGTACTGGTCGATCGATCGCAGCTCCTCGGCCAGCGTCGTGAAGTCGCCGTGGCGGCGGAACGAGTAGCGGGTGAAGTCGGCGAAGTCGAGCAGCAACGTCCGTGCGCGCTCGGGGTTCGTGCGGACGTACGAAGCGATGGCGGACAACGAGTTGTAGATGAAGTGCGGCGAGATCTGCGCACGCAACGCACGCACCTCGGCCTCCACCAGCCGGGTCCGCGAGCGGTCCAGCTCCGCGAGTTCCAGCTGACCCGCCGCCCACCGCGCCACCTGGTTGGTCGCGCGCACCAGCCCGGCCGACGCCTCGCGCGAGTAGGCGGCCAGAGTTCCGACGACACGTCCCTCGACGGTCAGGGGCGCGACCACGGCACAGTTGATCGGGCAGTTCGGCTCGGTGCAGCCGATGTCGAACGCCTGGGTGCGCCCGGTCAGGAACACGTCCTCGGCCTGGGCCATCGCCTCGGCCGCGTGGTGGTCGGAAACCCCTTCCCACGCAACGACTTCCGTCTCGTCGGTCAGTGCGAGGGCAGGTGTGTCCAGCAGCGTGCGCAGGTGACGCGCGGACTTCTTGGCGGCGTCGGGAACCAGGCCTGCACGCAACGGCGGTGCGGCGGACCAGGCCGT
Organism: Lentzea sp. NPDC054927; assembly: GCF_053610285.1. NCBI lineage: Bacteria > Bacillati > Actinomycetota > Actinomycetes > Pseudonocardiales > Pseudonocardiaceae > Lentzea > Lentzea sp. NPDC054927. Next base: position 26,124 of record NZ_JBSGXZ010000009.1, read on the forward strand.
GTGCAGTGTTTCGTAGGTGACGCGCTGGGCCTCGGTCGAGAGCGACTGCTTGTTGCGCGTGCCCCGCCACAAGACGAGCACGGCCGCTCCGCCCACGATCAGGATCGCGGCGGCGGTGAGGAAGTCCTGCATCTCACATCACCTAGCTTCGCTCGTCGGCTGAGGCGGGGCCGGAGCCGTCCAACCCGAGGTTCTCGGGTGCGTGGAGCCTGACCATCGTCCGCTGCACTCCCGGCGGCACGTGCCGTTGGGTGAGCAGGGAGACGACGTACATGACCGTGAAGCCGAGCGGCACCGTCCACGCGGCGGGGCGCGAGAGGAGCACCTCGTACCAGGCGTCGCCGGTGTCGGTGAACATCGTGACGAGGCCCGCGGTCAGTGCCGGGACGCCGCCCGCGAGCATGCCCGCGATGGCGCCGACCTTCGTTATCCGGGTCGACCAGATTCCCAGCATCAGCAACGGGCACAGCGACGACGCCGCCACCGCGAACGCCAGGCCGACCATGTCCGCTACCGGCATGCCCGTCGACACGAACGTCATCGCGAGCGGCACGATGCCCGCGAGCACCGTGGAGATCCGGAATCCGCGCACGCCGCCGAGCCGCAGCACGTCCTGCGACAGCACGCCCGCCAGCGACACGACCAGGCCCGAAGACGTCGACAGGAACGCCGCGAAGGCGCCACCCGCCACGAGAGCACCGAGCAGTTGGCCGCCGATGCCCTCGATCATTCGTGTCGGCAACACGAGCACGACGGCGTCCGTCTGGCCGGTCATCAACAACTCGGGCGTGTAGATCCGTCCGAGCGCGCCGTACATCGGTGGCATCAGGTAGAAGACCGACAGCAGGCCGAGCACGATCAACGTCGTGCGGCGCGCGGCGGTGCCGTTCGGGTTGGTGTAGAAGCGCACGATCACGTGCGGCAGGCCCATCGTGCCCAGGAACGTCGCGATGATGAGCGAATAGGCCCCGTACAACGGGAACTGCTGCCCGCTGGACTCCGGCAGCGCCCACGTCGCGTTGGTGTTGTGCGCCATTGTGGACACGTGCGGTACCGGAGCGCCTTGGGGGAACGTGAACTTCGAGCCCTGCCCGATGCGGTGGTTGCCGTCGGTCAGCACGAGGCCGGTGTTCTCGATGCGCGTGCCGTCGATCTCGCCGCTGCCCTTGATGAAGATGGACTGCTCGGCGTGGATCACCGTGTTGTTGTGGAACGAGACCTCGGTGTCCTGCCGGAAAGTCGGGAACTCCGGCTTGGTCAGCGACTCCGCGCCGTGCACCTGCCACGCGATGATCAGGAACACGATCGGCACGGTGATCGCGGTGAGTTTGAGCCAGTACTGGAACGCCTGCACGAACGTGATCGACCGCATCCCGCCGGACATCACGTTCACCGTCACGACCACCGTGACGACCAGCGCGCCCAGCCAGTCCGGCGCGCCCGTCACCGTGTTCAGCGTCAGGCCGGCGCCTTCCAGCTGCGGCAACAGGTACAGCCAGCCGATCGCCAGCGCCAGGATCGACGCGACCGCGCGCACGCCGCGGGAACGGAAGCGGGCCTCGGCGAAGTCCGGCAGCGTGTAGGCACCGGATCGCCGCAGGGGAGCGGCGACCATGGTGAGCAGCACCAGGTATCCGGCCGTGTAGCCGACCGGGAACCACAGCATGTCCGGCCCGTAGGCGAAGATCAGCCCGGCGATGCCGACGAACGAGGCCGCCGAGAGGTACTCGCCGCCGATCGCGGAAGCGTTCCACCACGGGGAAACCGTGCGCGAGGCGACGTAGAAGTCAGACGTGGTGCGGGAAACGCGCAGTCCGTAGGTGCCGATCAGGATCGTGCCCAGTGCGACGACCAGCACCGCCACGATGGCGTAACCACTCGTCATGGACGTTCGACCAGCTCCGCGAACTCCCGTTCACTGCGCTCGGCCTGCCGCACGTAGAACCAGCCCGCCAGCAGCAGCATCGGGAACGTCGCCACGCACAGCAGGAACCACGGCAGCCCGAGCCCGAGGATCCGGAACTTCCCGAGCTCCGGCTCGATCGAGAACAGCAACGGCAACAGCCCGAGGGCCCCGCACGCCACGAGGCACACCGACAGCCCCAACCGCCGTTGCGCCCGGATGAGCGTGCGCATGTACACCGCGCCGAGCTCGCTCTGCTCGTTGATCTCGCGCGTGCCCGAGTACGGGCGGCGCGCACGGGGCGCCCTGGTGCGCGGGCTCGTCACCACCACACGCTGGGTCGGCTTCGGCACCGGCCGTTGGGGTGGTGGCGTGGTCACGACCCGAGCCCGTTTCTCGGTTGCACGACGCCGGCGGGAGTCGCCTGGCCCGCCACGGGAGCAGGCCGGGCGCGCCGCACCAGCAGCTGCCGCAGGTGCCGCGCGTGCCGGCGGCTGACCGGCAGCACGGCGCCGCCGATCGTGACGCTGAGGTGCCCGTCCTCCAGCCGCAGCTCGTCGATGTGGCCCAGCGACACCAGGTGGCTGCGGTGGATGCGGACGAATCCCGCGCTGCGCCAGCGTTCTTCGAGTCCGTTCAACGCCGCGCGCACCAGGCCGCTGCCGGTCGCGGTGTGCAGGCGGGCGTAGTCGCCGTGCGCCTCCACGTACCGGATGTCGGCGAGCCGGATGAACCGCGTGACGCCACCGAGTTCGACGGGGATGACCTCGTCACCCATCTCCGGCGGCGTGGCGTTCGCGGGCTGCGCGGGCGTGGGGGCGGTGGGTTCCTGCGAGGTCTTGGAGTCCCAGACCTCGTGCACGATGCGGTGCACGGACTCCGCGAGCCGTTCCTGGCGCACCGGCTTGAGCAGGTAGTCGAGTGCCTTGAGCTCGAACGCCTCCACCGCGGGCTGCTGATGCGCCGTCACGAACACCACGGGCGGCGGCTGCGCGAACCGCGACAGCACGCGGGCGAGGTCGAGACCGTCCAGCCCCGGCATGCGGATGTCGAGGAACACCGCGTCCAACGGCTGCCCGGCGTCCATCGCGCGGTGCAGCACCCGCAGCGCCTTGGTGGCGTCGGTGACCGCTTCCACGTGGGCGATGCGCGGATCGGAGCGCAACAGGTACGTGAGGTCCTCAAGCGCGGGCGCCTCGTCGTCGACGGCGAGCACCCGCAGGGAGCGCTCGAGGCTGCCACGTCGATCCGGCCCCTCGCAGATGGGGCAGGGCAGACCTGAGGTCATTCGAGATCGAGTCCAAACTGTGTACGGCCGATCCTCACGTGGCGGCGATTAGACCACGCTCGGTCATCGCGCGCCTGGTGGGCCGAGGGCGTCGGATAGGCGATCATGCCCCCTCACGGAGGGTGAGCCGTCGCGGGGGTCCGGTTGCCCAGCGTGTGCACGGACGGTTCCCCCTCCCACCCCGAAATGCCTGATCGGGCGCATCATCCGCCAGTGGGAGGACGTGCGGAAACCCTCCGATCGGGTGTGTCTCGGATGGCAGACGGAAACCGCTATCACGCAGCGTGCACTTGCCTGGTCAGGCGTGCCTCGCGGTCTCGTCAGAAACGACCGGCGTGCTCACGGCCGCTCACGGCTGACGGACGGCTCTCGGCTGGGCCGCCAGCGCGTCACCGAGCGTGATCTCCAGCTCGATGAAGGACTCCTCCGCACGACGGGCGGCGACGCTCACCGACGCGGCCGCGGCGGGGCCGATGAGCCTGCGGGTGGGCGCGCGCAGCGCCTGGATCGCCTCGGACCACTGGTTCGACAGCTTGGCGAGGCCGCTCAGGGTGTCGACGAGGTCTTCGGTGTTCTCCGGCGGTGAGGCGATGATCTCCGCCAGCCGGTCGCGCAACGCGTCCAGTGCCGGGTCCACTTCAATCCTCCCGTCGGGCCACATCAGAGGGAGAGGCCGACTGCGGAAATTCCCCCACTGAGCAACACCATATCTCGACCGGTGTGGTCCAGCGCAATGATGTTGCCCCACCCAGACTACCCGGTCAATCGTGCTTCCATTCCGTCTCAACAGGCGCCTGTCTCAATTGGTGCGCTCTTATGGCGGAAGGCTGAAATGGAGCGGTTCCGACGTTTAGTCGAGCTTTCTCGACACCGTGTCGGTTCTACGTGCCTGGTAGGCCAGGTGGCGCCGGGGGTGTTGGGCCGAATCGGTGTGTCCTGGATCGCATCCAACGTCACATTGAGTTCTCTGGCCTAGCGACTTCTCGACAGTCGTATTAACTCTTTTGCCACAGTGGTGTGGCGCTGATGTGGGTGAGCGCGTCCGCAGTTCAGTCGTTCGGGTTCATACAGGATTATCGAACGGTTCTCCGCACTGTCGTCAGCGCGGATGGCGGATCAGTCGCACACCGCGCAGCTCGATCTGTGCGGCCTCGTCCGCGCCTGTCGCGTCCCTCAGTACGACGTCGCACTCGGCTCGCCCGTCTTTTGCTCGTCCGGCGGCCACCGAAACCTGTCCGGGAGTGGCAAGAATTCCGGTCGGGCGCACGTGGACCTCACGCACGCTCGTCGCTCGTGCCGTGCCCTGGAACTCGTCGGCGGCCCACTTCTTGGCCCGGTCGAGGCACTCGTCGAGCCTTCGGGTGTCACGGACGGTGATGGGGCGCGGTCCGGTGCCGGCGATCCTGGCGGTGCCGTGCGTGACATCCGAGACGAGCGCGAGCCGCTTTCCTTGACCGCGCACCGTGATCGGGCCGTTCGCGGTGCCGGGGTCGCGCAGCAGGGAGACCTCGCGCAAGGCCGACGCGCCCGAGGCGATGAGGAACTGTTCGATCATCCACGCCAGTGGGCTGTCGGGCAGCTCTGGTCGCGTCGCCTCGACGTGCAGGTGCTCGGTGTCGCGGGGCAAACCTGGCCAGGGTCTGCCCTCGAGTGCTGCTTGCAGGTCGCCGAGCGTGCGGAACTCGCACATGTCCGAGACGGTGATCGCCGGTGGGTTCGGCAGTTGTGTGCGCAGCGCGATGAGCAGTTCGACGCGTGCCAATGAATCGAGATCAAGATCTCTCGTCAGATCAACATCCGGGTCTTCCGGCGAGGAAAACGCGAACACCCTCGCACCTCATTCGTGGTAAATGTTTGTCTCAACTGGCATGCCGTCGTGTGACGTTTGCGCAGGTGGCGGCAGGTGTGGCGAAAAGGCTTGTGGCAACAGGAAATCCGCCTCCACTCACGCTGTCAAGGATGTTGTCTCGTTGTGACAAGCCGATCGGCCGTTCGGGTAACGAAGGGTTCCGCAGTACGGGCGGGCGTTGCTACGGTCCTCGCGATGAAAACCAGCGCTGCGCCAGACACCGTCGTCTCCGCATTTCAGGCTTTGTGGAAACACTCTCCGGAACGGTCGTTGTTCACATTTGTGGACGAACGCGGCCGCGACGAGGAGACGATCACCGCCGGCGCTCTCGCCACCGCCGCGGAGGCCGTCGGGAGCGCGTTGCGCGGCTGGGGCTTCCGGCCGGGCGACCGCGCGCTGCTGGTCTACCCGCCCGGCCCGGACTTCGTGCGCGCCCTGGCCGGCTGCCTGGTCGCCGGCGTCGTTCCGGTGCCCGTGTACCCGCCGAACCCGGTGCGGCTGGGCCACGACCTCACCGGATTCCGGTCCATAGTGGACAACTGCAAGCCGGTCGGCGCCCTGACCAACGGCACCTACGAGCGCGCCCGCACGGTAGGCGCGGTGACCGGGTTCTTCGACCGCGCCAAACCGGATTGGCCCCGCTTGCGCTGGCACCGGACGGACCGCGTGCGGCCGTCGAGTTTCGAGTGGCACTCGACGGTTTCCGGCGACGAACCGGCGTTGCTGCAGTACACCTCCGGCTCGACCGCGTCGCCCAAAGGCGTCGTGATCAGCCACGCCAACCTGGCCTGCGAACTCGCCGCGAACGCCTCCGACCTGGGCCTGGGCGACGACACGATCAGCGTGTTCTGGATCCCGCAGTATCACGACCTGGGCCTGATCAGCGTCATCCTGAGCACGCTGACCGGCAACGCGCACACGTACCTGATGTCGCCGCTGACGTTCCTGCACCGCCCGGCCCTGTGGTTCGACGTGATGTCCCGAGTCCGCGCGACCCACACCGCCGCCCCGAACTTCGCCTTCGACCTGGCCGTCCGCAAGACCACGCCGGACCAGCGCGCCACCTGGGACCTGAGCCCGCTGCGCGTGGTGATGTCCGCGGCCGAACCCGTCCGCCCGTCCACAGTGGACTCCTTCTGCGCCGCCTTCGCCTCGGCGGGCCTGAACCGCGCGTCCTTCTACCCGGCGTACGGCCTGGCGGAGAACACCGTCAGCGTCACGATGGGCGGCAAGTCCGTGCTGCGCCTGGACCGCGCGGCCCTCCAGCGCGGCGAAGTCCTGCCCGCCCAGGACGGCCGGCCCGTGACGGGCTGCGGCCGCGTCACCAAGCCGGGCGCCAGCGTGCTGATCGTCGACCCGTCGACCTCGCTGGTCTGCCCCGCCGACCGCGTGGGCGAGATCTGGGTGGCGTCAAGCACGACCGCCCTCGGCTACCACGGTCTGGAGAACGAGACCCGGCAGACGTTCCACGCCCAGGTGCCCGGCGACGAGCGGCACTACCTGCGCACCGGCGACCTCGGCTTCTTCGCGGACGGCGAGCTGTTCGTCACCGGCAGGCTCAAGGACGTGATCATCATCAACGGCCGCAACCACTACCCGCAGGACGTCGAGGACGCTGTGCGCGACTGCCACGCGGGGGTGCGGCCGGGCGGGGTGGCGGCGTTCGGCGTGCCCCGCGAGGACGGCGAAAGCTTGGTGCTGTTCGTCGAGACCAGTTCGGTCCGGACGTCCGAGGGTGAGCGCGCGGAGATCGCGGAGGCGGTGCGGCGGCGGGTGTTCGAGGCTTGCGGGCTCGCCGTGGACCAGGTGGTGGTGCGGCCGCAGGGGCTGGTGCTGAAGACGACCAGCGGGAAGGTTCGGCGGGGTGCGTGCCGTCAGGCGTTTCTCCAAGGCCGCACGTGATGCCTGTGCTCCACACGTGATGTCTGTCCGCCACGCCTGTCGTCTGCCCGCCACGCGCGGTGAGCGTGCACCACACACACGGCGCGGGCCGGGTTCCCCCAATTTCAAGCTTAGCGAGCGGGTCTGACATGAAGACGGTCGTCATCATCGGCGCGGGCGTCAGCGGCCTCACCACGGCCCGCGCCCTCCACCGGGCCGGTCACCGCGCCATCGTCCTCGAACGGAGTGGCGAGGTCGGCGGCAAGTGCGCGTCGGTCGACATCGGCGGCCACGCGTTCGACCTGGGCGGCCACGTCTGCACGACCGAGTACGAGCGGCTGGCCAAGCTGGTCACGGAGCTCGGCATCGACACCGAGCCGACCACGCCGCACCGAGTGTTCGACGTGACCACGGGGGAGTCGCGGCCGCAGAGTTCGGCGTTCTTCACCTACGAGAACTTCCAGCGGTACACCCGGATTCGCGACGCCGAGTTCCCGCGCCTCGGTGAACCCGGGCTGGCGCACTCGGCGAAAGCGCTTGCCACACCGGCGAAGCAGTGGCTCGAGGAACACGGGCTGGAGGCGATGGCCGAGTCGTTCGGCACCGGGTACACGGCCGCCGGCTACGGGGCGCTCGACGAGGTGCCCGCGCTGTACTTCCTCAAGTACGCGGAGATGACGGGCCTGCTGTCGAGCACCCGCGAGCTGCTCGGGCACGCCGGCAGCTTCACGATCAAGGGCGGTTTCGGCACGCTCTGGCGGCGCGTCGCGGAGAGCCTCGACGTCCGGGTGAACGCCGACATCGAGCAGATCGTCCGCGGCGGCGGCCACATCCGGGTCAAGGCGGGGGAGTGGATCGAGGCCGACGCGCTCGTGCTGACCGTGCCGATCGACCAGGTCCCTCAGCTCGACGCGACGCCGGAAGAACGGGACATCGCGGCACGGGTGCGGTACGTCGGCTACTCGACGATGGTGTGCGCGGCCGAAGGGTTGCCGCGCGAGGCTTTCTCGCTCGTCACGCGACCGAAGAAGGTCGTGTCGTTCCACCACCGGTACGAGGACAGCGACGTCTACGCCTGCTACGCCTACGGGGCGGACGACCGCGCGTTCCAGGAAGACGTCGCCGAATTGGGCGGCACCATCCAGGCGCCGTACGTGCGCAAGGACTGGAAGTTCCTGCCGCACTTCGGGGAGGACGACCTGGCGTCGGGCGTCCTCGACCGCGTCGAGGCGATGCAGGGCGAGCTGAACACGTTCCACGTCGGCAGCCTGCCCGCGTTCGAACTCGTCGAGTGCGCGATCGCGTACGCGGAAGAGTTGGTGGCAAAGCATTTCGGCCACGGGCCGGGCCGCGCGGTCGCGACGGTCCAGACGATCCGCGAGTGGCTGATCAAGCACATCGCGGCCGAGCTGCACGTGCCGGAACACGCGGTCTCACCGAAAACACCGCTCAGCACGCTCGGCCTGGAGTCGCTGTCGGTGGCGTCACTGCAGAGTGCGCTCTCGGACTGGCTCGGCTTCCGCGTGCCGCACACGTTGTTCCTCGAACTGCCCACAGTGGACGCGGTAGCGGAACACCTTGCGCGCCAGGATGTTCCGCAGACCGCCAGCCAACTCACCCTCGCGCTGACCACGCCCAGGCCGTTCTTCTGCATCGGCGGCGCGGTTGGGGCGGCGTACTACCTGCTGCCGCTGGCCCGAGCGGTCGGACAGGGCCAGCCGTTCTACGGGCTGCAGGGGCCGGGTTTCGACGGCACCGAGGAACCGATCGGCGACGTCGAGGAGCTCGCCGCCCGGTACGTGCGGGAGATCAAACAGGTCCAGCCGTACGGGCCGTACCTCGTCGGCGGCCACTCGTTCGGCGGCGTCGTGGCCTACGAGGTCGGCACGCAACTGCGGCGCGGCGGGGACGAGGTCGCCAAGGTCATCATGATCGACGCGTACCCCGCCGTGCCGGGACAGCTGGAGCCGCCGTGGGACGAGCGCGCGGTGATCGAGGAGCTGTGGACGATCCGGCAGCACGCGTTCCGGGACGACGGGGCGCCGCGCCGCCGCGTCGACCAGTCGCTGACGCCGCGGGAACAACGCGAGCAACTCGGCCGGTTCCTCGGCGCGTCCGGCACGCGGCCCGTCGAGGAGCACATCGCCACGATCATGGGCGTCTACCAGGCCCAGGTCGAGGCCCTCGTCCGGTACGAACCGCAGGCCAGCGACCTCGACGTCACGCTGATCAAGGCCACCGGCGGCTTCCCCCACGTGCTCGAGGACGACCGGCACGTCGAGCTGTTCTTCGACGCGCCCGCGAACGGCTGGGAACGAGTCGCGACGGGCTCCCTGGAAGTCCGCACCGTGCCGGGCGACCACTTCACGATGCTGGTCCCGCCCGCCCTGACCGGCCTCGCCGACGCCGTCCGCACCGCCATCGCCCAGGTGCCGCCGCCCCCGCCACCGCCGGCCGCGCACGTCGAGTCGTCCATCCACATCAACCCGATGCACCCGGACTTCCTCGCCGACCCCTACCCGTTCTACGCGCTGCTGCGGGACCTCGCGCCCGTCCACCACGACGACGCCCTCGACGGCTGGGTGCTCACCAGGCACGCGGACGTGACCGACGTGCTGCGCCGCACCGCCGTCGTCCGCCCTTCCACCGCGACGCTGATGGCCCGCCTGCCCCACGACGTCCTCGCCCGGATGAACCCGTTCATCAGCCGCATGGACTCGTCGCTGCCGTTCAGCAACCGCCCGAACCACACCCGCCTGCGCAAGCTGATGAACCGCAGCTTCACCCCGCGCGCGATGGAACACCGGCGCGCGCTCGTCGAACAGACCTGCTCCGAACTGCTCGGCGGCTTCACCGGCGGCGACTTCCTGGCCGAGGTCGCCTACCCGTTCCCGGCCCGCGTGGTCATGGATCTCGTCGGCGTGCCACGAGAAGACCAGCATCAGCTCACCCGCTGGGGCACCGACGTCATGAAAACGCTGGGGGAAGGCCAGTTCGGCGCCGACCCCATCGCCGTCGCACACACTTCGTCCGCCGCGATGGACGACCTGATGGCCTACCTGCGCGACCTGCTCGCCGAACGCCGCCACCACCCAACAGACGACCTGATCTCCGAACAACTGCGAGCCTCCGGCACCGACCTGTTCGGCGAGCGCGGCGAGTGGCAGAGCGACGACGAACTGATCGTCAACATCATCTCGCTGATCAACGCGGGCCTGGAAACCACCGCCAACTACCTCGGCAACGGCGTCCTCGCCCTGCTGCGCAACCCCGCGCAGCTCGATCTGCTGCGCACCGAACCCATCGCGGCGACCGCGGCCGAGGAACTCCTCCGCTACGACTCGCCGGCGCCGATCATCACCCCGCAGCTCGCCAGCGAGGACATGGAGATCGGCGGCCAGCGGATCAGGGCCGGCGAGCTGCTGTTCCCTGTGCTCGGCGCGGCCAACCGCGACCCCGCCCGCTACCCCGACCCGGACACGCTCGACCTGAAACGCGAGTCGGCGGTCACGCACCTGACGTTCGGCGCGGGCATCCACTACTGCATCGGCGCGTTCCTCGGCCGGCTGGAAGGCCAGGTGCTGTTCCCGATGCTGGCGGCCAGGTTCCCCGGCCTGCGGCTCGACCCGGACGCGGGCGAACCGGAGTTCCGGCCGGACCCCGCCCTGCGCGGCCTGAAGTCACTGCACCTCGTGGTATGACTTGAGCCCGGCCGATCTGGGGGGATCCGGTGAAGTACTTCGTGATTCAGGACGGTGGCCCGGTTCCGCTCGCGCTGGTCCGGGCCGACTACCGCGGGGAAGAGCAGCTCACCGGGCAAGGCGAATGGACCGGGTCGAACCTGCTGGACCTGCCGCAGCCGGGGTGGACGGTGGCTGAGGTCGACGGGTACGAGTTCTACGACCACGTGCTTCGGGTCTTGCGGGCGGCGCGGGCCGGGTTGCCGTGTCTTGCGGTGTTCCACACGTCCATCGCGGTCGGTGAGCTGCCTGACCCGACGATGCTGAAGGCCGTGATGCGCCGGCGTGACGGCGTCGAGGAATGGCTCGACCAGGGGAACATCTGGCGGGCGGAGCAGCGAGACCTCGATGGGCAGAAGTGGCTGCCCATCAGCGACGACGAGCTCGAACGTTTCAAGTGGGAGGCGGCCAGGCCGTCGTGGTTCGTGGTGCATGACGGCGGGGCTTACCCGTTCGCGCTGGTGCGGAAGATTCCTTCGGCGGAGGAGGTCTGCATCCGCGACGACCTGGTGTGGCGGCTCTCGGACCTGCTCGGGCGTACGGAGCTGCGGGTCGAGGAACTGAGCGGCCGGTCCGAGGCTGCCGATGTGCGGGCCGCCATCGAGATCGGGGTGCGGGCCGAGCGGCTGCGTGCGGGGACCCAGTACTTCGCGTTGTGGTACCACTGCGAGTTCGAACCGGTGAAGCTCCACTCGGTGTTCCGGCGGACGGAAGCGGGCGACGAGATCCACGCCGGGCACCGCGGGTGGTTGCCGTCGGCGATGGTCCGTGTGATCGAACAGGGCCTGAACCCGTTCTACCGGGCCCTGCCGGTCAGCGCGGAGGAAGCCGAGGCGGTCATCGCCGGCCAGGGTGTGCCGCGCACTTTCCTCGTGCTGTCCGAAGTGGACGGAAGCAGCCTGCCGGTCGCGGTGGTCCGGCTGGACGGGCACCGCGAGGAGGCGTTCACGCGCGACCTCGGGTGGGGGCCGTCGGATCTGCTGACACGGGTGGCGGACGAGGGCTTGCTGGTCGAGGAGCTGCCGCCGGGCTCGACGGGGAACTACGACGCGTACCGGCTGGCCGTGAAGATCCGCCTTCGCCGGCGCGCCGAGTGGACGGGCGCGCACTGGTACTACGCGATCCTTCCGAACCGGCCCACGGCGTTGCAGGTCGCGGACGCGATCGGGCTCATCCGGACGAACGCCGGTGACGACTCCTTCGAGGAGGAGTTCCGCGACGGGGAGTGGGGGTCCTCCCACGAGTTGGACGACCTGCGCACCGGCCGGTCCGACAACGACGAACTGCCGATCAGCCCCGACGAGGCGGAGCGACTGAAGGAACTGCTCAGAGGCGGCCGACGTCCGTGATCGTCACGGCCGCCTCGCCCAGCTCGTCGGACGCCGCGAGGTCGACCTCGGCGTTGAAGCCCCAGTCCTTGTCACCGGCCGGGTCCTCGAAGATCTGCCGGCACACCCAGCGCTCGCGCTCGACGTTGATGATCAGGAACGCCGGGCCGCGCGCGTTCGGGCCCGCGCCGATGTCCCTGTGCTCCTCGAAGTACGGCTCGAGGGCGTCCATCCACTCCTTGGCCGTCCAGCCCGACTCGTGGTCGAGCTCGCCCAGTGAGTACCAGTCGCGTTTCGCGGCCAGTTCGACGCGGCGGAACAGCGCGTTGCGGACCAGCACGCGGAACGCGCGCACGTTGCGGGTGACCGCGGGCGGCAGGTCGACGCGTACTTCTTCCTTGGGTGCGTCGGGGTTGGTGAGCTTCTCCCACTCGTCGATCAGCGACGAGTCGACCTGGCGGACCAGCTCGCCCAGCCACGAGATCAGGTCGTTGAGCTCCTCGGTCTTCGCCTCCTCCGGCACCGTCTGCGACAGCGCCTTGTAGGCGTCGGCCAGGTACCGCAGCACCAGGCCCTCGGAGCGCGCCAGGCCGTAGAACGACACGTACTCCGTGAACGTCATCGCGCGCTCGTACATGTCGCGCACGACGGCCTTGGGGGACAACTTGTAGTCGTCGACCCACGGGTGACCACGGCGGTAGGTGAACATCGCCGCGTCGAGGAGCTCGACGAGCGGCTTCGGGTACGTGACCTCGTCCAGCAGCTCCATGCGCTGGTCGTACTCGATGCCGTCGGCCTTCATCGCGCCGATCGCCTCGCCGCGCGCCTGGTGCTCCTGCGCGCCCAGGATCTGCCGCGGGTCGTCCAGAATGGACTCGATCACCGACAGCACGTCCAGCTCGTAGCCCGGTGCCTCGCGGTCCAGCAGCTCGATCGCGGCCAGCGCGAACGGCGACAGCGGCTGGTTCAGCGCGAAGTTGAACTGCAGGTCGACGGTCAGGCGGAAGTCGTCGCCGTCGCGTTCCACCACGCCCGCCGCGACCAGCGCCCGGTACATCGCCAGCGCGCGCCGGATGTGCCGGAGCTGCTTCGGACGGTCCTCGTGGTTGTCCTCGAGCAGGTGCCGCATGGCGGCGAACGCGCCACCGCCGGAGCGGCCGATGACGTTGAGCAGCATTGCGTGCGAGACCTGGAACGACGAGGTCAACGGCTCCGGTTCGGCGCCGACGAGCCGTTCGAACGTCGACTCGCTCCACGAGACGAACCCGTCCGGGGCCTTCTTGCGCACGACCTTGCGGCGCTTCTTCGGGTCGTCGCCGGCCTTCGCCAGAGCCTTGATGTTCTCGACCTCGTGCTCGGGCGCCTGCACGACGACCGTGCCCACCGTGTCGTAGCCCGCGCGGCCCGCCCGGCCGGCGATCTGGTGGAACTCACGCGCCTTCAGGATGCGCGTGCGGGTGCCGTCGTACTTCGACAGCGCCGTGAAGACGACCGTGCGGATCGGGACGTTGATGCCGACGCCGAGCGTGTCGGTGCCGCAGATGACCTTCATCAGGCCGGCCTGCGCGAGCTGCTCGACCAGGCGCCGGTACTTGGGCAGCATGCCGGCGTGGTGCACGCCGATGCCGTGCCGCACGAGCCGCGACAGCGTCTTGCCGAACCCGGAGGAGAACCGGAAGTTGCCGATCGTCTCGGCGATCGCTTCCTTCTCCTGCTTCGAGCAGACGTTCACGCTCATCAGCGACTGCGCGCGCTCCAGCGCGGCGGCCTGGGTGAAGTGCACGACGTAGATCGGCGCCTCACGGCCGTGCAGGAGGTCTTCGATCGTCTCGTGCAACGGCGTGGAGACGTACTGGAAGTTCAACGGCACCGGGCGCTGTGCCGAGCGGACCACGGCGGTCGGGCGGCCGGTGCGCCGGGTCAGGTCCTTCTCGAAGAACGCGACGTCGCCCAGCGTCGCCGACATCAGCAGGAACTGGGCCTGCGGCAGCTCGACGATCGGCACCTGCCAGGCCCAGCCGCGGTCGGGCTCGCTGTAGAAGTGGAACTCGTCCATCACGACCTGGCCGACGTCGGCCGTGTGGCCGTCGCGCAGGGCGATGTTCGCGAGGATCTCGGCGGTGCAGCAGATGATGGGCGCCTGGTCGTTGACGCTGGCGTCGCCGGTCATCATGCCGACGTTCTCCGGGCCGAACACCTCGCACAGCGCGAAGAACTTCTCCGAGACCAGCGCCTTGATCGGCGCGGTGTAGAAGCTGCGCTGGTTGGCCGCCATCGCGACGAGGTGGGCGCCGATGGCCACCAGGCTCTTGCCGGATCCCGTGGGCGTGCTGAGGATGACGTTGGCCCCGGAAACGAGTTCGATGACCGCCTCCTCCTGCGCCGGGTACAGCGCCAGGCCGCGCTCGGCGGCCCAGTGGGAGAAGGTGTCGAACAGTTCGTCTTCGTCGGCGATCGAGGTGAGCCGGTCCGTAAGTGCAGTCATCGCGGGTGAACTATAGGTGGTACGCGTACTCGGTGAACTCCCAGTCGGTCACGAACCGCTGGAAGCGGGCCACCTCCTCCCACTTGAAGTCCACATAGGACCGCACGAAGTCCTTGCCCAGCACCTCGACCATCGAGGTGTCCTCCTCCAGATAGGCGAGCGCGTCCGGCAGCGTGGCGGGCAGCGTCGGCGCCTTCGACGGGTCGTACCCGTACCCGGCGGACGGCCGCGGCGGCTCGATCCGGTCGCGAATGCCCAGGTAGGTGGCCGCGATGAGGCCGGCGATGCCGAGGTAGGGGTTCGCGCTCGCGTCCCCGAGCCGCAGTTCGAGCCGGGTCGTCTCGCCGCGTTCGGCCGGCACCCGCAGCATCGCGCTGCGGTTGTCCAGGCCCCAGTCGATCAACCAGGGCGCGAGCGAGTCGGGACCGAACCGCTTGTAGGAGTTGACCGTGGGGTTGAGCAGCGCGGCCAGCGCCGGGGCGTGCTTGAGGATGCCGCCGATGGCCCAGCGCGCCTCGTCGCTCAGGCCGTGCGAGGTGCCGGACGCCTGGAACGCGTTGCGGCCGTCCTTCTCGTGGCACGAGAGGTGCAGGTGGAAGCCCGATCCGCCGCCGTCGTTGAACGGTTTGGCCATGAACGTCGCGAGCCGGCCCTCCCGGCGGGCGAGCTCTTTCACGCTCGTTTTGAACCGGAACGCGCGATCGGCGGCATCCATGGCGGGCGAATGGACGAGGTTGATTTCGAACTGCCCGCCCGCGTACTCGTGGTTGCCGCCGGTCGTCTGCAGGCCCGCCGAACTGAGCGTGCGAAGAGTTCTCAACAGATGACCGTCTGAATCGCCCCGGCGGCCCGTGGCGTACACGTTGCCCGGCTCGTCGCAGTAGGGCCGCCACCCGTTCGGGCGATCTTCGTCCGGCTCGCAGAGAAAATATTCCAACTCGGGACCGATCACGGGCGTCAGACCGGTGGTCTCGAATATTTCCAGGGCCCTGCGCAGCACCTGCCGCGGTGATTCGTCGACGGGTCTTTCGTCAGCCGGGCTGACCGCGTCGCCGATGCACCACGCGACGCCCGGCTCCCACGGGATCGGGAGCAGGGTGTCCAGGTCGGGAACCACGATGACGTCGGGCAGACCGGCGTCGAGCACACCCCCGTTCTCGGTGGTCTTGCCGCCGGGGGTGGTGCTGTAAACGGCCCGGCAGAACGACAGCCCGCGCTGCGTAACCGCTGGTAGATGCTGTACGAGGATGTCACGGCCTCGGTCCGTGCCCAGCAGGTCGGGGAAGACGACGCGAACGACGTCGATGCCGTCCTCGCCGAGCCTCGCCGCGAGTTCCCGTGTCACCTGTTCACCGACCACGTCGAACTACCTTTCCGGCACAGTGTGTCGCTGGCGCGGAGGGGATAACGTTGAGGGGCAAACGCTATCGACCCGTCCGTGGAGCAAAGACCACGATCGGTCTCAGTGGGGTGCTCCGCACTCATCGTCCACCACGAGGCAACAGTCCGTAACTGGACGGGTGACGACCGTCACGAGATCATGCACGATGTGGGATCGTGATCAAAGTGGTTGCGGACCGACTCGCACCACATCACAGACATAGTTCGGAACCGCAAGTATTGTGCCGGGAACACCTGAGCTCGAGCACGGGAGACTTTGAGTTGTCTGGTCACCACACGATTGCCGAGACCGAGAAAGCCGTCCAGGCCAAACTCGGTGCGGTGCCGCTGCATCGCGAGCAGATGGCAGCGGTGTCGAACATCCACCGCGCCGCTACCGCGATTCGCCAGCACCTCGAGAACTCGGTGCTGCGCACCAGCGATCTGACCTGGACCGGCTTCGTCGTGCTCTGGGTCGTGTGGATCTGGGGCGAGATGGAGACGCGCTACGTGGCCGAGGAGGCCGGGATCTCCAAGGGCACCCTGACCGGCGTCGCCAAGACGCTGCAGTCACGGGGCCTGCTGGAACGTCTCGGCCACCCGACCGACGGGCGCCTCGCGGTCCTGCGTCTCACCCCCGAGGGTGAGGAACTGATGGCCGACCTCTTCCCCAAGTTCAACGAGGAAGAGGTCTTCGTCTCCGACCCGCTGGAGTCGTCCGAGGCCCAGTCGCTGGCCGAGATGCTGCGCCGCATGGTGACGCACCTCGAGGCCAACGGCGAGCAGCGGCGCCTCGATCTGCGCGGAGACACGCCGTTGCCGCCGCGCCGATCCGGCCGGCGCGCCAAGCACGGCTGACATGGTCGCCTGAAGGGCGACTCACCTGGCCGGGGAATCACCGCCCCGACTTGGTGAGTCGCCCATTTCGGCGTTGTCGAGGGGCTGGCAGAGGTGCTCGAGCTGGCGGGGCTGCTCGGGTGGGCGGAAGTGTCAGACCTGCTGGGTACGTTGGGTCGCGGGGGGAGCCTGAGCGCGAGGGGACCCTTGCGTGAGCGTGCCCTGGGCCCGTGCCGCGTGTGGTCGCGCAGGCCGATGACGGGGTGGTTGCGTGTCGCGGCTGGCGCCGCGATGCGATTGGGGCTTGACTTCGGGGCCCTTTCGAGGCGCTCATCGGCCTTCAAAGGCCGGGCATAAAGAGCCCGGCCGATCCGAACACGGTAGCGCCTCGAACCCAAAGTCAAGCCCCAATCGCGCGGTGGTCACCTCATCACCACTACCCATCAAAGCCTCTGACCAGGGCGTACCCAGCGAGGCATCCTGACAGGACGGCTCGCTTCGCATCGCAGCTGGCTCGCCTCCGGCTTCGCGGGCCCGCAACGCGGGTCAGAGCAGGCTCAGCACCCGCGCGTGCAGCGTGTCCAGGTAGTCCTCGGACTCCGGCTTCATCAGCACGCTGCGCAGCACCCGCGCGCCGTCCGCGTCGGCCGTCACCTCGGGGTGCCGCGCCGCGAACGCCGGCTTCGACGCCCGTGCCACGCTCAGGAACACCGGGTCGACCGGCGCGTTCATGCCCGCATCCATGACCCGGTGCGAGGCGGCGTCCACGGCCGACAGGGACAGAGGGCTGGTGCGCGGGAAGTATGTGACGATGTCGAGTTCGGGCTCTTGGTAGAGCTCGAGTTCGGCGGACTCGCGGATGATCGACGCCCACCGGACGGCTGCCCGTCGTCCGGCTGCCAGCACCTCGCCCAGGCCGTCGCGGGTCAGCGGGAGCAGGCGCAGGGTCAGCCAGAGGCCCGCGGCCGCGGCGCCGGCGCGGGAGCATTCCAGGCTGATCTCGCCCAGGTGCATCTCGTCGGACGTGAAGTAGGTGTAGGGGGAGTCGTGCAGGTAGAAGCGGCCCACGGACGGGTCGCGGAACAGCACGGCGCCGCAGCCGTAGGGCTGTAGGCCGTGTTTGTGGGGGTCCACCACCACGGAGTCGCACGAGCCGATGGCCTCCCACGGCTCGGGTGCGAGATCGGTGCCCGCGAGCAACGTGAAGAAGCCGCCGTACGCGGCGTCTACGTGCACCCGTGCGTCGTAGCGTCGTGCAACGTCCAGCACGAGATGCACCGGTTCGATGGCGCCCAAAGCGGTGGTTCCCGGCGTGACGACGACTGTGCCGACCTTGCCGGAACGCAAAAGCTCTTCGAGGGCGTCCAGATCCATGCGGCCGAGGCCGTCCACGGGCACCGGGTGGCCCTCGATGCCGAGCACGCCGCACATCCGTGAGTGCGTGTAGTGCGCCTCGGAGGAGTAGGCGACACCGCGCGAAGGGTGCAACGAGCGTGCGACGAACAGAGCTTCCAGGTTGGCGATCGTGCCGCTGGAGGTGAGGTGGCCGAGGTGCTCGTCGCCGTAGCCGAACATCGACGCCAGTGAGGAGACGACCTCGCGCTCCATCGCGGCCGTCGCGGGGCCGCCGTCCAGGGCGTGGTTGTTCGGGTTGATCAGCATCGCGGACAGGTAGCCCACGACGGCCGCCGGGTGCGGCGGCTTGAGCATCTGGCCCGCGTAGCGCGGGTGGAAGAACGGGTAGTTGTCGCGCAGCCGGTCCTGCAGCTCGGCCAGCGCCGAACCGAACAGCGCCGGGTCGACCTGCAGGGACGAGTGGGGTGCGTAGGAGCCGTAGTCGGCTGTCCACTTCTCGTGGTTGGCCAGCGCCTCGTTGAGCCAGTGCTGAAGATCCACCGTGCACACACCCCACTCGTCCACACAATCCGAATGTTCGAATTTGGACGTTACGGCAGACCCCAGCGCCCCGACGAGCCGTTCGCCGTCACATCGCGTGCTGAGACGTTCGGCCGAGTGCCGCGGCGCGAGACGATGGCGCTCTGACCTCGGCGAAGCGGGATTTCGATGGCAGCACCGCGTGATTTGTAGTCCAGTCGACGTCCCCACGCGTCGCGCACGTCGATCTCGCCGGTGATCCCGTGGTCGAGGACCAGCGGCGAACCGGCCTCCGAGTGGACCTGGACCCAGTCGGTGCGGCCGGAAGAGCGCGAAGCGTCCACAAGGAACGCGCCCTGCGTCCTAAGTGAGCTGATCGACGCGTCAGCCCAAGTGGACGACACGGACGGGAAGACGCGCACGACGTTGTTGTGCGACTGGACCATCATCTCCAGCACGGCCTGACCGGACATCAACGGCGACTCGATCGCGAGGTTGCCGCCCTCGCGGTAGAAGGTGTTCTCGGTCAGCACGGCGTTCGTGCCGACCTGCTTGCGGTCGAGGAAGTAGCGCAGGAACGACAGCGCCTCCTCCGGCCGGCCCATCGCCGACGCCATCGCGGACGCGGCGCCGTAGCTGTAGCCCGCCCAAGCCCCCTGCCGCGACACCCAGTGGTCGAACGTCTTCGCGATCAGCTCGCGGTGCTCCGGCATGTCCCACGTCAGTTCGCGCAACGGGTAGAACCACAGCATGTGCGAGAAGTGGCGGTGCGAGTCGTTCAACGACACGTCCTTGCCGATCAGCACGCCGTTCGGGCCCTGGTGGTACGGCACGAGCCTGTTCAACACATCGCGCCAACGCGCGTTCTCCTCAATGGACAGCAACGTGCGCACGCCCCAGCGGATCAGCGACAGGTCGTACGTCGTGTCCGTCGCGTTCGCGTACTCCGGCGAACGCGTCTCCGGCAGGTGCAGCTTGCCGTCGACGCCCTCGACGAGGAACCGCGCGTAGTAGTTCACCGCCTTGGTCAGGATCGGGAACAGCACATCGGAAAGGATCTTCTTGTCCATCGTGTGCCGGTAGCCCTGCCACACGTTGTGGCAGGCCCACAGAAGATTGCCCGTATGGTCGTTCGGCGCCACGCCGGGCACACCGCAGTAGCGCGGACCGGAGCGCAACGTGCGGTCGCCGGGATGGCAGATCGCGTACGAGTTGCCGTCGCGGTAAGCCGGGTTCACGTTCAGTTCGAGGTGGTGCTCGAACCGCTTCAACGTCGTGGTCACCGCGTCGAGCTCGTGGTGGTTCGAGCCGTTGATCAGCGGATACGAGATCTGGACGTTGAGGTTCCACCACACGGCCGTCCAGCTGTTGCCCTGCTCGGGGAACCACGGGCCCCACTCGGAGATGACGGGCGCGTCGTTGCGGGTGGCGGCGGCCATCTTGTAGAGCTGCGCCCAGTAGAAACGCTGCACGAGCTTGTCCGGCACGGACACCAGCGACTTGCTGAAGTAGGCGTTCCACCAGCGGCGGTGCTGCAGGGTCAGCACCTCGAACGGGATCGACAACGCCTGGCGCACCTCACGGATCGCGTCGGACGTGTGCGTGTCCGCAGGGTGTGTGTACGCCACGTGGGCCGCGAAACGGCCGCTGCGGGTCTGCCAGGCCGTTGTGTAGCCACCGCCCGCGTGCAGCGGTTGTGCGGCATAGGAGACGCCGTTGGCGGCGCCCAGGGTCGCGTCGGGGTTGGCCGTGTATTCCGGTGGCTTGCGGATCGTGCGGGTCGTCGCCGACTGGAGCGGTTGGAAACCCCAGGTCACGTCACCCTTCACGGTCGCGAGGAACGTGCTGCGGCTGTTGTGCACGAGCATCGTGAACGTGGCGCTGCCCTGGGTGGTGGTCACCGAGCCCGTGAGCTCGGCGTTCCACAGGTCCAGCGTCCAGTCGACGGCGGTGATCGCGCCGGCGAAAGCCAAGGTCAGGTACCCGATCGGCAGCCGGGAGAGGCCGACCGCGGCCTCCCAGTGCTCGCGCTGGTCCTGCACCTCCGAGTGGCTGAGCATGAGCTTCAGCTCGTTCGGCGTGCGGCCCGCGTAGACCTGCACGCCGAGGAATCCGTTGGCGAGGAACGGGCTGTCGCCCCAGTTCTTCGGCAGCTGCTTCCATTCCATGCGGGCGTCCCGGACCACGTCCCGGTGCACGGTCGAGCTTCCGTGGTGACCCGATGTCTGAGGCTCATCCGGGGCCGCGGCCGCGACTCCTCCGCTGAGCGCGGAGGCCCCCACGGCCGCGCCCGTACCGTACAGAAACGTTCTACGCGACAGCTCTGTCACTGTTCGTCCCTCCGTGCCGTGGCGGCGGCGGAAGGATCTAACCGCAGAAATCATCGGATGACTAGGGAGTGGCGAACCTGCGAGGCCGCTGTCGCGAACCTCGGGGTGTGACCATCAACGCCTTCTCGCCTCCAAATTGTTGTTGCACACAGCTGGCCATAGCCGCCGTGTCGCAATTAGCGTGACCTGTCATGTCACCTGTTGCCATGCACATGAGCGACGGTCTGCTGAACGCGCCGGTGTCCGTCGCCTTCCTCGTCATCGCGGCGGTGGGCGTCGGCTTCGCGTTGATCAAGGCCCGCGCGGACCTCGACGACCGCACGGCGCCGATGGCGGGCCTGGTGGCCACGTTCATCTTCGCGGTCCAGATGATCAACTTCCCGATCCTGCCCGGCGCGTCCGGACACCTGCTCGGTGGCGCGCTCGCGGCCATCCTGGTCGGCCCGTACGTCGGCGCGCTGTGCGTGACGATCGTGCTGGTGGTGCAGGCGCTGCTGTTCGCGGACGGCGGCCTCACCGCGCTCGGTGCCAACGTCACCAACATGGCGCTGATCGGCACCGCGACCGGGTTCCTCGTCGCCGTCGCGCTGCGCAAGGTCGCCGAGCGGGGCAAGGGCGGTCTCGCGGCCGTCGCGTTCGTCTCGGCGTTCATCAACACCGTGGTCGCCGCGACCGGCTTCGTCGTCGAGTACGCGATCGGTGGTGCCGGTGGCGTCGAGATCGGCAAGGTCGCGCTGCTGATGTGGGGCCTGCACGCGCTGATCGGCATCGGTGAGGGCCTGATCACCGCTGTCACCGTCACGTCGGTCGCCTCGATCCGGCCCGACCTCGTCTATTTGCTGCGCGGCACCAAGAAGCCGCTGGAGGTGCGGTCGTGAAGAAGTTCTTCATCGGTTTCGCGTTGGTGTCGCTGCTGATCGCGGGCGTCCTGTCGTACTTCGCGTCGGGCGACCCGGACGGCCTCGACAAGACGGTCGAGGACACCGGCATCGCCGAGCACGCGCAGGAACACCCGTTCTCCGGCAGCACGTTCGCCGATTACGCGCTCGGCGGTGACGACAAGTTCACGGGGCTCGCGGGCGTGCTCGGCGTGGTCGTCGTCCTCGCGGTGTCGTTCGGTCTGTTCTGGTTGCTGCGCAAGAAGTCCGACGTCACGAACTCCGACGCGCAGTGAGCGGCAGTCACGACGTCCTGCACCACGCCGGCGACTCGCCGGTGCACCGCCTAGCGCCCCACGTGAAGATCCTCGTGGCGTTCGCGGCGGTGCTGGGTGTCGTGGCGACCCCGCGCACGCTGTTCCCGTTGTTCGGCCTGTACCTGCTGGTGATCGTCGCGGTGTGGGCTGTGGCGCGCGTTCCGGTGCTGTGGTTCGTGAAGCGCGCGGTGATCGAGGTGCCGTTCGTGGTGCTGGCGTTCCTGCTGCCGATCTTCGGCACGGACCCCCGCACCGAATTCCTGGGCTTCTCGGTGTCGGTCGAAGGTTCGTTGGCGGGCTGGAACATCCTGGCCAAGGGCACGCTGGGTGTGCTGGTCAGCCTCACCCTGGCCGCCACGACGGCGCCGGGCGACCTGCTGCGCGGCCTGCAGACCCTGAAGGTCCCGGCCCCGCTGATCATGATCGCCACGCTGATGCTGCGCTACGGCGAAGTCGTGGTGGGAGAAGCGAAACGCATGCGCGTGGCCCGCATCTCCCGCGGCGACGACCCCCGTTTTCTCTGGCAGGCGGGCGCCACCGCACGCGCGGTCGGCACACTGTTCATCCGGTCCTACGAACGCGGAGAGAGGGTGCACCTCGCGATGGTGTCGCGCGGCTGGACGGGCAGGCCCTCGGGCTCGGCGACGATCGTGCCGGAAACCCCTGCCGCACCGGCACTGGAGGTTTCCAAGCTGGCCTTCGCCTACCCCGACGGGCACCAGGCGTTGTTCGGCGTCGACCTGCGCGTCGAGCACGGCGAACGGGTCGCGGTGCTGGGTCCGAACGGTGCCGGCAAGACCACGTTCGCGTTGCACCTCAACGGAGTCCACTCCGGCGGCTCCGGCACCGTCTCGATCGCCGGTCTGGAGGTCTCGAAGCGGAACCTGCGCGAGATCCGCCGCCGCGTGGGCCTGGTCTTCCAGGATCCCGATGACCAGCTGTTCTGTCCGACCGTGCGCGAGGACGTGGCGTTCGGCCCGCAGAACTTCGGTCTGTCCGATGTGGACGCCCGGGTCGCGAAAGCCCTGGGCGCCGTCGGCATGGAGTCCGTGGCCGACCGCTCGCCGCTGCACCTCTCCGGCGGGCAACGCCGCCGCGTCGCGCTCGCCTCCGTGCTCGCGTGCGACCCGGAGATCCTGGTGCTCGACGAACCTTCCGCGAACCTCGAACCGGTGGCGCGCAGGGAGTTGGCCGAACTGCTGCTGGGCCTGGGGCGCACGATGCTGATGGTCACGCACGACCTGCCGTTCGCGTTGCAGATCTGCCCCCGCAGCGTGCTGATCGACGACGGCGTGGTCGTCGCGGACGGCCCGACCCGCGAGATCCTCGCCGACGCCGACCTGCTCGCCCGGCACCGCCTGGAACTGCCCTACGGCTTCCGGCTCGACTGAAGCCCGCTCAGCACGATCTCCAGCAGCACGGCGGGATTCGCGCCCTCGTGCATGCTCTGCAGCATCCCCTTCATCAACACCACCAGGTCGGTGGCCGTGACATCGGCTCTGACCGTGCCCGCCTCCTGCGCGCGGTGGAGCAGCCCGCCCAACGCCGCGTGCAGGCTCTTGCGGAGGTCGGGTGAGATGGTGATCGCGTCGGACAGGTCCCGCTTCGCCGCCGCCTCGTCCGCCATCCTGCTGAGAAACGCGAACAGCGCGGCCTTGGGGTCCTCCGCGGGGTTCGCGGCCGACTCGATCATGGCCGACACCCGCGTCTCGGTGACGGCCTGGAACAGCGCCTGCTTCGTCGGGAAGTGGCGGTAGACCGTGCCGGGCCCGACACCGGCCCTCGTCGCGATCTCGTCCAGCGGCACGTCGTAACCGTGTTCCGCGAACAACTCCCGCGCCGCTTCCAGCACCTTCTCGCGGTTCCGCGCCGCATCGGCCCTCATCGTTGCCAACCGGGGCGTGCGTTCCGTATCGTCTTAACCGGGGTCACCGTTCCGATTCTAGAGATGGGGGCACGACAGATGACGCGCACACCCGAGGAGATCGTCGAGCATGTTCGCAGCATGGTGGCGGGGGAGGAGACGCACGGGCAGTTCGCCGACCTCTTCGCCGAGGACGGGGTGATGGCTTACCGCTTCGCGACCGCGTGGCAGCCGGAGGAGATCAAGGGGCGCGAGGAGATCCGCGCGTACTTCGGCAAGGTCCGCGGCGCGGCGGTGCGGGACAAGATCGAGGTGCGCGGCGTCGAGGCGCAGTGCTGGCGCACCAACGACCCTGCCGTGGCCGTCGCCGAGATCACGCATCGCGGCTGGTCGAAGGTGAAGCAGGACTACTACACGTTCACCGCCGTCGCGATCATCCACTTGCGTGACGGCGAGATCGTGCGTTACGACGACTACATGAACCCGCTGCTGCTGACCGAACTGCTCGGAGTCTGACGTTGGACTGGCTGCCGGCCTGGTGCGCTTCTCACCTGGGGAGCGCGCCCGTCGGCGTGTTGTTCGAGCGGCGGTCGATCTCGGAGGTCGTCGGTCTGCGGCTGGCCGACGGGCGAGACGTCGTGGTGAAGGCACGGGTCGATGACGGTCGGGCAGCGTCGTGCCTTGAAGCACAGACCGTGCTGGCCAAACGGGGTTTCCCATGTCCACGGCCGATCACGCCGTTGGTCGCCGTCGGCGCGTTGGCCGTGCACGCCGAAGACTTCCTGCCTGGTGGCGAAATACTGCGCGGCGACACTCCGGACATCGCCGAGCGCTACGCCGCCGTGTTCGCCCGGCTGATGGCCGAACTATCCGTCGTGACCGTCGCGCCCCCGCTGCCGAACCCTCGCTGGTCGCGCTGGGACCACACCGATTCCGGGCTCTGGCCGGTGATCGACTTCCTCGACTCGCGCGACCAGAGCGTGGTGCCCGAAGACGTCACCGACACGGCCGAGCGCGTGCGCAAACGGTTGCTGGCCACCGATCTGCCGTGCGTGCTGGGCCACGCCGACTTCGAGGCGCAGAACCTGCGCTGGCGGGACGGCGAGGTGTGGGCCGTGCACGACTGGGACAGCCTGGCCTGGCAACCCGAGGCGGCCTTGGTGGGTGCGGCGTCCGGCGCGTTCGCCAACGATCCGCCGCCGTCGCTGGTTCCGGTGGAGAGCTCCGCCGCGTTCCTCTCGGCGTACCAGGAGCTCCGGGGGCGCGAGTTCACCGCGGAGGAGCAGGAGATCGCGTGGGCGGCCAGCTTGTGGACCGCGCTGCACAACGCACGGTGGGAAGTGCTGCACGGGGACGCGCCGCTGTCCCTCAACGCCGTTCGTGAGCAGGCGGCTGAACGATTGCGCCGTGCGGCCGCATGAGGCGTGACAGGATCGCAGTGTGATCGATTTCAGGACTCCGGCATCGCCGCAGACCATCCAGGTCGTCACCGACTGGGTGTGGGGCTGGGCGTTGTCCCGCGGCACCCCGGATCCCGCGCAGGAACCCGACGGCTATCGCATCGACGTCGGCCTGCCCGAACACCGGGTGCGTCACGTCCTGCTGGAACCGGGCTCGGTTGGCCCACGTGCCGCCGTACTCACCGAACCCGGCTCCTGGCTGAAGGTCTGCGGCTCGGCCGAGCAGGTGAGGCCCGCGCTGAGTTCGAGGTGGACGATCGGTGCGCCGGAGTACCTGATGAGCACCGAGCTGGGGACTCAGCAGACCATCACCCCGCCGGATCACTACACCGTGGACACGCACAGCAACGGCGACGTGCACGATGTCGTCGTCCGGACCGGCGGCGGCGAGTTCGCAGCCAAGGGACGGGTCGCGGTGCGGGGGAGCGCCGCCGTCATCGACGTGGTGGAGACCGACCCCGCGCATCGCAGGCGCGGTCTCGGGAGTGTCGTCATGTCCGAACTGTCGCGCGTCGCCGAGGACCGTGGCGCGGTGCGCGCCGTGCTGGTCGCCACCGAGGCTGGGCTTGCGCTGTACGAGAAGCTCGGGTGGACGGTCGAATCACCGATCACCGCCGCACATCTGGCGGCTTAGCCGGCCGCGCGCCGCCGCCGCTCAGCCAGCACCGCGGCCAGGTACGGATGCGGATGCGTGAACTGGACGCGCGGCGACCGGATCGCGGCACCGACGTCGTCCGACAGCCGCGTCCCCAGCTCCCACTGCGCCTTCTTGGTCAGCTCGTGATAGCGGCTGAGGTATTGCCGCGTCGCCAGCACCAGTTCGTCCGGCAGCTGCGACAGGTCCAGGCCGCGCGCCCACTCGGCCAGCTGTGGCGGCATCTCGGCCAGTTCGACGGTCTGCGCCGGCACGCGCGTGTGGATGACCAAGGTGCCTGCGAGGTAGTCGCCGACGCGTTTGCCCTGCGGCGAGAACAGGGACGTGAACAGTGCGACGGCGCCGCCGAGGCCGAGGGCCCAGAAGTCCACGAAGAAGCCGCCCAGAGCACGCACCAGGGCGTGCCGGAAGCGGATCGCGCCGCCGTCGTCGCGCACCACGCGCAGGCCCATGATCAGCTTGCCGAGCGAACGGCCGCGGGACAGCGACTCGACGGCGGTCGGGTAGCCGATCAGCACCAGGACGGTCAGCGACAGGGCGAGAGCGGACTGCAGCGCGTCGTCGAAGCCGATCGGCGTGATCAGGAAGGCGAGCAGCAGCAGGCCGAACTGCACGGCCACGTCGAACACGAACGCGACGGCCCTGCTCGCGAGTTGTGCGACGCGCAGGTCCAGAACTACGGCTTCACCGGTGACTAGGTCCCCCACGCGGATAGTGTGACTCATCGTGGATCTGGACGTGTTCATCGAGCGCCACCGCGCGTCGTGGCAGCGGCTCGAGCAGCTCGTGAAGCGGTCCGGCCGGCTCAGCGGGGCCGAGGCCGACGAGCTGATCGAGCTGTACCAGCGCGTCACGACGCACCTGTCGATCGTGCGCAGCCAGACCCCGGACCCGGCCACCGTCGAACGGTTGTCGTCGCTGGTCGCGCAGGCACGCTCGGCGCTGACGGGCACGCACACGCCGGCGTTCAAGGTGTTCACGCGCTTCTTCACGCACCGGCTACCCGCCGCGATCTACCTCGGCTGGCGCTGGTGGGTGCCGGCCGGAGTGGTGTTCTACCTGGTCACGGGCATCATGGCGGCGTGGATCGCGGCGAACCCGGACGTGCAGGCGACCATCGCCGCGCCGGACGAGCTGCGCGAGATGACCAAGGTCGGCGGCGGGTACGAGGCCTACTACTCCAGCGACCCTGCCGGGTCGTTCGCGGCGAAGGTGTGGACGAACAACGCCTGGGTCGCCGCCACCTGCCTGTTGCTCGGCGTGCTGTTCGCGATCCCGCCGATCTACCTGCTCTTCACCAACGCCCTCAACCTCGCCGTCGGCGTCGGCCTGATGTTCGGCGCGGGGCGTGGCGCGGAGTTCCTCGGCCTGCTCGCCCCGCACGGACTCCTGGAGCTGACGGCGGTGTTCGTCGCGGCCGGCATCGGCATGCGGCTGGGCTGGCAGGTGATCGACCCCGGCAAACGCACCCGCGGCGCCGCACTGGCCGCCGAGGGCCGGGCGGTGGTGGCGGTGGCGCTCGGGCTCGTCGTGGTGTTGCTGGTTTCCGGTGTGCTGGAAGGGTTCGTGACGCCGTCCGGGCTGCCGACGTGGGCGCGCGTGGGCATCGGGATCGTCGCTGAGGTGCTGTTCCTACTGTACGTGTTCGTGATCGGACGCCGTGCCGCGCAACAGGGCGAGACGGGTGACGTGGACGCGAGCGAACGTGAGGACGTCGCGCCGGTCGCTGTCTAAGCCTTCACACGGCGCAGGAACGCCGACCACGCGTCGGCGGACACGGGCAGATGGGCAGAGGGTGCCTTGCTGTCCCGGATGCCGATGCGACGACCGATCTCGACGCAGTCGTTTGCCTCGATGCTGTAGCTGCTCTTGCGCCAGACCGACATTCGGGACATCTCCTCAGATCAGCATGCTGTTGATCAGCTCCTTCGATTGTTCCGCATCCAAGGCCTGCTGGTCGAGGAGCTTCAACAGGTCGGAGTAGGTGCCCAGCGACGCCTTGTCTTCGAGGAAGAGGCTGGAGCTCTGGCTCTCGATGAAGACGACCGGCTCGAACTTCTCGTACTTGAGCTGCATGAACGAGCCGGCCAACCCGGCGTGTGCGCCGATGGCGGTCGGAACGACCCGGACCGTGATGTACGAGCGGTTCATCATCGCCAGCAGGTGGAGCAGTTGATCTCTCATCACTTCCGGTCCGCCTACCGGAAGTCGCAGTGCCTGTTCGTGGGTGTAGAACACGAACTCCCGGCTCCAGTGGAAGAGCTCGCGGCGAGCGATCCTCGCGGCGATGACCTCCTCGTAGTCGATCGTCTTCTTGCGGGCTGCCGCTGCGACGAGCGCACGCATGTAGTCAGCCGTCTGGAGCCGGCCAGGGATCGCGTTCATCGACCAGACGGTGATGACGTTGGCGAGCCGTTCCTGTTCGATCAGGCTGCGCACCTGGTCAGGCAGGCCGTCCTCGGGGATCTTCAGGTACCCGGTTTCGCGGGTCTCGCGGTACAGCGCGAGCAGGTGGCGGACCTCGGCGGGTGGGACGCGGCAGAAGGCGAGCAGTTGCAGCAACTCGGTCTCACTGACCCCGCCCTTGCCCCGGACCAGGTCGGACAGCTTGGACTCGTCCCAGTCCAGCATTTCGGCGATCTTGCGGTGGGTCATCTGGGTCTGCTCGATGGCGTTCCTGACGCCGATGCCGAACTCCCGGCCCACCACGCTGGAGTTTCGTCGTGGCATGGCAAGAAACTAGGAGCAGCAAGGCTTTCGGCTCCATCGTTTCCGCCCGAATAGCCCCGAAGGAAGTACTTTTTGGAGCCGGTACAAGTTCAGAGTTTGCCTGCGGCCTTCAACGACAGGTAGCGGTCCGCGAGAGCGCGTGGCAGATCATCCGGCAGTGCGTCCACAACGTCAACACCGTGCCGTGCAAGCAAAGCGGTGAGACGGCGACGTTCGGCCAGAGTGCGTTCCGCAGCAGCAGCGGCGTAGACCGATTCCAGGTCCCCGCGCCCGGCCGCCATCTCGTGCACGGCGGGGTCGGACACCGAGGCGATCAGCAGCCGGTGCCGCGAAGCCAAGGCAGGCAACAGCGGCAGCAGGCCGTGTTCGATCGACGGTTCCAACGACGTCAGCAGCACCACCAAAGACCGGCGACCGGCCCGGCGCAGCACCTCCGCGACCACGCCACGGGCGTCGAACTCCACCAGTTCGGCCTCCAGCGGTGCCATCGCCTGCACCAGGACGGGCAGCGTGGCCCGAGGCACCGAAGCACGCACCTTGTGGCTGAACGCCAGGAAGTCGACCTGGTCACGCGCGTGTGAGGCCAAGGCGGACAACAACAACGCGGCGTCCATCGACGTGTCCAGCCGCGGCAGGCCACCCAGAGCGCCGGAAACGCGGCTCGCCGCTGTGCGGGCGGTGTCGAGCACGATCGTCACCTGCCGGTCGCGCTCAGGTCGCCACGTCCGCACCACGACGTCCGACGAACGGGCCGAAGCGCGCCAGTCGATGGACCGCACGTCGTCGCCGATCACGTAGGAGCGCAGCGAGTCGAACTCCGTGCCGGCGCCCCGGATCAGCGAGGCGCGACGGCCGTCCAGTTCGCGCAGTCGTTCGAGCAACGGCGGCAGGTGACGGCGGCTGTGGAACGGCGGCAGCGCGCGCACCGTCCACGGCACGACGTGCGAGCCCTGTCGTGCCGCAATCCCCAACGGCCCGACAGACCGCACGGTCACACGGTCGGCAACGCGATCACCACGACGTATCGGCCGTAGGTCGAAAGACAGCACACGCGAGCCACCAGCAGGCACGTCGACAGCGACGCGGTCGGCGACCACACCGGCAGAAGGCGCCCATGCGTCACGAAGCACGCCACGCAACCGACGACCGGGGTTGTGCACGGTCAGCTGCACGGAACACAGCTCACCCGTGCGCACTGAGGTCGAACCAGCGCGCGTGAACGTCAACCGCCGTACACCGGCCGCCAACAACAGGTCGACCGCAACGCACAACAGCAGTGCGCCGAGCACGACGAGAATCCCTTGCCACGACGGCAAGAGCAGTCCGACGACGAGAACCCCGATGAGCGCGAGCAGCCCCGCGCGGCCCGTGAGCGCCACGTCAGCGCGGCACCTGGACCGCGCCGAGCACGCCGTCCAGCACGCCGTCCGCCGTCACGCCCTCCAGCTCGGCCTCCGGGCGCAGCTCCAGGCGGTGCCGCAGAGCCGGGCGAGCCAACGCCTTCACGTCGTCCGGCGTCACGTACTCACGCCCCGCCAGCCACGCCCACGCCCGTGCGACGGCCAGCAGAGCCGTTGCACCACGCGGAGAAACGCCCAGACGGACAGCAGGGGACTGACGGGTCGCACGGCACACGTCGACCACATAAGCGATCACCTCAGGCGCCACGGTCAGGGCACGCACAGCCGCCGAACCGGCCTCCAGGTGCGCCGCACCGGCCACCGGCGACAGCGAAGAGAGGTCGCGCGGATCGAACCCGGCGGCGTGCCGGGCCAGCACGTCGATCTCCTGCTCGCGCGGCGGGATCGGCATGGTCACCTTCAGCAGGAACCGGTCCAGCTGCGCCTCGGGCAACGGGTAGGTGCCCTCGTACTCCACCGGGTTCTGCGTGGCGACGACGATGAACGGCGTCGGCAGCGGGCGCGTCTTGCCGTCCGCGGACACCTGCCGTTCCTCCATCGCCTCCAGCAGCGCAGCCTGCGTCTTCGGCGGCGTGCGGTTGATCTCGTCGGCGAGCAGCAGGTTCGTGAAGACCGGGCCCTCGCGGAACGAGAACGCCGCGTTGTGCGAGTCGTAGACCAGCGACCCGGTGAGGTCGCCGGGCATCAGGTCCGGCGTGAACTGCACGCGCGTCGTCGACAGGTCCAGCGCACGGGCCATCGCGCGCACCAGCAACGTCTTCGCGACGCCCGGCACGCCTTCCAGCAGCACGTGTCCCTTGCACAGCAACGCGAGGATCAGGGACGTGACGGCGGCGTCGTTGCCCACCACGGCCTTGCCGATCTCCGTGCGCAGCGCCACCAGCGCCGTGCGTGCTTCCTCGGTGGTGACCACTGCCGTCATGCCTTGCGCACCTCGTTCTCCAGAGCGTCCAGCTCGTCAGCCAGCGCGACCAACCCCCGGTCGTCCACCGGCTCCTGGGAATAGAGCAAAGTCCGGACGTCGGCGACGGGGCGCGACGTCCGGTGAGCGATCTCGACCGACGGGTCCTCGCCCGCCGGCAGCCCCAGCAGCGGCGCCAGCCGTTCGCGGGTCGCCTGCCGCAGCACCGAAGCCGCGTGCCCGGCGGCGCGCGACCGGCGGTACAGCCGCGCCCTGCCCTCCACGGTCTCGGCGGCGCGCACGACCACCGGCAGCGGTTCCGGCACCACCCGGCCGAGCCTGCGGGCCCGCCACAGCGCGATCACCACGGCCGCGAGGCCGAGTTGCAGGGCGGCGAACTTCCAGCCGCCCGGGATGAGATCCGTGAACGACTTCTGCTGCGACTTGTCCGCCGCGGACGGCACGTACCAGACCAGCCGGTCGTGCTGACCCAGCAACGACAACGCGAGCGCCGCGTTGCCTTCCTCGTCGATGTCGCGGTTCGTGAAGATGCCGCCGTACCCGATCATCGTCACCGTGCCGGTGCGCACCAACGTCGAGTCGTAGCAACGTTGTTCGCCCTCGTAGACGAACCCGCCGGTGGTCGCCGCGCCCGCCTTCGACGCCAGCGGGCAGCCCGGCTGCCGCGTCTCGACCTCGACCCGGCTCGTCCCGGTCGCGGGGGCCAGCAGCACCGTGGCCGCCGCGCGCTTGCTCAGGTCCTGCAACCGCTCCGGATCGAGGAGGTTCGGCTGCGTCACGAACAGCGTCGCACCGTCCACAGCGGACGCGTTGTCGGTGAGTTCGACGCGCACGCCGTTCTGTTCCAGCAACTTCGCGACCGCGTGGCTGCCTTCCGGGCGGAACGAGCGCGGGTCGAGCGAACCGCCCTCACCGCCGCCGCGCAGCAAGGTGATCACGACGGCCGCGAACAGGATGATCACGCCGATCAGCAACGGGCCGCGCGCGGCCGTCCAGATCCGCCCGGCGTCGGGGGAGACCGCCGTCATCCGCGCACCCTGCCGTCCACCGTCACGAGCTGCTGATAGCCCTCGGGGGTGGCGGGCCTGCCGCCGTACCAGACGTCGTCGAACTGCACCGCCGCGCCGCGCAGGTCGTCCGCGAGCACCGGAAGTGCCCTGCCCGCTTCGAGTGCCACCTCGTCGACAGTACGTCCGGCGCGCGGGTCGAGGACGCCGCGCTGCTCCAGTTCCCGCACCACCGCGCGGAAGCGTTCGCGCACGGCCTCGGCCAGATCACCGGCCGCCGCGGCACGTTCGGCCGCGGCACGGTGTTCGGCAGCCGTCATGACCGACGAGCCGAACACCTTGTCACCCGAACGCAGCGCACGACCGGTGCGCCCCACCCGCAGCCTGATGACGATCACGACGATCACCGCGACCACGACGAGGATCGTGATCGCGGTGATGCCGCTCATGCCGCCGGCGCCCGCGAAGAACTCACCCAGCTTCTCCAGCACCCACTCGAACGCGCGCTCGATCGGGTTCGGGTCGTCCGAGACGTACGCCGGGTCGCTGAGCTCCCGGACAGCAGCGTCCCTGGCGTCGTCGCGGTCGAGATCTACCGGTACGTCAGATACCGCCATGCCCTGCGGCCCGCTGGAGTTCGATGTCCATGCCCTCGGAGCGCATCCGGCGGTCGACGTAG
Source organism: Lentzea sp. NPDC054927 (assembly GCF_053610285.1). Lineage (NCBI taxonomy): Bacteria > Bacillati > Actinomycetota > Actinomycetes > Pseudonocardiales > Pseudonocardiaceae > Lentzea > Lentzea sp. NPDC054927. Next base: position 58,953 of record NZ_JBSGXZ010000009.1, read on the forward strand.
ACCAGCACGGTCACCGCGGAGCTGAACGGCAGCGTGATCGTGGACGCGATGATCGCGCCGATCGTGGACAGGATCAGCGATCCGATGCTCAGCGCCGCGGTCGGGTCGCTGCTGAAACCAGTGGTCGCCGCGCCCAGCAGGCCGAACGGCAGGCTGATGATCCAGCTGATGACCCAGCCGATCACGACGGTGAGCAGCAGGATGCCGAACGTCCGCCACCACGCGCCGTTCACGAGGTTCTTGGAGCGGCCGAACGCGGCGCCGACGCCGCAGCGCTCCAGCACCAGCGCCGGCGTGACGAGCGCGAACAGCACCCACAGGTAGATGCCGGGCACGATGCAGAACAGCAGGCCGACGGCGATCACCAGACCGGACAGCAGCGTCGCGCCGAGCAGCGGCAGCAGACGCGGCTTGAACTCTTCCCACGCCTGCGCGAACGAGACGGGCTTGCCCAGCACCGCGTGACCCACGATGACGGTGATGAAGCCGGACAGGAACACCGTGCCGAGCAGCACCAGCAGGACGCTGAGCAACGTGCCGGTGAGGAAACCGACGATCGCGTCCGTGAACTGGTTGACGGCCTGTTCCTGCGTCATCGTGTTCGGGTCGAGCGCCACGACCGCGGTGAGGTCGTCCAGGAACGGCAGCTGCACCAGCAGGCCGACGATCTGCGTGATCGCCGCGACCACCGCGGCCGCGCCGATGAGCAGCTTCGGGTACCGGCGCATCGTGGTGATCGCGCCGTCGACGATCTCACCGACGGCGAGCGGGCGCAGCGGGATCACACCGGGCTTGATCGTCGGGCCCGGACCGGGAGGCGGCGGGGCGTAGTAGCCCGGCGGGGGCTGCGGCGGCTGCTGCGGCCCGTTCGGCTGCTGCGGCTGGTTGGGTTGCTGGTCGGGTGAGGACCAGCCAGGCGTTTCGGACATCGCGGCTACCCCCGGGTCGTGTGTGAGCGGCATCCTGCCAGACCAGAGCCGCCCCCACAGGGCAAGCCGATCACGAAACGAGCTCGGTCCTCGCCCTCGTGGGTGTCGTGCGTCGCATACCCGCGTTGACGCACCTCTTGACCACCTGCGGTTGCTCGCGCATGAGCCGAAGACCGCGCCGGAGCAGCGTCGGAACCGGCTTGCGGGCCTCGGCCACGTCCCTGGCGAACCTGCGCACGAACGTGACCGGAGGGCTCGGCGCGAGCACGATGGCGTCCCTGAGCACACCGGCCTCGCGGGCACCCTCCACCAGCAGATCCGCGAACAGTCCTTCCGCGATGAACGCGGGCGCGTCGCCGAGCTCGATCGTCTGCGTGCCTACCTTGCGGTCCTCGCTGATGGAGTAGACCGGCGCGTCGGTGCGGCCCGTCTCCGACAACTCGATGATCGCTTTGAGCGCCGCGTCCGCGTTCCACGAGCCGATCGCGTCCCAGTCCGCGCGCCCGTGCTCGTCGCGGGGCAGCAAAGGGTCGTCGCCGTCGCGGTAGAAGTCGTCCAGGCGCAGCACGGGCCAGCCGAGGTGGGCGGCGAGCGTCGACTTCCCGGAGCCGGAAGGTCCGGCGAGGAGAACGGCACGGGGCATGGGCACGAGACGCGATTTTCGCACATGACCTACGCTCGAACGCATGAGCGAAGGTCTGTTCGACGAGGGCCTCTTCGGCGCGACCGACGAGGAGAAGGCCGAGCGCATCGCGGCCAACGCCCCGCTGGCCGTGCGGATGCGCCCGGCCACGCTGGACGAGGTCGTCGGCCAGGACCACCTGCTCGGACCCGGCGCGCCGCTGCGCCGCCTGGTCGAGGGCGCCACCCCGGCGTCTGTGATGCTCTACGGCCCTCCCGGCACCGGCAAGACGACCCTCGCGACCCTCGTGTCGAAGGCGACCGGACGCCGGTTCGTCGCGCTGTCGGCGCTGTCCGCGGGTGTGAAAGAGGTGCGGGCGGTCATCGACGAGGCCCGGCGGCGGCTGGTGCGGACCAGCGAGTCGACCGTGCTGTTCATCGACGAGGTGCACCGGTTCTCCAAGACCCAGCAGGACGCTCTGCTGGGCGCTGTCGAGGACCGGATCGTGCTGCTGGTCGCGGCCACGACGGAGAACCCGTTCTTCTCGGTGGTCTCGCCGCTGCTGTCCCGTTCCCTGGTGCTGCAGCTCAAGTCGTTGTCCGACGACGACGTGCGGGCCGTGATCCGCCGCGCGGTGTCCGACGAACGCGGGCTGGGCGGCACCGTCGTCGTCGAGCAGGACGCCGAGGACCACCTCGTGCGGCTGGCGGGCGGCGACGCACGTCGTTCGCTGACCGCTCTGGAAGCCGCGGCCGACTCGGCGCTGGCCTCGAACGACGGCGTGGTCACGCTGCCACTGCTGGAGTCCACTGTGGACAAGGCGGCCGTCCGCTACGACCGTGACGGCGACCAGCACTACGACGTGACCTCGGCGTTCATCAAGTCGATCCGCGGCTCGGACGTGGACGCGGCGCTGCACTACCTCGCCCGGATGATCGAGGCGGGGGAGGATCCGCGGTTCATCGCACGGCGGTTGGTGATCCACGCCAGCGAGGACATCGGCATGGCGGACCCGACTGCCCTGCAGACGTGCGTGGCCGCCGCACAGGCCGTGCAGCTCATCGGGTTGCCGGAGTGCGCTTTGAACCTCGCGCAGGCCACGATCCACCTCGCCACCGCACCGAAGTCGAACGCCGTGACGACCGCGATCAACGCCGCGATGTCGGACGTGCGGAAGGGTGCGATCGGTGCTGTGCCCGCGCATCTGCGGGATGGGCACTACGCCGGGGCGGCGAAGCTGGGGAACGCTCAGGGTTATCGGTACCCGCACGACGTTCCCGAGGGTGTGCTGACGCAGCAGTACGCGCCGGACGACCTGGTGGGGCGCGACTACTACGAGCCGACCGGCCGTGGTGCCGAACGCGCGGTGGCGGAGCGGTTGCCCCGGCTGCGCAAGGTGATCAGGGGCGAGTGATCGGCGAAATCCGTCGGGCGATCAGGAATTATCGCGTAACTTCGGCGAAGTGACGATCAGGGAAGACTTTCTGACCACCGCCCGCATCACCCTGGACCTCCTGCGTCACCAGCAGGTCGGGAAGAACTGGGGCCGGCCGAGCGCCCTGCCCGAGTTCGGCGTCAGCGGGCTCGCCGGTCACATCGGCTACCAGGTCCTGCCGCTGCCGGACATGATCGCGGCGCCCGTCGGCGACGAGCCGGTCGTGCCGTTGATGGAGCACTACGCGCGGGCGAACTGGACCGAGCTGGACGTCGACTCCGAGTTCCACACCCGCATCCGCGCCGGCGGCGAGAAGATCGCCACCGAGGGGCAGGAGGCGCTCTGCGGTCAGTTCGAGGACACGCTGCGGAACCTCGAGAAGTCGTTGCCCGGCAGTGAGAACAGGCCCGTGCGGATGCCGCACTGGGGTCCGTGGGCGGTGACGCTGGACGAGTACCTCGTCAGCCGGATGATGGAGTTCGTCGTGCACTCCGACGACCTCGCGGTGAGCGTCGGCGCCGAGACGCCAGAGTTCCCGCGGCGCGTCAACGAAACGGTCATCGACCTGCTGACCCGGATGTCGCTCAACAAACATCGTGCGATCGACGTGGTGCGCGCGCTCAGCCGCAAAGAGCGCGCACCGCAGGACATCACCGCGTTCTGAGTCGCACCACTAGCGCGGGCACACCATCAGCAGTGCGATCTTCCCCGGCAGCATTATCTCGTCGGCGGCCATGAACCCGCCGGCCTGGAACGACTTGATGGCGCGTTTGTTGCGCACGTCGGGTTGCATGACGATCCGCGTGCAGTGCGCGTCGGCCTCGAACAGCGCGTCGGTGAGGCGGGGGAGCAGCGACCGCACCAGGCCGCGGTCGGTCATCGCCAGCTCGCCGACCGCCACGGTCAGCCCGAGGTCGTGCGGCCGCGCCTGGTAGCACCCGGCGACGGCGTTGCGGGCCGCGCGGTAGAGCTCGGTGTAGATCACCGGGCGGCCGTGCCAGCTGATCAGCAACGGGCGGACGTCGTCGCCGTCGAGGTGGGTCCGCAGCTCCTCCTCCCAGCGCGGCAACGGCCAGGCCTGCCGCCAGAACGCCGCCACGTGCGGTGCCTGGTTCCAGCGGTGGACGAGGTGCAGGTCGTAGCCGTCCGGACGGGCCAGGCGCGCGTCCCACGGGTCCGGGAGCTCCGGCATCGGCGGGGCGCCTGCCAGGGCGTGCTTCCGGTAGGAGTCCAGGTGCGATACCGGCTTCACTCGGCCTCCTGCGCCATCGAACTTAGGGTCGCCTAACTTGATAACCGCAGGGGTGCCGGTGTCAAGCCCTGTGTGACGGGTATTTCACAGGCGGTGACCACCTTGCGTCAATGAGTGGTCCCGTACGTTCTTGTGTCATGCCGGAGACCCAGCGTGAACCCGTGCCGCGCGTCGACACGGGCGAACTCGACGTCGCGCACGAGTTCCTCAAGTTCCAGAGGCACTGCGTGCTCAAGAAGGCGGAAGGGCTCACCGACGCCGAGCTTCGCCGGTCGACGGTCGCCAGCGGCACGTCGATCCTGGGGCTCATCCAGCACCTGGCCGAGGCCGAGCGCGGCTGGTTCGGCCACCACCTCGGCGGCACGGACTGGGACGAGGCGGCCGAACTGGGCATGGCCGTGCCCGCCGGCCGGTCCGCCGAAGAGGTGATCGCGGAGTACCGCGCGGCGATCGAGGCGAGCGACAGGGCGATCACGGCCGCCGGAGGCCCCGAGGCGCTGCTGGCGATCCCGATCGACGGCCACCGCAAGTCGCTGCGCTGGCTCCTCGCGCACATGACCACCGAGACGGCCAGGCACGCGGGTCACGCGGACATCATCCGGGAGCAGATCGACGGCGTCACCGGCCGTTGAAGATCAACTGCTGATGCCCCTCGGATGAGTGTCGGACCCACCCGGTAATCTCACTCGCACTCAAGCCAAAACGTCCGGTAACCAGGAGGATCCGTGTCGCCAGGGCAGATCGCAGCGCTGGTCGCCGCCGGTGCGTTCGTGCTGCTCGTGCTCGTGCTGGCGATCGTGGCCATCAAGGCAGCGCGCTTCTTCGACGAGGCCACGATCGCGATGCGCAAGGCGCACGAGAACACGGACCCGTTGTTCACCGAGGCGAACACCACGCTCACGCACGTGAACACGCAGCTGGAACGCGTCGACGGCATCACCGCGAACGCGCGCGCCGTCACCGGCAACGTCTCGGCGCTCACCAGCCTGTTCACCGCCACGCTCGGCGGGCCGCTGGTCAAGGCCGCCGCGCTGTCGTACGGCGTGAGCAAGGCCGTGAAGGCCCGCCGCAAGGCCGCCGAGCAGCCGAACAAGCACGCCAAGCGCCGCCCGAAGCGAGGTGCCAAGTGAGCCGCCTCTTCTGGTTCGGGCTGGGTGCCGCGGCCGGGCTGTTCGCCGCCAAGAAGGCCGCCGAGGTGACTAAGCAGGCGACTCCCGCCGGCATCGGCGCTAACGTGGGTGAAGGCCTGCGAGAGCTCGCCGGCGCGATCGGTTCCTTCGGGGCCGAGGTGCGCGCGGGCATGGCCGAACGGGAACAGGAGTTGCAGGAGACCGTGGAACGTCAGACGGGCTTCACGCCAGGGCGTCGAGCGCCCAGGGCGAACGGCAAGCACTAGTCGTTCGCCTCGGACCTGTGCCCATTTCTGGGCGGCCCTGACAACTCTTTCTTCACAGCAAGGAACTTCCCGTGCAGACCCACGAGATCATCAAGCGTTTCCGCGAGCACTTCGAGAAGGCCGGGCACAAGTACATCCCCAGCGCCTCGCTGCTGCTCGACGACCCGAACCTGCTGTTCGTCAACGCCGGCATGGTGCCGTTCAAGCCGTACTTCCTCGGCGAGGCCCCGCCGCCCGCCCCGCGGATGACGAGCATCCAGAAGTGCGTGCGCACCCCCGACATCGACGAGGTCGGCAAGACCACCCGCCACCTCACGTTCTTCCAGATGGCCGGCAACTTCTCGCTCGGCGACTACTTCAAGGAAGACGCCATCCGGCTGGCCTGGGAGCTGATCACCAACTCCCAGGAGAACGGCGGCTACGGCTTCGACCCCGAGCGCATCTGGGTGACGGTCTACCTGGACGACGACGAGGCCATCGAGCTGTGGCAGAAGGTCGCCGGCATGCCGCTGGAGCGCATCCAGCGCCGTGGCGTCGAGGACAACTTCTGGTCGATGGGCGTCCCCGGCCCGTGCGGCCCGTGTTCGGAGATCTACTACGACCGCGGCCCCGAGTACGGCAAGGAGGGCGGCCCGGTAGTCGACGAGGACAGGTACCTGGAGATCTGGAACCTCGTCTTCATGCAGAACATCCGCGGCGAGGGTGGTGCCAAGAAGGACTACCCGGTCATCGGTGAGCTGCCGTCGAAGAACATCGACACCGGCATGGGCGTCGAGCGCGTCGCCTACCTGCTGCAGGGCGTCGACAACGTCTACGAGACCGACCTGGTCCGCGCCGTCATCAACAAGGCCGAGGAGCTCTCCGGCCGCAAGTACGGCGCCAACGAGGTCGACGACATCCGCTTCCGCGTCATCGCCGACCACGCCCGCAGCGGTGTGCTGCTGGTCGGCGACGGCGTCACGCCCGGCAACGAGGCCCGCGGCTACGTGCTGCGCCGCCTGCTGCGCCGCATCGTGCGCTCGTCGCGCCTGCTGGGCGTCAACGAGCCGGTGCTGCAGCAGTTCGCCGAGGTTGTCCGCGACTCGATGGGCGAGGCCTACCCCGAGCTGGTCAGCGGGTTCGCCCGCATCCAGCAGGTGCTCAAGGCCGAGGAGGACACGTTCCTGCGCACGCTCGACGCCGGTTCGCGGATCTTCGAGGGTGCCGCCGCCGAGGTGAAGGCCGACGGCCGCGCCACGCTGCCCGGTGACAAGGCCTTCCAGCTGCACGACACGTACGGCTTCCCGATCGACCTCACGCTGGAGATGGCCTCCGAGGCCGGCCTTTCGGTCGACGAGGACGGGTTCCGCAAGCTGATGGCCGAGCAGCGCGCTCGCGCCAAGGCCGACGCCGCCGGCAAGAAGACCGGCCACGGCGACCAGTCGGTGTACCGGGAGCTGCTGGAGCAGGGCCCGACCGAGTTCACCGGCTACACCGAGCTGGCCTCCGAGGCCACGCTGCGCGGCATCGTGCTCAACGGCCAGCGGGTGAAGTCGGCTCGCGAGGGCGACATCGTCGAGGTCGTGCTGGACCGCACGCCGCTCTACGCCGAGTCCGGTGGCCAGGAGTCCGACGCCGGCACCATCGTGACCGGCAACGCCGAGCTCGAGGTGCTCGACGTGCAGAAGGTCGCCCGCAAGCTGTGGGTGCACCAGGTGCGCGTCAAGTCTGGCGAGGTCGCCGAGGGCGAGCACGTCGAGGCCCGCGTCGACCCGGAGTGGCGCGTCGGTGCCCGCCAGGGCCACTCGGGCACGCACGTCGTGCACGCCGCCCTGCGTCAGGTGCTCGGCCCGTCGGCCCTGCAGAGCGGTTCGTACAACAAGCCCGGCTACCTGCGGCTCGACTTCGCCTGGACCGGTGGCCTGTCCACCGAGGCCAAGAGCGAGATCGAGGAGGTCTCGAACCTCGCCGTGCGCAAGGACCTGCCGGTCAGCATCGTCTACACCGACATGGCCGGCGCCCAGGACATGGGTGCTGTCGCCCTGTTCGGCGAGACCTACGACGAGACCGTGCGCGTCATCGAGATCGGTGGCCCGTGGTCGCGTGAGCTCTGCGGTGGCACCCACGTCGAGCACTCGTCGCAGATCGGCCCGATCACCCTGCTGGGTGAATCTTCGGTCGGCTCGGGTGTGCGCCGCCTGGAGGCCTACGTCGGCATCGAGGCCATGCGGTTCCTGGCCAAGGAACGCGCCATCGTGCAGAACCTCTCCGACATGCTCAAGGTCGGCTCCGACGGCCTGCCCGAGCGGATCGAGTCGCTGGTCGAGCGGCTGAAGTCCGCCGAGAAGGAGCTGGAGAAGGTCCGCGCCGCCCAGCTGCTCGGCAACGCCGGGTCGCTCGCCGACAAGGCCCTGGACATCCGCGGTCTGTCGCTGGTGGCCCTCGGCCTGGAGGGCGTGTCGGGCAACGACCTGCGCACGCTCGGCGGTGAGGTCCGCAACCGGCTGGGCAGCAAGCCCGGTGTGGTGGCCCTGTTCTCGGTCGACGGCGACAAGGTCAGCTTCGTGGTGGCCACCACGGCCGCCGCCCGTGACCTGGGCCTGGCCGCCGGCAAGCTGGTCCCGGTGTTCGGCCCTGCCATCGCCGCCCGCGGTGGCGGCAAGCCGGACCTGGCCCAGGGCGGCGGCACGAACCCGGCTGGTGTCCCCGAAGCCATCACGGCTCTGACGAATGAACTGGACAAGGTGCTTGAGCAGCACTGACTCACCTGGTGTCGGCGATCCGGGCCTCGGACGGAGGCTCGGCGTCGACGTCGGATCGGTTCGCGTGGGTATTTCCCTCAGCGATCCATCGGCATTTCTGGCGACTCCGCTGGTTACCCTGCAGCGGGACGAGAAGCGCGGCTCGGATCTCACCGAGCTCGTACGTCTCGTGGCCGAGCATGACGTCGTCGAGGTCGTGGTCGGTCTGCCCAAAACACTGGCCGGTCGGCACGGCCCCGCAGCGGACGCGGCGACCGCGTACGCTGCGGCCCTGGCCGAACGGATCGCCCCCGTGCCGGTGCGGTTCAGCGACGAACGCCTGACGACGGTCGTGGTGAGCCGGGTACTGGCACAACGCGGTGTGAAGGGCAAGAAGCAGCGCGCTGTGGTGGATCAGGCGGCCGCTGTCGAGATCCTGCAGTCTTGGCTGGACGCACGGGCACGGATTGTGGCCGCCCGAAAGGACGAGGTGTGAGCGACGATCTCGGGTTGTTCACCGACCCCGAAGTGGACGAACGACGTCCTCTCAAGCGCGACCGCGTCGCCCGTGACAAGGCGAAGAAGCGCAAGAAGACGGTGTTGTGGCTGGTCGTGGCGCTGGTGCTCACCGTGGGCATGGGCGGCGCGTACTACGGCTACCGCGAGTTGCGCGGCATCGGTTCGTTCGACGACTACCCCGGTAGCGGCGAGACGGACGCCATCGTCGAGGTCCAGGACGGCGACGTGGTCAGCAAGATCGCGTCGACCCTGTACGAGAACGGCGTCATCGCCTCCGCGCGCGCCTTCACCGAGGCCAGCAAGACCGACGCCCGCGTGACGTCGATCCAGCCGGGCTTCTACCTGATGAAGACGAAGATGTCGGGCCAGCAGGCCGTGGCCCGCATGGTCGACCCGAAGACGAGGGTGCCGGCCGTCCAGATCGTCGGCGGCCTGAAGCTCACCGACATCCAGGCCAACGGCAAGACCGTCCCCGGCATCTACTCCCAGCTCGCCGCCGCCAGCTGCACGGAGAAGGAAGGCCAGAAGGTCTGCCTGAGCGTCGAGGAGATCAAGGCCGCGGCCGAGCAGACCGACCCGGTCGCCCTGGGCGTCCCGGACTGGGCGCTCGAGGACGTGAAGCGCGCCGAACCGCAGTTCCGCCTCGAAGGCCTGATCATGCGCGGCGTCTACCAGGTCAAGCCGGGCGTCTCCGCGGTGGAGCTGATCCGCAGCGTCGTCGTGTCGTCCGGGCAGAAGATGCAGGGCGCGGGCATTCCCGGCGGCACCATGAACACGGGCTTCCGTCCCTACGAAGTCCTCGTGATGGCCTCGCTGATCGAGAAGGAAGCCATCGAGAAGGACTTCAGCAAGGTCTCCCAGGTCATCTACAACCGCCTGAAGAAGCCGATGATCCTGCAGTTCGACTCGACCGTGAACTACCTGAAGAACCAGCCGCACATCCGCACCTCGGACGCGGACCGCGCCACGGAGAGCCCGTACAACACCTACGAGACGCAGGGCCTGCCGCCGACCCCGATCGGCTCGCCCTCGCAACAGGCGATCGCCGCGGCGCTGAAGCCCGAGGGTGGCGACATCATGTACTTCGTGAAGTGCCAGACGGACGGCACCTCGTGCTTCGCCAAGACGTTCGACGAGCACAACGCGAACGACCAGAAGGCCCAGAGGGACGGCATCTACTAGTGCGCAAGGCAGCGGTGATCGGTTCGCCGATCGAGCACTCTCTTTCCCCTGTGCTGCACAACGCCGCCTATGCCGCGCTGGGCCTCGACTGGGAGTACACCCGGCTCGAGTGCACGGAGGCCGGCGTTCCCGCTCTGGTCGCCTCACTGGGGCCGGAGTGGGTCGGCCTCTCGTGCACCATGCCGACCAAGCGCGCGGCCCTGGCCGTCGCCTCGTCGGTGACCGCACGTGCCTCTGCCGTCGGCGCGGCCAACACGCTGGTGCGCACCGATTCCGGGTGGCACGCGGACTGCACCGACGTGGACGGCGTCGTGGGAGCCTTGCGGGAGAAGGGTTTCTCCGGCGGCTCGGCCGGTGTCGTGATCGGCGCCGGTGGAACGGCAACGGCTGTTCTCGCCGGGTTCGCCGAGCTCGGGATTTCCTCGGTTTCCCTTGTGGTGCGGGATCCTTCTCGCGCTGCCGAGGCTGTGGCGACGGCTGCTCGGGTCGGGGTCGCGGTCGAGGTGCTGGCTTTGTCCTCTGTGGACCTCGCGGTGCTGGCCGGTTCTTCGGACGTGCTGGTGTCGACGGTGCCGGCTGAGGCCACTGTGCCGTTGGCTGCGGCGTTGGCTCGGGCGCCGTACGTGCTGGACGTGATCTACCACCCTTGGCCTACTCCGGTGGCTTCGGCGGTGGAGGCTTCTGGGGCTCGGTTGGCCACCGGGCTGGACATGTTGCTGCATCAGGCTTTTGGGCAGGTGGAGCAGTTCACCGGGTTGGCGGCGCCGCGGGAGGTCATGCGGTCGGCCCTGGCTGCTGAGTTGGCTGTGCGTTCGTAGCGGTTGTGGGCGAGCGGGTCCCGTTGTAGTCCATCGCCGCTTCGCGACGATTGCGATTGGGGCTTGACCTCGAGCCTCTGGCGGGATGCTGGACGGCCTCCAAAAGCCGGGGACTAAAGCGCCCCGGCCGAACCCGAACAGCGAAGCATCCCGCCCCCTCAAGATAAAGCCCCAATCGCGGGGCGTGGGGGGTGCACCGCTACCCATCGAGGCACCACTGCGCGGGCTCACCCAGCGCGGCAATACCGACAGAGTTCCCGGCGTGGTGATACCGACAGAGCCGCCATGGGGGCGATACCGACAGAGCAGCCATCGGCGGATGCGCACGGGCGTGCTCACGGGGTGCGCCGCGCGTGAGGAGCTTGAGGACGTCGTCTACGTCCGCTGAGAGGCTGCGTCGGCTAGGGGCAGTCGATGTCCGACCCCTGCACGCCCTCCACCTTCGCCCGGCTGGCGATGGCCGTGCAGTAGAGCTGGAACTGCGCCCACTTCGACAGGGGCGGCATGTCCTCGGGCAGCAGGATCACGTTGGACACCGCGTAGATCCGCGACGTCGTGGCGGGCACCTCGGTCTGCAGGCCCAGCTTCTTCTCCTCGTCGGTGAGGCCGGCCACCAGCAGGTTGATGGCCGTGGCGGTTTCGACGGTGCCGGAGTAGGCGCGGGTGCGTCGGACCAGGCCGTTCTGTTCGGCCGAGATCAGGTAGACGGTCAGCTCGTGGGACGAGACCGTGGGGGCCTCGGCGCCGGTCAGGACCGGGGTGGGGCGCACTCCGCAGGCCGCGAGCGTCACCAGGGCAAGCGCAAGGTGAAGACCGCGCCGCCCGAGGGCGCGTTGGCCGCTTCGATGGTGCCGCCGTGCAGGCGGGCGTTCTCCCATGCGATCGCCAATCCCAGACCGCTGCCCTCGGAACGGGAGCGGGCTGTGTCTGCCTTGTAGAACCGGTCGAAGATGTGGGGGAGGGCATCGGGTGGGATGCCTGGGCCCTGGTCGGACACCTCGATGACACCAGGACGCACGACGAGGCGTACGGGTGCACCGCCGTGCTTCAGGGCGTTGCCGACGAGGTTCGCGACGATCACGTCCAGCCGGCGGCGGTCCACGCGGCCCGTCACGCCGTCGGGGAGCGTGGCGTCGACCGACGACGTCCAGCCGCGTGCTGCCAGAGAGTCGCGCACGGCCGTGCTGATGTCCCACTCGTCGAGTTCCAGGAGGTTGCGGCCCTCGTCGAAGCGTGAGATCTCCATCAGGTCGTTGACCAGGCGGGTGAGCTTGCGCGTTTCGGTCGACACCAGGCGGGCCGCCACGGCCGTGTCCGGTGGCAGCGTGTCGGCGTCCTCGTCCAGCACGGCGGTCACGGCGCTCATGGCCGTCAGAGGCGTGCGGAGTTCGTGTGAGACGTCGGCGACGAACCGGCGGGAGGCGGCATGGGTGGCCTCCAGTTGCTCCGCGGCCTGGTTGAACGTGCGGGCCAGGTCGGAGAGCTCGTCGGAGCCCCGAACCTCCACACGCGTGTCCAGGCGCCCGGAACCGAGTGCGCGCGCTGCGGCTCCCAGGCGGCGCACTGGCCGTAGGACGCCTCTGGCGGTGAAGAGTGCCAGACCGAGGGCCAGCGGCAGGACCAGGCTGACACCGACCCACGCGGCGGTCGAGAAGCTGTCGATGGCGCGTTGCGGGGCGCCGAGGGACGACACCGCCCACACCTCGACGCCGGTCGCGTTGCCGTCGGCGCGGACCAGCGGGATGCCGATCACCACGTACGGCTCGGCGCGGTCGGTGCGGCGTTGCCAGATCACGGTCTTGCTGGACTTCACCATCTCCCGCATGTCCGCGGGCACGATCCCCAGATCGGGGCCGGTGCGGGACCGCAGCTCCCCGGAGATCACGGTCGCCGCGCCGCGCAGGTACGACGCGAACTCGTCGAGATCCTGTTGCGCGGGCGGCACGGTGAGGCGGGGTGCGTAGTTGCGGACGTCCTCCAGCAACGGGTTCATGAACCCGTCCTGGGCGTCCTCGAGCAGCAGGTTCCTGGCCGTGGCGTAGGAAGCGCCCGCCGCGGCCACCGCGCCCAGCAGGGTCAGGAGCAGGAAAGCGGCCATCAGCCGGGGCCTGAGGCCGCGGAGAACAGACCTCATCGAGGGCCGAAGCGATAGCCGAAGCCACGCACGGTGTGGACGTAACCGGGTTCGGAGGGCACGTCCTCGATCTTGGCGCGCAGCCGCTGGACGCACGCGTCGACCAGGCGCGAGTCACCGAGGTAGTCGTGCTCCCACACGGCTTCGAGGATCTGCTGGCGGGTCAGCACGCGGCCCGGCGTGCGGGACAGCTCCAGCAGCAGCTTCAGCTCGGTCGGCGTCAGCCCGACCTTCACGTCGTCCTTGAGCACCTGCAGACCGGCGCGATCGATCACCAGCGACCCGTGGCGTTCCACGGAGGACGGTTCGGAGACGGTCCGCCGCAGCACAGCGCGGATCCTGGCCTCCAGCACGCGTGGCTCGACGGGCTTCACCACGTAGTCGTCCGCGCCCGCCTCCAGGCCCGCGACCACGTCGAAGTCGTCGCCGCGCGCGGTCAGCATGATGATCGGCACCTCGGCCTGGGTGCGCATGCGCCGGCACGTCTCGAACCCGTCGATGCCCGGCAGCATGATGTCCAGAACCACGATGTCGGGGCGTGACTCGCGCAGCTTCTCGACGCCTTCCTCGCCTGTTCCGGCGGCTCGGACGTCGTGTCCCTGGCGGCGCAACGCCAGCCCCAGCCCTTCGCGCACAGAGGGGTCGTCCTCGACCAGCAAGACCATCGCCACGAGATCCATTATCGGTGGGTAACGGCACCTGTGCTGGTTCTGTAGCGGAACCATGACATGGCGTGGACGTTCCCGTTGAGCGGCTCGCGGAGTCTCGATCGCATGGCCGGAAGCTTGCTGGGATTCCTCTTCACGTACTTCGCGCTGGTGTGGACGTCGTTCGGGCAGAAGGCGGAGAACGCCGCGTTGCCCGAGCTCTCACTCCAACGCTCGTGGGCGTCCAACGTGGACATGGTGATCATCGTTGCCGCGATCATCGTGATCCTGGTAGCGCGCAAGAAGGCGTTTCCGCCGTTGCTCGTGCTCGGCGGTTCGGTGTTGCTCGCGCAGGTGCTGAAGCTCTACGTGCTGACGCGGCCCGAACTGGACGAGGAAGCGGTGCTGGTGCACAACAGCTTCCCGAGTGGACACACGACGGCAGCGGTGGCCGCGGTGATCGCGGTGACCATGGCGGTGCCGAAGCGTTTTGCCCTTTTGGTCGCTGTGCCCGGCGCGATCGGGGCGGGTGCGGTGGCGGCGGAGACGGTGTCGCTGGGCTGGCACCGGTTCAGCGACACGCTCGGCGCGGCGCTGCTGGTCTCGACGTTCGCGTTCCTGGTGCTGCGCAACTGGACCGCGGGGCTGGTCGTGCCTCCCGCGCTCGCCGCGGGCGGGGTGTGGCTGATGGTGACGTACCCGCAGGCCACGCCGTCGACCTTGGCCGGCGTCGTGACCGCGGGTGTCGTTCTGCACTTCGGGTGGTCCGTGAGTGGTCCCCTTCTGTCGGGAGACGGTCGTCGGGGCGACCAGGACCACTCACGGACCGGGCACGACTCAGTCGTCGTGGTCGGTGGCGATCAGTTCGGCGATGGCGTCCAGAGCAGCGTCCGCTCCGTCCCCATCGGCGCTGAGCACCACCTCGTCACCGTGCATGGCGCCCAGGGTCATCAGACCCAGAACACTCGCCGCGTCAACGGCTTCGCCGCCGTCCTTGGCGATGGTGACCGTCACCGGCTGGTCGGCGGCGGCCTTCGCCAGCAGTGCGGCCGGTCGGGCGTGCAGTCCGACCTTGCTGGCCACGGTGACCCGTCGCTCGGCCATGATGGTTCCTCCCGGTAGAACTTGGTTGTGCTTACTGCTATTCGTTCTTGGCGTGCTTTTCGTTCGTGGCGGGCTTCTCGCGCACCGAGGTGCGCTCGGACGTGCTGACGACGCTCTCGTCCGCCTCCGGCGACTCGTCGTCCTCGCGGCCCGGCGTCTTCAGGTTCCACTTGGTGATGACCCAGCGGAACAGGAAGTAGTAGATCGCACCGTAGATCAGGCCCAGGATGATCAGCATCCACGGCTTGGTGGCGATGTTCCAGTTCAGCACGAAGTCGATCGCACCGGCCGAGAACGAGAAGCCGTCGTGGATGCCGAGGGCGTTCGAGATGGCCAGCGACGTACCGGTCAGGATCGCGTGGATGACGTACAGCGGCCACGCCACGAACATGAACGCGAACTCGAGCGGCTCCGTCACACCCGTGATGAACGCGGTGAGCGCGGCGGAGCCCATGATGCCGCCGATGATCTTCCGCTGGCTGGGCTTCGCGGTGTGCACGATCGCGAGCGCGGCAGCGGGAAGGGCGAACATCAGGATCGGGAAGAAGCCGGTCTGGAACGTTCCGGCCGACGGGTCACCCGCGAGGAAGCGCGGGATGTCACCGGTCTTGCCGTCGAACTCGCCGAACTGGAACCACACGACGTTGTTGACGATGTGGTGCAGGCCGAGCGGGATCAACAGGCGGTTCACGACACCGTAGATGAAGGCACCGATGATCGTGCTGCCGGTGACCCACTCACCGATTGCGGTCAGGCCCGCGTCGAACCACGGGTACACCAGGCCGAGCAGGACACCGACGAGCGTCATGACACCGGCGACGATGATCGGGACGAACCGGCGGCCACCGAAGAACGCCAGGTACGGGGGCAGCTTGATGCGGTGGTACTTCTGCCACAGCAAGGCGGTCATGATGCCGACGACGATACCGCCGAGGACACCGTAGTTGATCACCTCGGGCTTCGCGGCCGGGTCGGTCGGCTGGTCGAGGACCAGCGGCGACATCGCCTTGAAGACACTCGTCAGCACGACGTAGCCGACGACGCCGGCGAGCGCCGTGGAACCGTCACCACGCCGGGCGAAACCGACGGCGATGCCGACGGCGAACAGCAGGGCGAGGTTGCTGAACAGCGCGTCGCCCGCAGCACCGATCACCGAGGCGACGGCGTTCCAGCCCAGGCCGTCCTTGCCCAGGATGTCGGGCTGACCGAAGCGGAGCAGCAGACCTGCCGCGGGCAGCACGGCGATCGGCAGCATGAGGCTGCGACCGAAGCGTTGCAACGTGGCGAGGCCCTTGATCTCACGACCACCAGTCGCGGCGTCCGTGCTCATCGGGTTCCTCCCTTGGCGGAGTTCGGTCCGGAACCCGGGACGGTCCGGTCCAGTTGCATGGTCACCTGGTAGAGATCGCCCCGGTACCAGGAAGTAACGTCTTCACAAGGCCGCCCCTGCGCGCTGGCGACCCTTCGGAACACGAGCAACGGGCTGCCCTTGCGGACGTCGAGCGCCTTGGCCGTGTCGGCGTCGGCGGTCTCGGCCCACACGGTCTGCCTCGCTTCGTCCAGCTGCACCCCGTACTTCGCCGCGAAGAGCTCGTAGAGCGACCCGGAGAGGTCGCACCGGTCGAGTTCCGGCAGCAGGTGCGGGCTGTACCAGCCGGCTTCGAGGGCAAGCGGCGCCCCGTCAGCCCTGCGCAGCCGCACGACGCGGTAGGCGTACTCGTCCGCGTCCAGCCCCAGTGAGGCCTTCGAACCGGGAGCCGCCTGGCCTGAGCTGATCACCTCGGTGCTGGGCTCGAGCCCGCGCGCCTTCATGTCCGAGGTGAACGAGGCCAGCAGGAGCTGCAGGTCGTAACGCCGCCGTGCGGTGAACGTCCCACGGCCCTTCGCCCTGGTGAGCAGGCCTTCGGCGACCAGTTGGCCGACTGCGGCCCGCACCGTGATGCGGGAGACTCCGTACCGCTCGGCGAGGTCGCGTTCGGACGGGATGGGTGAGCCAGGCGCGAGGTCCTGCTCGGCGAGCCGGCGCAGGATCTCGCGGAGCTGCGCGTGCTTGGGCTTGGGCCCCTCCACGATCTCGTGCATTCGCTCACCTCCTCGCAGTGGTACTTTCCGGTCTAGACCAGTTGGTGCGGGGGAGAATGCTCCGCGTACTGAGCGGGTGTCAACCGCTGTTACGGGAACGAGAGGTACGAACGTGGCTGACGAGAAGGCGCAGAAGATCATCGAGGCGCTGGGTGGCGCGTCCAACATCGTCGAGATCGAGCCGTGCATCACCCGCCTGCGGTGTGAGCTGGAAGACGGTTCGCTGGTCGACGAGAAGGCCCTGAAGTCGTTGGGAGCACACGGGGTCATGCGTTCCGGCAACGTCGTCCAGGTCGTCGTCGGCCCCGAGGCGGACACGATCGCGTCCGACATCGAGGACATCCTGTGAGCCTCCGTGTCGGCAGCCCCGTGACCGGCCGGGTGGTCGCGCTCTCCGCCGTGCCGGACCCGGTCTTCTCGCAGGCGATGGTCGGCCCCGGCGTGGCGGTCGAACCGGTTCGATCGAAGGCCGACGTGGTCTCGCCGATCGACGGCAAGGTCGTGACGCTGCACCCGCACGCGTTCGTGGTGGCCACGGGTGACGGCGCCGCGGTGCTGGTTCACCTCGGCATCGACACCGTGAAGCGCAAGGGCGAGGGCTTCGAGCTCCACGTCGTCAAGGGCGAGGAGGTGCGGGCCGGTCAGCGGATCGTGACGTGGGACCCGGCCGAGGTCGAGGCGGCCGGGTTCGCGCCGATCTGCCCGGTGATCGCGCTGGACGCGTCCGCCGAGGTGCTCGGTGACTTCGCGCTGGACGTGGACGTGGCGGCGAACGACGCCCTGTTCGACTGGTCTCGCTGAACCCGCTGTTTCCGGGCGTTCTCCCAGCCTGAGTTGAGGCACCGTGGTGCCGTGCGTGAATGGACCGTTCACGACGGCCCGGAATTTGTGCCCGAGTCGTACCGAGCAGGACCGTGGTGCCATGACCACGGTCCTGCTCGCGTCTGTGCTGGGTTCGTTGTGGACGGTCGCCGACGTCCTGGACGCACCACCTTCGTCGTACCTGCTGGCCTGGTTCGGCATCGTGCTCGCGTCGATCGACCTGCGGCACCACCGGTTGCCGGACGCGCTGACCCTCCCGATGGGCGCCGCGCTGCTGCTCCTCGAGTTCCACCGGCTGGGAGCCGCCGTGCTCGGAGCGGTGGTCTTCGGTGGCGTGCATCTCGCGGTCAGGCGCTGGAGACCGCCCGTCATGGGCGGTGGCGACGTGAAGCTCGCGTTCGGGCTCGGCTCCGTGCTCGCGCTGCCGATGCTCCTACCTGCGGCGATCCTGTCCAGCGCGGTCACGCTGTGCATCGCGATCGGCAAACGCGGCAGGCGCGTGCCGCACGGGCCCGGGTTGCTGGCCGCCACCTGGGCTTTGACAACGCTGTGAAAGGATTGTGAACGTGCTGCGCTGGATCACCGCTGGAGAGTCACACGGCCCCGCCCTCGTCGCCGTCCTGGAGGGCATGCCCGCCGGAGTCGAGGTGACCACCGAGGACCTCGTCACCCAGCTGGGGCGGCGCAGGCTCGGGTTCGGTCGCTCGCCCCGGATGGGGTTCGAGCAGGACGAGGTCGAGATCCTCGGCGGCGTGCGCCACGGCAAGACCCAGGGCGGCCCGGTCGCGGTCACCATCGGCAACTCCGAGTGGCCCAAGTGGCAGACCGTCATGTCGCCGGACCCCGTCGACCCGAGCCTGCTCAAGACCACCGGCCGCAACGAGGCCCTGACGCGGCCCCGGCCCGGTCACGCCGACCTGCCGGGCATGCAGAAGTTCGGCTTCGACGAGGCCAGGCCCGTGCTCGAACGCG
Organism: Lentzea sp. NPDC054927; assembly: GCF_053610285.1. Lineage (NCBI taxonomy): Bacteria > Bacillati > Actinomycetota > Actinomycetes > Pseudonocardiales > Pseudonocardiaceae > Lentzea > Lentzea sp. NPDC054927. The sequence goes on from NZ_JBSGXZ010000009.1 coordinate 77,587, forward strand.
CCTCCGCCCGTGAGACGGCCGCCCGCACGGCACTGGGCACGGTCGCGCGGCAGTTCCTGCAGCAGTTGCTCGGCGTGCGGATCGTCAGCCACGTGGTGTCGATCGGCAAGGCCGAGACGCCAGAGGACGCCGCCCTGCCCACCCCGGACGACCTGCCCGCGATCGACGAGTCGCCGGTGCGCTGCTTCGACGCGCGCGGCACCGAGGCCATGGTCGCCGAGGTCGAGGCCGTCAAGGAGGCCGGTGACACCGTCGGCGGCGTGATCGAGGTGCTCGCGTACGGGTTGCCGCCGGGCCTCGGCTCGCACGTGCACTGGGACCGCCGCCTCGACGCGCGCCTGGCCGCCGCCCTGATGGGCGTGCAGGCGATGAAGGGCGTGGAGATCGGCGACGGCTTCACCTCCGCCAAGCGCTGGGGTTCGCAGGCCCACGACGAGATCGACCGCGGCAGCGGCCCGGTCGGCGTCACGCGTCGCTCGAACCGCGCTGGTGGCCTCGAGGGCGGCATCACCAACGGCGAGATCCTCCGTGCGCGCGTTGCCATGAAGCCCATCTCGACCGTTCCGCGCGCACTGTCCACGGTGGACGTCCGCACCGGTGAGCCCGCCGTCGCGATCCACCAGCGCTCGGACGTGTGCGCCGTGCCGCGGGCCGGTGTGGTGCTGGAGTCCGTGGTGGCGCTGGTGCTCGCCGAGGCCGCGCTGGAGAAGTTCGGCGGCGACTCGCTGGACGAGACGCGCCGCAACGCCCACGCGTACCTCAAGGCGCTGGAAGCCCGCTGGGAGGGCATGTGAGCCCTCGATACGTGGTGGTCGGTCCTCCCGGGTCCGGGAAGACCACCGTCAGCGAACTGCTGGCCAAGCACCTGGACCTCGCCTTCCGCGACGTCGACGCGGACATCGTCGAGACCGCGGGCAAGCCGATCTCGGACATCTTCACCGACGACGGCGAGCCGGTTTTCCGTGCCATGGAAGAAGAAGCCGTCGCTCGTGGCCTGGCGGAGCACGACGGAGTGCTCGCGCTCGGCGGGGGAGCGGTGCTGTCCGCCGTCACCCGTGAGCGGTTGAAAGCGCACACGGTCGTGTTCCTCAACGTGGGCATGGCCGAGGGCGTGCGCCGCACCGGGTTGTCGTCCGCGCGCCCGTTGCTGACCGGCATGAACCCGCGCGCGACGTTCAAGGCGCTGCTGGACGCGCGCCTGCCGCTGTACCGCGAGGTCGCGACGATCGAGGTGCAGACCGACGCCCTCGATCCGGAGCAGGTGGCCGAAGCGGTGATCAAGGGAGCTGTGCAATGACCGAGCCCGCCCGCATCCGGGTCGCCGCCGAGAAGCCCTACGACGTGGTGGTCGGCCGCGGCCTGCTCGGCGACATCGTCGAGTTCCTGCGCGGCACCGCCAAGATCGCGATCATCCACCAGCCGACGCTCGCCGCGACCGCCGAGGTGCTGGTCGACGAGCTGAAGGCCGGCGGCGCCGACGCCCACCGCGTCGAGATCCCCGACGCCGAGGACGGCAAGGACCTCGCCGTCGCCGGCTTCTGCTGGGACGTGCTCGGCAAGATCGGCCTGTCCCGCCAGGACGTCGTGGTCGGCCTCGGCGGCGGCGCCGTCACCGACCTCGCGGGGTTCGTCGCGTCCACCTGGATGCGCGGCGTGCGCCTCGTGAACATCCCGACGACGTTGCTCGGCATGGTCGACGCCGCGGTCGGCGGCAAGACCGGCATCAACACCGACGCGGGCAAGAACCTCGTCGGCACGTTCTACGAGCCGGACGCCATCTTCGTCGACCTGGCCACCCTGGAAACGTTGCCGCGCAACGAACTCATCGCCGGCATGGCGGAGATCGTCAAGGGCGGCTTCATCGCCGACCCGGTGATCCTGGACCTCATCGAGGCCGACCCCGCGCTGGCCCTGGACCCGACCGGCGAGGTGCTCGCCGAACTGGTCCGCCGCAAGATCCAGATCAAGGCCGACGTCGTCACGAACGACCTGCGCGAGTCGTCCCTGCGCGAAATCCTGAACTACGGCCACACGCTCGGCCACGCCATCGAACGCCGCGAGCGCTACCGCTGGCGCCACGGCGCCGCCATCAGCGTGGGCCTGGTGTTCGCCGCCGAACTGGCCCGCCTGGCCGGCCGCCTCGACGACGACACCGCCGACCGTCACAAGCGCGTGCTGGAACTGCTCGGCCTGCCGACCTCCTACGACCCGGACGCCCTCCCGCAGCTCATGGAGGGCATGAAGGTCGACAAGAAGAACAAGGCAGGCGTGCTCCGCTTCGTGGTCCTCGACGGCCTGGCCAAGCCGGGCCGCCTGGAAGGCCCCGACCCGGCCCTGATCGCCGCCGCCTACTCCGCGGTCGCCGCCGAGCCGAAGTCCTCCGGCGGGACGGTGCTGCTGTGAAGGTCCTCGTCCTCAACGGCCCCAACCTGAACCGCCTCGGCACCCGCGAGCCGCTCATCTACGGCAGCACCACCCACGCCGACCTCGTCGAGATGTGCGTCGCCGAGGGCAAGGAACTCGGCTTCGACGTCGAGGTCCGCCAGACCAACTACGAGGGCGAGATGGTCGGGTGGCTGCACGAGGCCGCCGACGCCTCGATCCCGGTCGTCCTCAACGGCGCCGCCTGGACGCACTACTCGATCGCGGTGCGCGACGCGTGCTCGCAGCTCACCGCGCCGCTGGTCGAGGTGCACATCTCGAACATCCACCAGCGCGAGGAGTTCCGGCACCACAGCGTCATCTCGGCGATCGCGAGCGGCGTGATCGTGGGGCTGGGCGTCGAGGGCTACCTGCTGGCGCTGCGCTGGCTGTCGCTCAAGGGACGTGCTTGATCTCCAGCAGGCGAGCGGCACCTTTGGCGACGCCGATCAGCGTCGCCTGGTAGGTGCCGCTCTGCGTGTACAGCGGGTGCGGCTGGGCGTCGTGCGGGCCGCAGGACGACGCCGTGACCGAGTAGCTCCCGGTGACCCGGACGACCCCGAACTCGGCGTCGTGCTCGATGCGCGCGTGGGCGAGCTGGTAGTTGTTGAGCTTCCACTGCACGCCGCTGACCCGCGGCGTGTCGCCGGCGAGGGGACAGCCGATCCCCATCGGCGACTCGGTGGTCGCCGTGCAGGCGTTGAACCGGCGGCGGATCGCCGCACCGATCTCCTCCCTGGTGAGCTCGAACCCCTCCTTGCGGATGAGACCGGGGAACATGCCCGGTCCCAGGGTCACGTCCGCGGTCGTGGTCTGGCTGCCGCGCCACCGGACCTCGGCGGTGAACCGCACCTCGTCGACCTCGTAGCCGTGGCTGCCACTGGTCACGTAGCCCAAGGTCATGACCGCGGTGCCGCTCACGTAGAACCGATCCCGGTGCCACACCACCCACATGCCGTCACGCGTGTTCCCCATGAGCGCCCACTTCACGGAGTGCACGCGCTGGGCGGAGCCGCGCTGGGGGCAGTTCACGGGAGCCGTGACTACCTCCGACGCGCAGTCCCGCATCCTCGCCGCGACCAGTTCGGCGACCTCGTCCTCGTCGACGCCGAGCGGCCAGACGGCGGCGCCGCCGGGGAAGGTGCTGTCGCCGAGCGCGGTCACGGCGTACTGCTGGGCGCAGGTCAGCAGCAGTACCAGGAGCACTCGTACCGCCAGCACCCTCGCCGGGGTGATCCAGTCGCGGCGGGCCGGTTCGCGGTGAAGCAGGATGTCGCCGGTGACCTGGTGAACCTGCAGCACAGTGCCGCCACGGACCTCACCCGAGACCTCGTTGCACATGTATTCGACTTCGGCAGGTCACCGGCATCGATCAATTGCCAATAAGTGGACACCGCAGGGGGAGACGGGATGCTTCACCACATCGAGCTATGGGTGCCGGACCTCGCCCGTGCCGAAGCAACCTTCGGCTGGCTCTTCCCGGCACTCGGCTGGACCGAGTTCCAGCGCTGGGCCGCCGGCGTCAGCTGGAAGCTCGGCGAGACCTACGTCGTGGTCGAGCAGTCCCCGGCGCTGACCGGTCCACACGATCGGATGAAATCCGGACTCAACCACCTCGCCCTCCACGCCGGCACGCGCGAAGACGTCGACCGCCTGACCGCGGAAGCCGAGCGGAACGGCTGGCGGCTCATGTTCGCGGACAGGCATCCTCACGCGGGAGGACCGGATCACTACGCCGCGTTCCTGGAGAACACGGACGGCTTCGAAATAGAGCTGGTAGCCGCTTGATCGTGCGACGATGCCGCTCGTGCCGAGACTGCTCATCGCCGCGTTCGCCCTGCTCCTGGCCGGGTGCGGGATCGCGAAGCCCCAATCCGCCCCGAACTCCGGGGAACCGACCTCTGTGACACCGGCCGCGGCCGAGCGGCCGTCGGACGCGGACCTGCAGGCGAAGTGGTGGACGTGGGCGCTGTCGAGCCCCGAGAACCGCAACCCCGTGGTCGACGACACCGGGCAGTGGTGCGCCGAGAACCAGCCGAAGGACATGTGGTTCCTCGCCGGGACGTTCGGCGGTGAGGTGGAACGGAAGTGTGAGGTGCCCGCCGGCCGTCCGCTCGCCGCGCCCGCCGTCAACCGGTACAGCGCCAACACGTCCAGCTGCAAGTCGTTCATGGCCTCGGCGAAGGGCTCGATGACGCTCGACGGGCAGGTCGTGGAGGTGCGGCGGGTCGACGCTGTCGAGATCACCTTCCAGGCCGCGCGGGACAACGCGACCGGGGAGAGCGCGGGGCGGCACACGGCCCAGGCATGCGGGCTGTGGGGCTGGCTGCCGCCGTTGCGGGCGGGCGAGCACGAACTCAAGATCGTGGGGGAGTCGGGCGACTTCTCGACGTCGGTGACCTACCGGCTCAAGGTCACCGGCGCGGACTAGACGGTGTTCTTCTGCACGAGGAACCCGCCCAGCAGCATGCCGAGCCCGGCCGGCGCCAGCACCAGCAACGCCGTGAACGCCGCCCCGCCGGTCAACGCCACCCAGAGCGCCTCCTGCCCGGTCTGATCGACGAGCACGGCCGAGCCGATCACCCCGAGCGCCCCGGCGAACGGACCGGCGATCAGCGCGGCGATGAACCACTGCATGCCGCGTGAGGGCAGGTCGCGCAGCGTGTCGACCGCGCCCCAGATGACGGCGGCGGCGATCAGCAACCCGATGGCGATGGGGCCGACCGACGACGCCTCGGGGCTGCGGACGGCGACCGCGGCCACGCCCGTCTGCACGGCCCCGTGCAGGAGCCCCATCCACAACGCACGGACGAACCAAGGACGCATGCGGACAGCTTAGGACTGGCCGTACGCTGCGACACATGTCGTCGTACGCCGCTCGCCGAATCGCATTGCGCCAGGAGCTCCAGGCCACGAACCTGGACGCGCTCCTCGTGACGAACCTGTTGAACGTCCGGTACCTCACCGGGTTCACCGGATCGAATGCCGCCGTCCTGATCGACGTGAACGGCGACGACTCCTCGGTGTTCTGCACCGACGGCCGCTATCTCACGCAGTCGAAGAAGCAGGTGCCGGACCTCGAGCGGCTGATCGAGCGGCCGTGCGACGTCGCGCTGGCCAAGCGTGCCAAGGGCAGGCTCGGGTACGAGAGCCACCACGTCACGGTGGACGGTCTGGAGGCGCTGACCCAGGCGGCGGAGGCGGAGCTCACCAAGGCCAGCGGCCTGGTCGAGAAGCTGCGGCTGGTCAAGGACGAGGTCGAGATCGAGGCGCTGCGGATGGCGTGCGCGGCGGCGGACCGGGCGCTGGCGGCGTTGATCGGGCACGGCGGCCTGCGGGCGGGCCGGACCGAACGCGAGGTCGCGCGCGAGCTGGAGAGCCGCATGCTCGACCACGGCGCGGAAGGGCCGTCGTTCTCGTCGATCGTGGCGTTCGGGGCGAACTCGGCGGTCCCGCACCACTCGCCGACCGACGCGACGCTGCACCAGGGTGACCTGATCAAGCTCGACTTCGGCGCACTCGTCGACGGCTACCACTCGGACATGACCCGCACGCTGGTGCTCGGCAAGCCCGCGGACTGGCAGCGCGAGCTGTACGACCTGGTCGCACGGTCGCAGGCGGCCGGACGCGGCGCGCTGAAGCCGGGCGTGAACGTGAGCGACGTCGACCACGCGTCGCGCGAGGTGATCGAGAAGGCCGGGCACGGGAGCGAGTTCCTGCACGGCCTGGGCCACGGGGTCGGGCTGGAGATCCACGAGGCACCGGCGTTGTCGAAGGCGGGTGACGGTACACTTTCGGCCGGTATGGCGGTCACCGTCGAGCCCGGCGTCTACTTGTCGGGGCGGGGCGGAGTCCGCATCGAGGACACCCTCGTGGTCCGCGAAAGCGGGCCGGAGCTCCTCACCCTGACCACGAAGGAACTCGTGGTCGTCTGACATCCCCGTCCTACACAGGAGAAATTCCACCGTGGCCACCACGAACGACCTGAAGAACGGCCTGGTGCTGAACCTCGACGGCCAGCTCTGGACCGTCACCGCGTTCCAGCACGTCAAGCCCGGCAAGGGTGGCGCCTTCGTGCGCACGACCCTCAAGCACGTGCTGACCGGGAAGGTCGTCGACAAGACCTTCAACGCGGGCACCAAGGTCGAGACCGCCACCGTGGACAAGCGCGGCATGACCTTCCTGTACAAGGAAGGCACCGACTTCATCTTCATGGACGGCGACACCTACGACCAGATCCCGGTTCCGGCCGAGACGGTCAGCGACGCCGCGAACTACCTCCTGGAGAACCAGGAGGCGATGGTCGCCACGCACGAGGGCGTCCCGCTGTTCGTCGAGCTCCCGACCTCGGTCGAGCTCGTCATCGAGCACACCGACCCCGGCCTGCAGGGCGACCGCTCCACCGGCGGCACCAAGCCCGCCCGCCTGGAGACCGGCGCCGAGATCCAGGTCCCGCTGTTCGTCACGACCGGTGAGAAGATCAAGGTCGACACCCGCGATGGCCGTTACCTCGGCCGCATCAGCGACAAGTCCTGATGGGTGCTCGGAGCAAGGCCCGCAAGCGCGCGGTCGACTTCCTCTACGAAGCCGATCTGCTGGGTGGCGACGCCGTGACGTTGCTGGCCTCGCGCATCGGGTCTGCTGATGTCCCGCCGATCAACGACTACACGGTGACGCTCGTCGAAGGCGTCACCGCGCACCGCACGCGCATCGACGACCTCATCTCGGAGCACGCCGAGGGCTGGACCCTGCAGCGCATGCCGGCGGTCGACCGCGCGATCCTGCGCCTCGGCCTGTACGAGCTGCTGTGGGCGGCCGACGTGCCGGACGCGGTGGCCATCGACGAGGCCGTGGAGCTCGCCAAGGGCCTGTCCACGGACGACTCGCCGCGGTTCGTGAACGGTGTGCTGGGCCGGATCGCTGTCATCGCGGACCAGCTGCGCGCTGTTCTCTAGTTTTCGCTGAACGGCCCGTGCTTTCTCAGAGCACGGGCCGTTCGTCGTTTCAGTCGGTTCGCGCCCATCCCCGGCGCTCGCCCTCGTCGATCAGGTGCTTGGCGGTGTCCCAGAGCGTCTTCGAGGCCTCGCCGATCACTGCCTTGCGGCCGCGCACGGCGTCCGCGGTGACGCCGGGGGTGCGCCAGGTCCCGCCCTTGGCCATCCAGTTGAGCAGCAGCGGCTGGAACCGGTCCATGGCCTTCGCGAACCGCGCTTCCGGCGTCGCGCGCGTCTCGAACTCGTCCCACAGTGTTCGAAGTGCCCGGCCCGAGTCCTCCGGCAGGATGCCGAACAACTGGTCCGCGGCGGCCTCCTCGCGTTCCTGCTGACTCACGCCCGCCTCGGTGTCGTAGATCGGGGTGTCGCCCGCGTAGATCTCGACGAGGTCGTGCACCACCACGAGCTTGATCGTGTGGCCGACGTCGATCGGTTCGTCGGCGTACTCCGCGAGGACCATGACCATCAGCGCGAGGTGCCACGAGTGCTCGGCGTCGTTCTCCCGCCGTTGCGCCGCGGCGAGCGGGGACTGGCGCAGGATCGTCTTCAGCTTGTCGACCTCGATCAGGAACGTGAGGTGGTCGCGCAGCCGTGCGTCCAGGCCGGACGGGAGCGGGTTGAGATCGGCGAGCAGCCCTGCGTCAGAAGTGGTCACCTCGCCAGGATCTCATCCGGACACATTAACGATGTCGATGAGTTGGCTGGGGTATTGGCATTGGACGTCATACCGCTCCTGCTCCACGCTCAACTCATGACGCTGCAGACCTTCATCGACGACGTGGAACACGTCCTCAGCACCACCGACGACCAGCACGAGATCACCAAGCTGGTCGCCGATCTGCTGTCCTCCCTGCTGGCCGGCGACTACCAGCTTCCACCCGAGTTCACCCAGCCGTCGGCCGAACACCACGTCAACTACCCGCTGCACATCGCTCCCGGCGGCCGCTGGTCGTTGGCCGCCGTCGTGTGGAGCCCAGGCCAACGCACGCCCGTGCACGGCCACGAGACGTGGGGCGTGGTCGGCATCTACTCGGGTTCCGAACGCGAGTTCCGCTACGCCAAACCCGCCGCCGACGCACACGAGCCGTTGGTTCCACTAGGCGACCAGGTGTGGAAACAGGGCGACGTCACCGTGTGCTGCACGACCGACGACGACGTGCACGCCGTCGCAGCCGTTGGTGACATACCGACCGTGGGGATCCACGTCTACGGAGCCGACATCGGTGCCATCGAACGCCGGCGGTACGACCCCGCGACCGGCGAGGTGACGTGGTTCTCCTCCGGCTGGAACACCCCGAAAGTCACCTGATCGAGCGGGCCTGGTTCGTCTCCCGCACCACGACCCGCGCGTCGGCCACCGGACCCAGGTGCCCGAGCTTGTCGGGGTTGATCACCACCCGGATGGCCTGGATCTGCCCGTCGTGGACGTCGAGCGCGATCCTGGACACCGTGGCCGACAGGAACGACTTGGCGGACAAGGGTTGTGCCGTAAATGCCGCGTAGCGCAGCCAGCTCTGGTCACACCACAAAGACGACACAGCACAAGATCGCCTTGATCACCGGAGCGAACAAGGGCATCGGCCGCGCGACCGCCGAACAGCTGGCCGCGCGAGGCATGACCGTGCTGATCGGCGCCCGAGACCGGCGGCGCGGTGAGGAAGCCGCGGCGGCGTTGGGCGGCGACGTGCACGCACTCGTGCTGGACGTCACCGATCCGGCGGGCGTGGAGGAGGCCGCGCGGCAGGTCGAATCGTGCTTCGGGCACCTCGACGTGCTGGTGAACAACGCCGGCATCAGTGGCTCCGGCCAGGTCTCGCCTTCCGACGCCGTCGACCAGATCCCGAGCACCGTCGACGTCGACATGGTCCGGAAAGTGTTCGAGACCAACGTCTTCGGCGTGATCACGGTGACCAACGCCCTGCTCCCGCTGCTGCGCCGCGCGCTGGCACCGCGCATCGTCAACGTCAGTTCCGCGGCTGGTTCGCTCACCATCTGCGCCACCCCGGACGGTCCTCTGTCCGCGCTGCCCGCGTCCGCCGCGTACACGCCGTCCAAGACCGCGCTGAACGCGTTGACCGTCCAGTACGCCAACGAACTGCGAAAGGACGGCATCCTCGTCAACGCCGCCGACCCTGGTTACGTGGACACGGACATCAACAACCACTCGGGCTTCCTGACGACAGCGCAGGGTGCCGCGGTCATCGTGCGGCTGGCGACGCTCGGGGCGGACGGGCCCACCGGCGGGTTCTTCAACCAGGACGGGCCTGTGCCCTGGTAACTCCTGGGCGGCGTCAGGCGGCGGCCAGGAACTCCTCCCACGTGTGGGTGCCGTGGTCGCCGTCCAACGTCAGGTTCTGCCCGCCCCGGTAAGCCTTTCCGGCCTTGCCCGGCAGCCGCACCGGCACGGTCAGCCGGCGCTTGCCCGCGGTCGTCAGGTAGTCCCGCACGAGCTGCTTCATCTCGTAGACCGCGGGGCCGGCGATGTCCGCGACCCGTCCGGCGGGCGAACCGAGCGCCAGTTCCGTGATCCGCGTGGCCACGTCGCGGGCGTCGATCGGCTGCAGTCGCATGCCCGGCACCGGCACGATCGGCAGCTTCGCCATGGCGCGCACCATGGTCAGCGTCAGGTCGTGGAACTGGGCCGCGCGCAGGATCGTGAACGGGATGCCCGAGTCGGCGATCGCCTGCTCGCAGGTGAGCTTGGTGCGCAACCACGCGAGCGGCACGGTGTCCGCGCCGATCACCGAGATGTAGACGAGGTGGCGAACGTTTGCGCAGGCCGCGAGCAGGTTGCGGGTCGCGATGTCGTCGCCCTTCTGCCCACCGGCGAGGTGCACCACGACGTCCGCGTCGATCTGCGGGACGTCGCCTGCCAGCAGGTCGCAGGCGATGTCGCCGTGCCTGCTGAGGGTCGTGACCTCGGCGCCGGCCTCGCGGAGCCGCGGGACGACGTGCCGGCCGAGGGTGCCGGTGCCGCCGGTGACCAGGATCTTCATGGCTACTCTCCAAAGTGAGTCGTTGCCCGGTCGACCCGGCGGCGCTCGGAAACGTGACACGGTGTGTGCCAGGCCACAGGGGGAAGTTTTGATCGCGCAGTTCGAGCAGGAGCGCGCACGGTTGCGCGCCGTCGCCCACCGGATGCTCGGGTCGTTCGCCGAGGCCGACGACGCGCTGCAGGAAGCGTGGCTCCGGGTCGAGCGCGCGGACACGAGCGCGGTCGAGAACCCCGCCGCCTGGCTCACCACCGTGGTCGGCCGGGTGTGCCTGAACATGTTGCGGGACAGGCGGGAGCACGCGTTCGAGATGCCGGACCCGGTGATCGACGTCCGCGACGAGCCGGAACAGCAGGCCGTCGCCAAGGACGAGGTCGGGCTCGCGATGCTGATCGTGCTGGACACGTTGAAGCCCGATGAGCGGCTCGCGTTCGTGCTGCACGACATGTTCGCCGTGCCGTTCGACGACATCGCGCCGTTGATCGACAAGACGCCCACGACCACACGGCAGCTCGCGTCCCGCGCGCGCAAACGCGTGCAGGACCGGCCGCAGCCCAACGTCGACCTGCCGAAGCAGCGGGAAGTGGTGCAGGCGTTCCTGAAGGCGTCCAAGGAAGGCGATCTGGAGGGCCTGGTCTCCGTGCTGCATCCGGACGTCGTGCTGCGCGCGGGCGCCCTGGAGGTCATCGGCGGACGGAAGGTGGCCGGCCGGGCGAGCACGTTCCGCCAGTTCGCGACGATGGCCGAGGTCCAGTTCGCGCTCGTCGGTGGCGAGGCGGGCTTCATCAGCTGGGTCGACGGCGTGCTGTTCTCGGCGATGGCCTTCACCGTCCGCGACGGACAGATCGTCGCAATTCACGTGATTCAGGACAAAGAACAACTGGCCGCGATTATTCCGTGAGCAAGACCACTGCTGTCGCTGGTCACGTTTGGCGCCCACTCGATGTCTGTCCAAGTGGGCGCTCGACGTGAAGGGGACCAACGATGATCGGGGAGTTGGACCAGGAGGACAGACTCGCCTACCGCATGCTCGGCCGGTTCGCCGAAGCCGCCGACGCGGTGCGCGAGGCACGTCGCAAGATCGAGAAGACCGGTGAGCCGAGCTGGCTGAGCACGGTGGTGGCGCGGGTGAGCCTCACGATGCTGCGCGCGCGGGAAAAGGGCTTCGCGATGCCGGACCCGGTGGTGAGCAAGGGCCCGAACGACGAGGTGGGCCTGGGCGTGCTGACCGCGCTCGACGCGCTGACCCCGGACGAACGGGTGGCGTACGTGCTGCACGACATGTTCGAGGAGCCGTTCGAGCAGGTCGCGCCGCTGATCGGCCGCACGCCGCTCGGTGCGCTGCAGGTCGAGGCACGGGCACGGCAGCGGGTGGCGAACCGGCCGGTGTCCGATGTGGACCTCGACGGGCAGCGTGACGTGGTCGACGCGTTCATGGCGGGCAAGGACGTGCTGGACCCGGACGTGACGCTGCGGTCGGAGGAGATCTGGCTGCGCGGGTCCGGCATGGTGGCGCCGAGGGCCGCGGTCCTGCAGGCGGCGCCGTGCGTGGAGCCCGCGGTGGTCGGCGGCGAGGCGGGGCTGGTGTCGACGGTGGACGGCAAGCCGATCGCGCTGGTGGCGTTCACGGTGCGCGAGCGGAAGATCGCGGCGATCCACGCGATCACGGACCGGCAGCACGTCGACCGGCTTTTCGCGCTGGACGAGCCGGCGGGGTTCCGCACGGCCGGGTGACGGGCGACGAGGAGAGGCGGGTGCGGCGGTTCGGCCCGTGTGGGCGGAGCGCGCGCGTTCGGTCGTCGCGCTTCATCGCGCGTTAGCCGGCTGGGACTCCACACAGCCGTTGGCCATGGAGGCCGATCGCGGACCAGGAGCGCGCGCATCGATCACCGCGCTCACCGCGGCACGGGGCCGCGGGGCTTCCACTCAGGCGCCGGTCGGCAAGCCGATCACGGACCGGCAGCACGTCGACCGGCTTTTCTCACCCGAATGAGCACATCCGCCACGAATGCAGCAGTGGCTTCCTCGACGTCCGCTGGGCGACTGTCTGGACGTCGGGGAAGCCACTACGTGCAGTGAAAAACCGGGAAGGAAGTGAAGCTCAGTCTTCCTTCGCGGGGCGGGCCTCGGGAGGCAGCACGCCCCAGTCGATGAGCTGCTCGGTGAGCTCGCCCGGGGTCATGTCGTAGATGATCGCGAGCGAACGCAGGTCCTCGGTGCGGATGGAGAGCACCTTGCCGTTGTAGTCGCCGCGCTGCGACTGGATGGTCGCGGCGTAGCGGGCCAGCGGGCCCACCTTCTCGACCGGCAGCTGCTGGAGGCGTTCCAGGTTGATCACGATCTTGGTGGCCGGCTCGGCGCCGGAGGGCACGCGGCCTTCAGGCAAAAGCTCGGCGACGGGAACCCCGTAGAAGTCGGCCAGCTCGGCCAGCTTCTGCACGGTCACCGCGCGGTCACCACGCTCGTAGGAGCCGACGACCACGGCCTTCCAGCGACCGCCGGACTTCTGCTCGACGCCGTGCAGGGACAGACCCTGCTGCTGGCGGATAGCGCGGAGCTTGGCCCCCAGCGCCTTGGCGTAGTCGCCCATGTGGCGGTTCTCCGTTCATTCGCCCCGACAGCAGTACGGCAGTGCTGCGGGGGAGGCTTCGATCGATACGCAGAGTAATGATTACTCGCCGTGGTCGACAGGTCAAGCTGATCTCAAGGAGAGACGCGCGCCACGCGTGCGACACCACTCGGATGGTTGACCGTCCGTAGGTGATACGGTGCAGGTCAGCCTAGTTATTACTAGGTGTCCGACGTCCTTTAAGGACCCGTCCAGTGAGGCGGGGAAGGAGGTCCAGCCGTGGCGTCACGTCAACGTGGCGCGACGGATCCGGCCGGGGATCGCGAGATCCTGTCGGCCGGAGACGTCGCGCGCACTGTCGCCCGAATGGCCCATCAGATCATCGAGAAGACCGCACTCGATGCACCGAGCGCACCCGACGTCGTCTTGATGGGTATCCCCAGCCGGGGTGCCCCTCTCGCACGCCGCCTGGCCGCCAAGATCGCCGAGTTCTCCGGCCACCGGGTGCACGAGGGAACGCTCGACATCACCCTCTACCGCGACGATCTCCGCCGTGGCCCCACGCGGCCGCTGGAGGCGACGAAGCTGCCCGAGGGCGGCATCGACGACAAGCTCGTGGTGCTGGTGGACGACGTGTTGTTCTCCGGTCGCACCATCCGCGCCGCGCTCGACGCCCTGCGCGACCACGGCCGTCCACGCGCGGTGCAGCTCGCCGTGCTGGTCGACCGCGGGCACCGCGAACTGCCGATCCGCGCGGACTACGTCGGCAAGAACCTCCCGACGTCCAAGACCGAGGACGTCGTGGTCATGCTGGACGAGTTCGACGGCCGCGACGGAGTGGTGCTGAAGTGAAGCACCTGCTCTCCACCGACGGCCTCGACCGCGATCAGGCCATCGCGATCCTCGACACCGCCGACCGCCTGAAGCAGGCGCTGCTCGGCCGCGAGGTCCGCAAGCTGCCGACGTTGCGCGGACGCACCGTGATCACCATGTTCTACGAGAACAGCACCCGCACCCGCGTCTCCTTCGAGATCGCGGGCAAGTGGATGTCCGCCGACGTGATCAACGTCAGCAGCTCAGGTTCCAGCGTCAGCAAGGGCGAGTCCCTTCGCGACACCGCGCTCACCCTGCAGGCCGCCGGTGCGGACTGCGTGATCGTGCGGCACCCGGCGTCCGGTGCGGCCCACCGGCTCGCGGGCTGGCTCAAGCACACCAACACCTCGGTCGTGAACGCCGGTGACGGCATGCACGAGCACCCGACGCAGGCGCTGCTCGACGCCGCCACGTTGCGCGACCGGCTCGGCAGCCTCGACGGCCGCCGCGTCGCGATCGTCGGCGACGTGCTGCACAGCCGGGTCGCCCGGTCGAACGTGCACCTGCTCACCACGCTCGGCGCCGAGGTCACGCTGGTCGCGCCGCCCACGCTCCTGCCGACGGGCGTGGAGAAGTGGCCGGTCACGGTCTCGCACCAGATCGACTCCGAGCTCGCGTCGCAGGACGCCGTGATGTTGCTGCGCGTACAGGCCGAACGGATGACCGGCGGGTTCTTCCCGAGCGCCCGCGAGTACTCCATCGCCTACGGCCTGAACGAACGCCGCCTGAAACTGCTGCCGGAGCACGCCGTCGTGCTGCACCCCGGCCCGATGCTGCGCGGCATGGAGATCGCCTCCGTGGTCGCCGACAGCCCGCAGGCCGCCATCACCGAGCAGGTCCGCAACGGTGTCCACGTGCGCATGGCCGTGCTGTACCACCTGCTTGCCCACGAGGAGGAAAACGCGTGAAACCCTTGCTTCTCAAGGGAGTTAGGCCCTATGGCGAGGGGGACCCGATCGATCTGCTGATCCGCGATGGCGTGATCGCAGAAGGTACGGACGAGAACGCCGAAGTCATCGAAGGCAACGGGGCAGTGCTGCTGCCCGGTTTCGTGGACCTCCACACCCACCTGCGTGAGCCCGGCCGCGAGGACACCGAGACCATCGAAACGGGCTCGCGTGCGGCCGCACTCGGTGGCTACACGGCGGTGTTCGCCATGGCCAACACCGACCCGGTCGCCGACAACGCCGTGATCGTCGAGCACGTCGCCCGCCGCGGCCAGGAGGTCGGCCTCGTCGACGTCCACCCGGTCGGCGCCGTCACCGTCGGGCTCAAGGGCGAGAAGCTCGCCGAACTCGGCACGATGGCCAACTCCAAGGCCAACGTGAAGATCTTCTCCGACGACGGCCACTGCGTGCACGACCCGTTGATCATGCGCCGTGCCCTCGAGTACTCGAAGGCCCTCAACGCCGTGATCGCCCAGCACGCCGAGGAACCGCGCCTCACCATCGGCGCCCAGGCGCACGAGGGCGAGAACGCGTCCCGGCTCGGTCTGCAGGGCTGGCCGGCGGCGGCCGAGGAGTCGATCGTCGCCCGCGACTGCATCCTCGCGAAGCAGGTCGACGCGAAGCTGCACGTCTGCCACGTCAGCACCACCGGCACGGCGGACGTCCTGAAGTGGGCGAAGGCGCGCGGTACCAAGGTCAGCGCCGAGGTCACCCCTCACCACCTGATCCTGACCGACGACCGGCTGAGCACCTACGACCCGGTCAACAAGGTCAACCCGCCGCTGCGTACGCAGGACGACGTCGACGCGCTGCGGCAGGCCCTGGCGGACGGCACCATCGACTGCGTCGCCACGGACCACGCCCCGCACGCGATCCAGGACAAGGACTGCGAGTGGTCGGCCGCGCGCCCCGGCATGCTCGGCCTGCAGACCGCGCTCGGCATCGTCGTCGAGACGATGGTGAGGACCGGTCTGCTGGACTGGCGCGGTGTCGCACGGGTGATGAGCGAGAAGCCCGCCGAGATCGCCGGCCTGACCGACCAGGGCCGCCCGATCGCCGTCGGTGAGCCCGCGAACCTCGTGCTGGTCGACCCGGACACGACGTGGACGGTGAACGGTGCGCAGCTCGCGAGCATCGCGGGCAACACCCCGTTCGAGGGCATGGAACTGCCCGGCGCGGTGACGGCCACCATCTTGCGTGGCCGTGTCACGGCACTGGCGGGAAGGATTGCGGAATGACCCGCGTACTTCTCTCCGTGGCGGTTTTGGTCTTCTTCGCGCTGTGCGTCTACGGCATGTGGCACGGCTGGAAGCGACGTCAGCGCAAGCAGACCGACCTCCCCGCGTTCCCCTCGACGCCGGACACCCTGGGTGCGCCGAAGCTCGCCACCACGGGTGTCTACATCGGAACGACGAACGCGGGCAACTGGCAGGACCGGATCCAGGTCGGCGACATCGGTCACCGCGCGGAGGCGACGCTGAGCCTTGTGCCGGAAGGCATCGCGATCGAACGGACCGGCGCTTCGCCGATCTTCATCCCCGCCGGGTCCATCCGGGACGCCCGCACCGACCGCGGGCTCGCCGGGAAGGTCATGTTCAGCGAAGAGGGACTTCTGGTGGTCCAGTGGGAGAACGACGGCCACCTGTTCGACACCGGTTTCCGCGGTGACGACAAAGACGTGTACGACGAATGGGTTGCGGCTCTCAGCCAAGGAGAGTTGAACATGGGAGGCAAGGCGTGACGAACGCGGCATTGGTGCTGGAAGACGGTCGCGTCTTCCGCGGTGAGGCGTACGGAGCGACCGGCGTCTCGCTCGGCGAGGTCGTGTTCTCCACGGCCATGACCGGGTACCAGGAAACCCTGACGGACCCGTCCTACCACCGCCAGATCGTGGTGCAGACCGCACCGCAGATCGGCAACACCGGCTGGAACGACGAGGACGACGAGTCGAGCAGGATCTGGGTCGCCGGGTACGTCGTCCGCGACCCCGCGCGCACGCCGTCGAACTGGCGGTCCAAGCGCGGCCTGGACGAGGAACTGACGAACCAGGGCATCGTCGGCATCGCGGGCCTCGACACCCGCACGCTCACGCGCCACATCCGTGAGCAGGGCGCGATGCGCGCCGGTGTCTTCTCCGGCTCCGAGCTCACCGACGACGCGTCGATGGTCGAGCAGGTCAAGGCATCGGCCGAGATGCTCGGCGCGAACCTCGCGGTCGACGTCACCACGGACAAGCCGTACGTGGTGGAAGCCATCGGCGAGAAGAAGTTCACCGTCGCGGCGCTCGACCTGGGCATCAAGTCGAACACCCCGCGGATGATGGCGGCGCGCGGCATCGAGGTGCACGTGCTGCCGCTCACCAGTTCGTTCGAGGACATCCTGAAGGTCAGCCCGGACGGGTTGTTCCTGAGCAACGGCCCGGGCGACCCGGCCACGCAGGACCACGCGATCGCGCTCACCAAGGAGGCGCTGGGCCGCAAGCTGCCGCTGTTCGGCATCTGCTTCGGCAACCAGATCCTGGGCCGCGCGGTCGGCCGCGGGACGTACAAGATGCGCTACGGCCACCGCGGCATCAACATCCCGGTGATCGACGTGGCCACCGGCAAGGTCGCCATCACCTCGCAGAACCACGGGTTCGCGCTGGAGGGCACGCCGGGTGAGGAGTTCTCCTCCGAGTTCGGCCGCGCCGTGCTGTCGCACTACTGCCCCAACGACGGCACCGTCGAGGGCGTCCGGCTGCTCGAGGCGCCGGCGTTCTCCGTGCAGTACCACCCCGAGGCCGCGGCGGGCCCGCACGACGCCGCGCCGCTGTTCGACGAGTTCGTGACCCTGATGAACGAAGGCCGCTGACATGCCCAAACGCGAAGACTTGAAGCACATCCTGGTCATCGGGTCTGGTCCGATCGTCATCGGTCAGGCCTGCGAGTTCGACTACTCCGGCACGCAGGCGTGCCGGGTGCTGCGGGAGGAGGGCATCAGGGTCAGCCTGGTGAACTCCAACCCGGCGACGATCATGACCGACCCCGAGTTCGCCGACGCCACCTACATCGAGCCGATCACGGCCGAGTTCGTGGAGAAGGTCATCGCGCAGGAACGCCCGGACGCGATCCTGGCGACGCTGGGCGGGCAGACGGCGCTCAACACGGCCATCGCGCTGCACGAGCGCGGTGTGCTGGAGAAGTACAACGTCGAGCTGATCGGCGCGGACATCGACGCCATCCAGCGCGGCGAGGACCGGCAGATCTTCAAGGACCTGGTGCGCAGGATCGGCGCCGAGGTCCCGCGGTCGGCGGTCTGCAAGTCGATGGACGAGGTGCGCGAGACCGTCGCCGACCTCGGGCTGCCCGTGGTCATCCGGCCGTCGTTCACCATGGGCGGCCTGGGTTCCGGCATGGCGTACACCGAGGAGGAGCTGGAGCGGCTCGCGTCCATCGGTCTCGAGGAGTCGCCGGTCACCGAGGTGCTCATCGAGGAGAGCGTGCTCGGGTGGAAGGAGTACGAGCTCGAGCTGATGCGCGACCGCAACGACAACGTCGTCGTCATCTGCTCGATCGAGAACATCGACCCGATGGGCGTGCACACCGGCGACTCGGTGACGGTCGCGCCCGCGATGACGCTGACCGACCGCGAGTACCAGCACATGCGCGACGTCGGCATCGACGTGATCCGCGAGGTCGGCGTCGACACCGGTGGCTGCAACATCCAGTTCGCGATCCAGCCGCAGACCGGGCGGATGGTCGTCATCGAGATGAACCCGCGGGTGTCGCGTTCCTCCGCGCTGGCCTCGAAGGCGACCGGCTTCCCGATCGCCAAGATCGCGGCGAAGCTCGCCATCGGCTACACGCTGGACGAGATCACCAACGACATCACGGGGGAGACGCCGGCGTCGTTCGAGCCGACGCTCGACTACGTGGTCGTGAAGGCGCCGCGGTTCGCCTTCGAGAAGTTCCCCGGTGCGGACCCCACGCTGACGACCACGATGAAGTCGGTCGGCGAGGCGATGTCGATCGGCCGCAACTTCGTTGAGGCGCTGGGCAAGGCGCTGCGGTCGCTGGAGACCAAGGCCGTCGGTTTCTGGACCCAGCCCGACCCGGAGGACGCGACCCTCGAGTCCACGCTCAAGCAGCTGGAGCGCGGTCACGACGGACGCCTCTACACCGTTGAGCGCGCGCTGCGGCTCGGTGCGTCCATTGAGGACGTCTACAACGCCTCGGGGATCGACCCGTGGTTCATCGAGCAGATCGCGTGGCTCGGCACCCTGCGCCAGGAGCTGCTCGACGCGCCGGTGCTGGACGAACCGTTGCTGCGCAAGGCGAAGCGGGCTGGTCTGTCGGACCGCCAGATCGCCGTGCTGCGGTCGGAGCTCGCCGGCGAGGACGGCGTGCGCAGGCTGCGGCACCGTCTGGGCGTGCGTCCGGTCTACAAGACGGTCGACACGTGCGCGGCGGAGTTCAAGTCCGAGACGCCGTACCACTACTCCGCGTACGAGCTCGACCCGAACGCCGAGTCCGAGGTCGCGGAGCAGCGGGAGAAGCCGAAGGTGCTGATCCTGGGCTCCGGCCCGAACCGCATCGGGCAGGGCATCGAGTTCGACTACTCGTGCGTGCACGCGGCGATGGCGCTGCGGGCGGCCGGGTACGAGACCGTCATGGTCAACTGCAACCCGGAGACGGTGTCGACGGACTACGACACGTCCGACCGCCTGTACTTCGAGCCGCTGACGTTCGAGGACGTGCTGGAGGTCGTGCACTCCGAGCAGCGTTCCGGCACCGTCGCGGGCGTCATCGTGCAGCTGGGCGGCCAGACGCCGCTGGGTCTGGCGCAGCGCCTGGCCGACGCCGGTGTGCCGATCGTGGGCACCACGCCCGAGGCGATCCACCTCGCCGAGGACCGCGGCCAGTTCGGCAAGGTGCTGAACCACGCCGGGCTGCCCGCGCCGAAGTTCGGCACCGCCACGTCGTTCGAAGAGGCCAAGGAGATCGCGGACGAGATCGGCTACCCGGTGCTCGTGCGGCCGTCCTACGTGCTCGGCGGGCGCGGCATGGAGATCGTGTACGACGAGGAGTCGCTGTCGGGCTACATCGCCCGCGCGACCGAGGTGACGCCGGAGCACCCGGTGCTGGTCGACCGGTTCCTCGACGACGCCATCGAGATCGACGTCGACGCGCTGTGCGACGGCGAGGAGGTGTTCATCGGCGGCGTGATGGAGCACATCGAGGAAGCCGGTGTGCACTCCGGCGACTCGTCGTGCGCGCTGCCGCCGATCACGCTCGGCGCCTCCGACATCGAGAACGTCCGCCGCTCCACCGAGGCCATCGCCAAGGGCATCGGCGTGAAGGGGCTCCTGAACGTCCAGTACGCGCTCAAGGACGACGTGCTGTACGTCCTGGAGGCAAACCCGCGTGCGTCGCGCACGGTGCCGTTCGTGTCCAAGGCGACTGCGGTCTCGATGGCCAAGGCCGCCTCGCGGGTCATGCTGGGCGCCACGATCGCGGAGCTGCGCGTGGAAGGCATCCTGCCGGCCACCGGTGACGGCGCCCGGCTGCCTGAGCACGCGCCGGTCGCGGTCAAGGAAGCGGTCATGCAGTTCCACCGCTTCCGCACGCCGGAAGGCCACGGCGTCGACTCGTTGCTGGGCCCGGAGATGAAGTCCACCGGCGAGGTCATGGGCATCGACTCGTCGTTCGGCAAGGCGTTCGCGAAGTCGCAGACGGCCTCCTACGGCTCGCTGCCGACGTCCGGGAAGGTGTTCGTGTCGTTCGCGAACCGCGACAAGCGCGCGATGATCTTCCCGGTCAAGCGGCTGGCCGACCTCGGGTTCCAGATCCTCGCGACCTCCGGCACCGCGGAGGTGCTCAAGCGCAACGGGATCGCGTGCACCGAGGTGCGCAAGCACTTCGAGGGCGACGGCAACGTCGTCGACATGATCCTGGCCGGCGAGATCGACATGATCTTCAACACGCCGTACGGCAACAGCGGCCCGCGCATCGACGGCTACGAGATCCGCACCGCCGCTGTGGCGAAGGACATCCCCTGCGTCACCACGATCCAGGGCGCCGCCGCGGCCGTGCACGGCATCGAGGCGCTGATCCAGGGTGACATCGGGGTGCAGCCGCTGCAGGCGCTCCAGGCCGCGTTGCGGGGGGACAAATGACGTTCGGCGAAAAGCTGGCGAAAGCCGTTGCCGCGCACGGACCTCTGTGCGTCGGCATCGACCCCCACCCGAGCCTGCTGGACTCCTGGGGCCTCTCCCGGACCGCGGAGGGCCTCGAACGGTTCGCTCTGACGGCCGTGGAGGCCTTCGGCGGCAAGGTGTCGATGGTGAAGCCGCAGGCGGCGTTCTTCGAGGCCTACGGGTCGCGTGGGGTCGCCGTGCTGGAACGGGTGATCGCGGACCTGCGCGACTCCGGCACGCTGGTGCTGGTGGACGCCAAGCGCGGCGACATCGGTTCGACCATGGCCGCCTACGCCGAGGCGTACCTGGGCGACGGTTCGCCGCTGGCCGGTGACGCGGTGACGGTGTCGCCGTTCCTCGGCTTCGGATCGCTGCAACCGGCCCTCGACACGGCACGGGCGACCGGCCGTGGCGTGTTCGTGCTCGCGCTGACGTCGAACCCCGAGGGTGCCGAGGTCCAGCGCGCGGTTGCTCCGGACGGGCGAACTGTGGCCCGGACGATCATCGATTTCGCCACCGCTCGGAATTCCGGCATTTCCCCGTGCGGCGATGTTGGTCTCGTCGTGGGTGCCACGATCGGTGAAACGGATGTGGACCTCTCCGGGTTCAACGGACCGATCCTGGCGCCCGGTTTCGGCGCTCAGGGAGGCTCGGTGGCCGATCTGAAACGGCTCTTCGGGCCCGACATGCGCAACGTTTTTCCGACTTCTTCACGAGATGTTCTCCGGCATGGCCCGGACGTATCGTCGCTGGTCAGCGCCGTGCGAAGGGTTCAGGAGAGCCTCTGAGGAGGGGCGCGCCGCAACTTTTGGGGTGTGGCGCGCTCACCTGGGGAAACATGTGTTGGTAGGGTCCAGCCCACCGGCTGCCCCGCTGGTCACCGGCCTCATAGCACACCTAGAGTGGGCGACGAGTTGCCGGAGGGCGGTGATCAGGCCGCCGGAGGGTGTTGGTACTACTACCACCCGCCGCAATCATGGCCGCTGAAGATTTACCTGACTGGGTCACGTTGTACTCAGGCAATTGCGGTCGGTACGGTCGCGGCACCGATCCGAAAAGAATCCACACCACGGAGGAAATCGTGGCTCTTCCCCAGCTTACCGAGGAGCAGCGAGCCGCAGCGCTGGAGAAGGCTGCTGCCGCTCGTCGCGCTCGGGCTGAGCTCAAGGAGCGCCTCAAGCGCGGCGGCACGACCCTGACGGACGTGCTCAAGGCCGCCGAGAGCGACGAGGTCCTGGGCAAGATGAAGGTGTCCGCGCTGCTCGAGGCCCTCCCGGGCGTCGGCAAGGTTCGCGCGCAGCAGATCATGGAGCGCCTCGAGATCGCTCCCAGCCGTCGCCTGCGCGGTCTTGGTGACCGCCAGCGCAAGGCCCTGCTCTCCGAGTTCAGCGGAGAGTGATTGGCACCGAGGCGGGGGCGGGTTCTGCCCGCTCCCGCCTCACCGTCTTGTCCGGGCCGTCAGGCGTGGGGAAATCCAGCGTTCTGGCGGAGCTGCGCAGGCAGCAACCCGATATCTACTTTTCCGTCTCGGCGACCACCAGGAAGCCGAGGCCGGGCGAGGTCGACGGAGTGCACTACCACTTCGTGGACCGCGAGAAGTTCCAGCAGATGATCGAGGCCGGCGAGTTCCTGGAACACGCCGAGTTCGCGGGAAACTGCTACGGAACTCCTCGCAGGCCCGTCGAGGAGGCTCTGGCCTCCGGCCGTCCCGCCCTGCTCGAGATCGAACTGCAGGGCGCGCGCCAGGTCCGCGTCGCGATGCCGAACGCCCAGCTCGTGATGTTGATGCCCCCGTCGTGGGAGCACCTGGTGAGGCGTTTGACCGGCCGTGGCACCGAGGATCCGGCGGTGGTCGAGCGCAGGCTCGACATCGCCCGTGAGGAGCTCGCGGCCGAAAAGGAGTTCGACGAGGTGGTGATGAACGCCGACGTGAAGTCCGCGGCGGCCGACTTGCTATCCTTGATGGTCGGACCACGAATTTCAGGAGATTGACGAGTGATCACCCACACCGAGCTCGGTCACCTGACCGGTTCCCCGGAGGGCATCACCAACCCGCCGATCGACGACCTGCTTGAGCAGGTGAGCTCGAAGTACGCGTTGGTGATCTACGCCGCGAAGCGTGCCCGCCAGATCAACGACTACTACGCGCAGCTCGGCGAGGGCCTGCTCGAGTACGTCGGCCCGCTCGTCGAGCCGGGCCCGCGTGAGAAGCCCCTCTCGATTGCTCTTCGCGAGATCCACGCGGGTCTGCTTGAGCACACCGAGGGCGAGTGACGGCGTCATCTGACGCTGATGCCCCTGTTCGCCCCAAGATCGTTCTTGGGGTTGGCGGGGGCATCGCCGCGTACAAGGCCTGTGAGGTCCTGCGGCGGCTGACCGAGTCCGGCCACTCCGTGCGGGTCATCCCCACCGAGGGCGCGCTGAAGTTCGTGGGAGCCGCCACGTTCGAGGCGCTGTCCGGCCAGGTCGTGACCGCTGACCCGTTCGACGACGTGCACGAGGTGCCGCACGTCAAGCTCGGGCAGAACGCCGACCTCGTGGTGGTCGCCCCGGCGACCGCGAACCTCATCGCGAAGGCCGCGCACGGCCTCGCGGACGATCTTCTGACGAACACCCTGCTGACCGCGCGCTGCCCGGTCCTGCTGGTGCCGGCGATGCACACCGAGATGTGGGAGCACCCGGCCACCCAGCACAACGTGGCGCTGCTGCGGTCGCGCGGTGTCGTCGTCGCCGAACCCGCGTCCGGCCGGTTGACCGGCAAGGACACCGGCAAGGGCCGGCTGCCCGACCCCGCCGAGATCGTCGAACTGGCCCGGCTGCTGCTGGTGCAATCGCAGGCGTTGCAGCGGACACTCGAAGGTGTGCACGTCGCGATCTCCGCCGGTGGCACGCGAGAACCACTCGATCCGGTCCGGTTCATCGGCAACCGCTCGTCCGGCAAGCAGGGCTATGCACTCGCACGGGTGGCGGCCCAGCGCGGTGCACGGGTGACGTTGGTCGCGGGCAACACCGCGGACCTGACCACGCCGGCCGGGGTCGACCTGGTCAGGGTGGGGTCGGCGGTCGAACTGCGCGAGGCGATGCACAAGGTCGCGGCGGACGCGGACGTGGTCGTGATGGCCGCGGCGGTGGCTGATTTCCGGCCGTTGTCGCTGACCGGCCACAAGATCAAGAAGACCTCCGCCGACCCCGACCCGATCGCGCTGACGAAGAACCCCGACATCCTCGTGGAGCTCGTTTCCGCACGTCGTGAGGGTCAGGTCATCGTCGGGTTCGCCGCGGAGACCGGCGACGAGACGACGTCGGTGCTCGACTACGGCCGCGCCAAGCTGCGACGCAAGGGTTGTGACCTGCTGGTGGTGAACGCGGTCGGCGACGGCAAGGCGTTCGAGCAGGAGGACAACGCCGGCTGGCTGCTGACCCGCGAAGGCGCGGAAACCCCTATACCGCACGGGCCCAAGACACAAGTGGCGTCCGTGGTGTGGGACGCAGTTACCGTTCGCTTGACTGAGTCTCAGTAGACTTTTCTCCAGTCCAACCCGCTAATAAGGAGTGTCCGTGAGCCAGCACAGCAGCAGGCTGTTCACCAGTGAGTCGGTGACCGAGGGACACCCCGACAAGATCTGCGACGCGATCAGCGACTCGATCCTCGACGCGCTGCTGGCGAAGGACCCGCGCTCCCGGGTTGCGGTGGAGACGCTGGTCACCACCGGGCAGGTCCACGTCGCGGGTGAGGTCACCACCGAGGCGTATGCGGACATCCCCACGATCGTCCGCGAGAAGATCCTGGAGATCGGCTACGACTCGTCGCAGAAGGGCTTCGACGGCAACTCGTGCGGCGTGAACGTCGCCATCGGCGCGCAGTCCCCGGACATCGCGCAGGGCGTCGACACCGCGTTCGAGAACCGGGTCGAGGGTGCCGACGACGAGATCGACAAGCAGGGCGCCGGCGACCAGGGCCTGATGTTCGGCTACGCGTGCACCGACACGCCCGAGCTCATGCCGCTGCCGATCGCGCTGGCCCACCGCCTGTCGCGCCGCCTGACCGCGGTCCGCAAGGACGGCACCGTCCCGTACCTGCGCCCGGACGGCAAGACCCAGGTCACCATCGAGTACGCGGGCGACCAGCCGGTCCGGCTCGACACCGTCGTCATCTCCACCCAGCACGCCGACGGCATCGACCTGGAGAAGCTGCTCGGCGTCGACCTGCGCGAGCACGTCGTCCAGCCGGAGATCGACGCGCTGTCGCTGGACACCGCGGGCGTCCGCCTGCTGACCAACCCGACCGGCCGCTTCGTCATCGGCGGCCCGATGGGTGACGCGGGCCTGACCGGCCGCAAGATCATCGTCGACACCTACGGCGGCATGGCCCGTCACGGTGGCGGCGCCTTCTCCGGCAAGGACCCGTCGAAGGTCGACCGTTCCGCCGCCTACGCCATGCGCTGGGTCGCCAAGAACACCGTCGCCGCCGGCCTCGCGTCGCGCGTCGAGGTCCAGGTCGCCTATGCCATCGGCAAGGCGGCCCCGGTCGGCCTGTTCGTCGAGACGTTCGGCACCGAGACCGTCGACCCGCAGAAGATCCAGCAGGCCATCACCGAGGTGTTCGACCTCCGGCCCGCCGCGATCATCCGCGACCTCGACCTGCTCCGCCCGATCTACGCCCCGACCGCCGCGTACGGCCACTTCGGCCGCACCGACGTCGACCTGCCGTGGGAGTCGACGGACCGCGCCGAAGACCTGCGCAAGGCCGCAGGCGCCTGATCGTCGTACACCGAAACGGCCCGCTTCCCCGTCAGGGGAGGCGGGCCGTTCTCGTGGTCAGAAACCGATGATGAAGCGCTGCGCGGGGCTGTTGTTGCAGGACCAGATCTGCATGATCAGTCCGCTGATGGACTGGCCGCCCGGTACGTCGAGGCACAGGTTGTGGTCGCCGCCTGCCATCGACTCGATCTCGGCGTCGGTCGACGGCGTCGGGACGGTCTTCCACACGTGGTTGGTGACCCGCGGCAGGCACGCCACCTGGGCGACGCCCGATCCGCGCCGGACCGGGCCGTTCATGTAGAAGCAGCGACCGCTGACCTCGTTGATGATCTGGTATTTGTCGCCGGAGACCTTGTCGAAGTGCCAGTTCTGGATGGCGCTGCCCGGAACGCAGGGCACCTGCACGATCCACGCGTCGAACGTGCTGCCGCCCTCGGGCTGCAGGCACATGCCGGTCCAGGCGTTCCTGATGGGTTTGAAGACACCGGCGGCGTTCGCGACCCCGCCGCTCGCGGTGAGCGCCAGCCCGAGCGCCGCCAGCACGACGAGCATCTTTCTGCGAATGTTCATGGCCGAACCATGGCCGCCGTGCCTGGCGCGGAACGGAAATCTGACGGAAACGGCGTTCCTGGCTGACATCAGCGGGTCGCCGGACGACTACCTGGTGTGCAGGTGCGGATTCTGGGACCGGTCGATGTGACGGTGGACGGCACGCGGAGGGAGGTGCGAGGCCCGCGCCGCAAGGCGGTGCTCGCCGTGCTGGCGCTGCGGGCAGGCGAGATCGTGAGCACCGATCGGCTGACCGAGGTGGTGTGGGGCGACCGTGCACCCCGCACAGCCGCGAACACGCTGCAGCACCACGTGTCCTATCTGCGTGGCGTGCTCGGCGACCGTGCGGCGATCTTGGTGCGTGCGCCGGGGTACGTGCTCGGCGCCGACACGGATCTCCTTGAGGTCCAACGGTTGATGGACCAGAGCAAACGCGAGCCCGATCCGGCCGGCCGGGCGGTGCACCTGCGGGCGGCGCTCGAGTGCTGGCGGGACCGGCCACTGGTGGACGTGACCGGCCACGCGTGGCTGGACGAGCAGGCCGAGCGCATCGCCGCGCTCAGGACCGAGGCCGAGGACGCGCTCACCGAGGTGCGGCTGGCGCTCGGCGAGCACGCGATGCTGGTGCCGGAGCTGGAATGGCGCAGCCGCGAGCAGCCGTTCCGCGAGCACGTGCACGGGCAGCTGATGCTCGCGCTGTACCGCTGCGGACGTCAGGCCGAGGCGCTCTCGGTGTACCAGCGGCTGCGGCACGCGCTCGGCGAGGAACTGGGGATCGACCCGAACCCGGCGCTGCGTGAGCTGGAGGCGGCCGTCCTGCGCCAGGACCCCGCGCTCGACCTGCCGGGAGTCGTGCTCATGTCGCCGGCCGGTGTTCTGCTGGAGCGCGAGCACGAGCTCTCCGAACTTGCCGCCGCAGCACGGGAGGCGGTCGCGGGGAACGGCTCGGTGGTGCTGGTGTCCGGCGAGCCCGGCGTCGGCAAGTCGGCGCTGGCGGACGCGGTGCGGGGGATGGTGCCGCGACAGGCCCGGCTGCTCGTCGGGTGTTGCGACGACCTGGCCACGCCCCGCGCGCTCGGCCCGTTCCGCGACCTCCTCGGTCCACGGCTGCGTGCCGCGGGGGACCGGGAGGAGGTGTTCGAGGTGCTGCTCGCCGAGCTGACCCGGCCGGCGGTTCTCGTCATCGAGGACGTGCACTGGGCCGATGAGGCCACAGTGGACGCACTGTCCTTTTTGGTCAGACGGGTGGCGTCCCTGCCCGTGCTGCTGATGCTGACCTACCGCACCGCCGGGCCGTTGCTGCAGCGCCTGCTCGGACAGGTGGCCGCGGTGCCTCGGGTGCGGCGGTTCGAGCTGGCGCCGCTGTCGGCCGTGGCGGTCGAACGGCTGGTCACGGCGAGCGGGCTCGACCCGCGCGAGGTGTTTGCGGTGACCGGGGGAAACCCGTTCTTCGTCACCGAGATCCTCGCGGCCGGACACCTCGACCGCGTCCCGCCGACGGTCGCCGACGCGGTGCTCGCGCGGCTGCACGGGCTGGACGACGCCGGTCGGGAGGCGTTGGCACGGCTCGCGGTCGTACCGTCCACTGTGGAGCGATGGCTGCTCGACGCGCTGCTGCCGGACGGGGTCGCCGCCGTGGTGGCCGCGGAACGGCACGGGTTGCTCACCGTGACACCGGCCAGCACCGGGTTCCGGCACGAGCTCATCCGGCGCACCGTCGCGGACGCGTTGCCGGTGGCCCGGCGGGTCGAGCTGAACCGCCACGTCCTCGCCGCGCTCGTGGCACGAGACGGTGTGGACCTGGCGCGCGTCGTGCACCACGCCGCCGAGGCCGGTGACACCGGCGCGATCGTGCGCTACGGCCCCGAGGCCGCCGAGGCCGCGAGCAAGGCCGGCTCGCACCTGGAGGCGGCGGCGCACCTGCGTCTCGTGCTGCAGCAGCGAGAACTGCTCGATCCGGCCCAGCAGGCCGACCTGCTGGGCCGCTACGCGATCGAGAACAGCGTCATCGGGGACTTGGACTCTGCCGTGGAGGCTCAGCGGGAGGCGGTCGCACTGCGCCGCAATCTCGGTGACGTCCGCGCGCTCGGTCGCGACCTGATGTGGCTGTCGCTGATCTGCTGGCGGGCCGGTATGCCGGAGCTCGCCTACAGCAGCAGTGCGGAGGAGGCCGTCACGCTGCTGGAGAGCGCGGGCGACGACAGGGCGCTCGCCCGTGCGCTGACCCACCGGAGCGGCCTGCTGGCGATCCTCTACCGCACCGAGGAGAGCCTGGCGCTGGGTGAGCGCGCCGTCGTACTCGCCCGCGCGGCCGGCGACCAGGAGATCCTCGCCCACGCGTTGACGAGCGTCGGCACCGCGCAGGCCGACCTGGGCCTGGAGGAGGCGTGGACCACGCTGGCGGAGGCCAGGCAGGCGACGCTGGCGTTCGGCTCGGTCAGCGACTTCTGCAGGTTCACCGTCAACGTCGTCGAGATCCTGCTCTGGGAGTACCGCCTCGACGAGGCCATGGGCTGTGTCACGACGGCGCTCGAGATGGCGGACGGTGCGGAGGAGCTTCGGTACCTGAACCGCATGTACTCGTGCCGGGCGACGGTCGCGGTGGAGACGGGCGACTGGGATCGGGCGATGGCGGACGCGGAGCTGGTGGCTGGAGTGCGGCCGCCGGCCAACCCGCCGACCCGATGCCACGCCCTCATCGCCCTGGGCAGGGTGCGGGCGCGCCGGGGTCTGCCCGGTGCGCAGGACGCGCTCGCGGAAGCCTGGGATCTCGCGCAGGGAACCGGGGAACTGCAGAACATCGGCCCGGCCGCCATCGCTCGGGCCGAGGCGGCGTGGCTGGGCGGTGACGAGGTCGTGGCCGCGGAGCTCGAACCCCTGCACGCGGAGGCGCGCCGGCTCGGTGTGCGGGCGCTGGCCGCGGAACTGGCCTACTGGCTGGGCATCGCGGGCCGTCCGGTGTCCACGGACGATTCCTGCCATCCCCACGCGCTGCTGGCGGCGGGCCGATGGCGTGAGGCCGCCAAGAGGTGGCAGCAGGCCGGGTGCGATCACTGGTACGCCGTCGCCCTCGTCGAGAGCGACGACCCCGGCGACTTGACCGAGGCGCTCGCGATCTTCGAGGGCCTCGGTGCGCGACCGCTCGTGGCCCGTGTGCGCGCCCGCGGTATCTCCTAGGTGCTGGACGACTCCGTAGTGCGTGGGGGACAACAGGGTTCTGCCGTTGCACGGGGTGCCGCGGCCGCTGGACGTCGAGCTGCCGCGGTTGCGGCTGGTCGACCGCCTTCGCCAGCGCTGGACCAGCCCGATCACACTGGTCGTCGCGGGCCCCGGCTTCGGCAAGACCACCGCACTGGCGCAGGCCGTCCGCGCGAACCTCCTCGAACCCCGCGGCATCGACGCCTGGGTCACCTGCGGCCCCGACCACGAGAACGCGAGCCACCTGGCCCGCACGATCCTGGCCGCCCTCAACACGGTCCCCAGCCCCGAACCCGGTGCGCCGGAAGTGCTCGAGGCCCTCCGGCGCCGAGCCCCGCTGGACATCTGTCTCCTGCTGGACGACGTCCACGAGATCCCCGGCGACTCACCGGGCGCGACCCTGCTCGCCGCCGTCGCGCGTGCCCTGCCCGGCACCGCACACCTGGTGTTGTCGGGGCGCCGCACGCCGGACCTCCCGCTGGCCCGCCGGGAGGCCGCGGGCGAGCTGGCCGCGCTCAGCACCGAGGACCTGGCCTTCACCGACGCCGAAACCGCCGCCCTGGCCACGAGGTTCGGCCGCGAGCTCACCCAGGACCTGCACGGCTGGCCCGCGCTCATCAGGTTGTCGCTGTGCGCCGGCCCCGCCGCGTCCTGGCGCTACGCCGCGGAGGAGGTGCTCCAGCGGCTCGCCGAGCCGGTGCGAACGGCGTTGGCCGCGTTGGTGACGCTCGGGTGTGCGACCGAGGAAGAGGTGAGGACGGTCGCCGACGCGCCCGTCGATCTCGAACGCCTCGCTCGCGAAGTGCCGTTGGTCGTCCGGCTCGACGACGGCCGATACCGGGCGCACGACCTGTGGGCCGGCATCGTGCCCGCCGATCACCTGCGCGCCAAGGCGGTCGAGGTGCTGGCCGCCCGCGGTGAGCTGGCCGGGGCCGGGCGAATCGCCTGCCGCGCACACGACTGGCCGTTGCTGGCGCGTCTCGCGGTCGAGCTCGTGCGGACCACGTTGTCGGTGTTGCCGGCCGCGACCGCTCAGCGGTGGCTGAAAGCGGTGCCTGCCCACCACTGCGAGGAACCGGCGTTCCTGTTGCTCAAGGCAGCGGTGATGCACGCACGTGACTTCACCGACCCGTCCATCGACTGCCTGGTCGACCGGGCGTGCGCACAGATGCTGGAGCAGGGCGACCAGGACTCGGCAGCGGTGGCGCTGGGCCAGGCCGTGATCACCGCGCACTCCAGGGGAGACCTGGTCAGGCTGGCCGAGATCGCGCATCGGGCCCAGCGCCTCGACGCGTCCACACCCGTGCTGAGGTTGTTGCGGCACAGCGCGAACGCGGTGCTCGCCGAACTCGCGGGCGACCCGGAGCAGGCACTCGTCCACCTCGCCCAGGCGCCGGCCGGCGAAGTGCCCAAAGCGCTTTCCGTGTCCACCACGCGGTTCCACGTCCATTGCCTGTCGATGTGCGGCCGCGGGCGCGAAGCCGCCGAGCTCGCCGAACGGATGCTGGAGGACGACCTCGCCTGCCATCACGCCGCCGTGGCGCGCTGGTTCGACGGCGAACCCACGACAACACCGGACAGCGTGGACAGCACGGCACGCGACGAGTTCGTGGCGCGTGCCCTTCACACCGTCATCGCCGCATCGTTCGGTGACACCACGACCGAACTGCCGTGTGGCGATCCCGCCGACAAGGACAACCCGCGCGACGCAGTGCTGGCGTGTGCGGCACAAGCGGCGGTCGCGGTCACGCGCGGAGAGGAGGAGGTGGCCCGTGATGTCTACAAGCGGCATCTGGCGAAGTGGCCGGCGGACATCAAGGTCGCCGAACGGCACCTGCGCCGGTTCCTGACGCTGGGGTACGTGTTGAGCGACGAGCTGAGAGAGCGTTGGGACAACACGGACTTGGGTCCGTCACATCAGAAGGCACGAGCGGCGGGGCGTGCGTTCGTGCGGGCCAGACAAGGCGATCTCTCGTTATATCTGCCGGAAGCGCACGCGTTGTGCTTCCTGCCGTTGCCGTGGTCGGTCGAACTGGCCGTGCGACTGGCCGCCACAGGCAAGACGAAGCTGGGTGCCTGGCTGGCCGATCATGCCGCGGTGCACCAGAAACTCCGCGATCTCGCCCACGATCCGGACCTCGCCGCCGGTGCCGCCAAGCTGCTCGCCACCGTGCCCACACCGCCGGACCACCCGATCGGCATCGAGGTCCTCGGCCCGATGCGCGTGACCCGCAACGGTGTTGCCGTGGACGCACCAGGGCTGCGGCGCGCGCGGGTCCGCCAGCTGCTGGGCCTGCTCGTGCTGAGTCCGGTGCTCAACCGGGACCAGGCGATGGACCTGCTCTGGCCGGAGCTCGATTCCGCCAGTGCCGCGAGGAACCTGCGGGTGACCATGACTCATCTCCGGCGGCTTCTGGAACCTGAGCGCGCCGGTGGTGAGGCCACCTACTGCGTGCGCAGCGACGGCGAGTCGATCCGTCTCGTCCGCAGCGAGATGCTGAGCGTGGACCTGTGGTCGTTCCACGAGCTCAGCGACACGGATCAGCTCGACCAGGCGGTCGGGTTGTGGCGAGGGGAGCCGCTCACCGACCTGGCCGACCTGTGCGAGGCCGAGATCGCCCGGATCAGGGCCCGGCACGTGCACAACCTGCTGGCGCTGGGCGAACTTCGGCTTGTCAGCGCCGATCCGGCTCAGGCCGGGCAGCTGGCCGATCGCGCGCTGGCGCTGGAACCGTTCGAGCCGCGTGGTCACCGCCTGGCGCTCGCCGCCGCAATGCGCGCACGGAATCCACAAAGGACTCTGCGGACCCGTGCGCGCGTGCTGGACTCGTTGCGGCAGCTCGGGGTACGACCCGACCCTGCCACGGAGATCCTGTTGCGGCAGTCGGTCAGCAGCTGACCTGAACCTCCGTGGACGCCGTGCAGAAGTCGAAGCCGGCCTCGCCGTCGCCCGCGTCGTTGTTCACGTCGGAGTCGCCGGACAGCAGGTCCATCCCGTCACCGCCGCGCAGCCTGTCGTCACCTGCCTCGCCGTAGACGGTGTCGTGGTCGGCGCCGCCCTGGACCTGGTCGGGGCCCCAGCCGGCGCAGACCAGGTCGTTGCCGTCGCCGCCGAAGATCGTGTCGTCGGCACCGAGCCCGAGGACGATGTCGTTGCCGCCCAGGCCGAAGATGACGTCCGGACCGTTGGTGCCGAGGATCACGTCCGGGCCGACGCCGCCGAAGGTGACCATTCCAGGAGCAGGGACGATGATCGTGGGAACGGCGTTGTAGCAGTCCGCGACCGTGGGTCTGTTCTGGAACTCCGGCGGAACCTCATCGGCTGACGCGACACCGGCGGTGCACAGGCCGATGGTGAGTGCTGCGGCGGCGATGCGAAGCTTCATGGTTGTCCTCCCCTTGTCCGTGTGATGCCTACGGAAGAAGAGTCACAACCGTGCGTTGCCCGAACGCTAACCAGAGCGCGCCATGTCCAGTTCCACGGTCGGCACGGGCGCTCCGATCTCGGTTCGGATCGCCGCCGCCTCGGCCCGCAACGACCGGTTCTGCGTGACGTCGGCCAAGGCCTCCAGCACGCTGGCCTGGCGCCAGCGGTCACCGAGTTCGCGGTGCAGCATGAGGCTGCGTTCCAGCAACGACCGTGCGGCCACCACGTTGCCGGTGCCCTGTTCGACGACACCGAGCAGGTTGAGCGCCCAGGCGATGCCCTCCTTGAACTCCAGCTCGCCGAACGTGTCCAGCGCCTCGTCCAGCAGTTCGCGGGCCTCCGCCGCGTCGCCCCGGTACCAGGCGACCGCGCCCAGGTAGGCGAGCGAGGAGGTGGCACCGCGTTGATCACCCAAATCTCGCAGTGACTTCAGTGATGCCTGAAGATCGGCCTCCGCGACCGCGAAGTCACCTGCCAGCCAGGACGTCGCCCCGGCGAGCTGGCGGGCATAGGCGGCGTGGACGGGGTTCGACGCGCGTGCGGCCTCTTGATAGTGGTGCAGCGCGGTTTCGTAGTGGCCGCGTTCTCGCGCGACCGAGCCGAGCAGCCGGTGCAGCCGGCCGGCGAGCGTCGGGTCGGCCTCCAGTCCGTCCCGAGCGTAGCGGACGGCCTCGGCGTAGTCGCATTCGAGCATCGCCAGCGTTGCCGCGGACGCCAAAGCCTTGCCGCGCAACGGTCCTGAGCCTCTCAGTGCGATGTGCAGCCACCGTCGGCCCTCGTGGTAGTTGCCGGTGCGGTGCCAGTAGCGGTTCAGCGCGACCACCAGACGCAGGATCTTGTCCGTGTCGCCTGCTGCGGTGAACCAGTCCATGGTGCGTTGCAGGTTCGCGTGCTCCACACGTAACTCGTTGAGCAACGTGCCGGTCGAGTCGGCTTCGGCGCGTTCGGCCAGACGTAAGAAGAAGTCCGCAGCACCGGCGTGTGCGGACGACTGCTGTTCCAGTGCGAACGCGTGCACGGTTTCCAGCATCGAGAAACGGGTTTCGCCTGCCACCCGTGAGACCCGCACGAGAGACTTCGCGACCAAACCCGTCAGTGCGTCGAGTGAGCTGGCCAGCGCTTCCACCAGGTCTGCCGGGAATCCGCCCGCGCACACCGCGAGATCGGCGAACAGCGTGCGCTCCGAGGCCGTCAGCAGGTCGTGGCTCCACGCGATGGCCGCCCTGAGTGGTCCCAGCAGGCCGAACCTGTCGCGCAACCGGCGCACGATCTGGGCGGGCGTGAGGACGGACGTGCGGGCGGCGGCCAGTTCCAGCGCCAGCGGGAGCCCGTCCAGTGCCGCGCAGAGCTGGGCGATCGCCGGTGCGTCGGCG
Source organism: Lentzea sp. NPDC054927 (assembly GCF_053610285.1). NCBI lineage: Bacteria > Bacillati > Actinomycetota > Actinomycetes > Pseudonocardiales > Pseudonocardiaceae > Lentzea > Lentzea sp. NPDC054927. The sequence continues at coordinate 111,867 of NZ_JBSGXZ010000009.1, forward strand.
TCGGTGTACGAATGGGCCGCGCGGTCCAGGAACAGCTGCACGGCGTCGTACGCGGCCAGTTCGGTCAACGAGCGTGGGACGTCGGGATCGGGCACGGCGAGCGGCGGGATCGGGTACACGGTCTCGCCAGGGACGTTGAGAGGTTCACGGCTCGTGGCGAGCACACGCAGCCTCGGGTGTGCTGTGACGAACGCGGCGCACTTCGCCCTTAGGCGTTCGCAGTTGTCCAGCACCACCAAGGTGTTGCCGAGTGTGCCGAGTTCTCGGGTGGTGATGGCGAACGCCGCGGCGACCGCGTCCTCCACGCTGTTCGCCGAGGTCAGATCGACCACCGTGGACGACGGCGTGACGTGCTGGGCGAGCCGCGACTTGCCGCAACCGGCCGGTCCGGTGAGCGTCACGAGCCACGTCTTGTCCAGCAGCCGCATGATGTCCTGGGTTTCGCGCTGCCGTCCGACCAGACCGGCTTTCTCGTCCGGCGGGGGACAGGCGAGCGCCGCGGCCTCGATCGCGCGCAGGCCAGGTCCGGGGTCGACGCCGAGCTCCTCGACGAGCACGTTGCGGGCACGTCGGACCGTGCTCAACGCGTCCGCGCGTCGGCCGCCACGTAGTTGTGCGTCGGCGAGCAGCTCCCAGAAGCGTTCTCGCAGCGGATGGCTGACGACGAGCCGTTCGAGTTGAGCGGCGGCGGTTCCGTAGGCGCCGCGGCCGATGTCTTGTTGTGCCAGCGCTTCTTCGGTCGCGAGACGTGCCTCGTGCAGCCGGGTGATTTCGGCGGAGGCCCACTCGGAGACGTCGCAGTCGGAGAGGGGATCGCCGCGCCACAGCGTCAGTGCCGCACGGGGTGAGGGCGCGCGCTCGAAGCGTGTGACGTCTACGTGTGAAGGATCGATTCGCAAGGCATAACCGGCGCTGGTGGTGACCAGGACGTCGGTGAGCCCGATCGCGGTCAGTGCCGAGCGGACGCGTGCGATGTGGCTGTGGAGCGTGCGCAACGCGGTGGCCGGCGGCTCGGTGCCCCACAACGCGTCGATGAGACGCGTTGCGGGGAGCACCGAGGGTGCGCGCAACGCCAGCAGCGCCAGGAGGGAGCGCTGGCGCGTGCCGGCGAGGCGCAGCACGCCGCCTGGCCCGGTGACTTCAAGGGGTCCGAGCAGGCGGACGTTCAGTTGGTCCACGCACGAGCGGAGTTCTCATGACCGACCCTGATACATCAACCGGGCGAACTCACTGAACGCACAGGTCGTACTGACCCTCCGTGCAGGTGTCGGTGCCGCCGAGGCCGTACATCTTGTTGGGCCAGGCGTTGCCGCTGAGCACGTCGTCGCCCTGGGTGCCGTAGACGTCCTGGACGTTCTTGAGCTCGTCGACCTCGCCCGGCCTGGACGCGCTGCCCGCCGCGAGGTCGATCGTCATGCCCTCGGCGTGGTCGCTGAAGTCGGCCTTGTCGCGCATGTTCAGCTTGGCGCCGTCGATCTTGTCGTTGCCGTAGCCGCCCTGCAGGAAGTTGCCGCCCGCGTCGGCTTGCGGCTCGTCCAGCACGTCGTCGCCGTCCCCGCCGAACAGCTGGTCGGGGCCCAGACCGCCGGTGATGGTGTCGTTGCCGTCGCCGCCCTGCAGCACGTCCGCGCCCGAACCGCCGTGCAGCGAGTCGTTGCCGTCACCGCCGTGCTGCTCGGTGGGCACCGCGCTGTCGTAGAGGACCGTGTCGTTGCGGTTGCCGAGGTAGATGACGACCTTTTGCACTTGCGCGCACTGGACGCGTGAGGCCGACAGGCGCGTGCACCCGGTACCCGCCCGCATCGTGCCGGCATCGCTGATGGTGGTGCCGGAGACGTGGATCTGGCTGGCGCGGGCAGGCGCCCCGGTGATGACGAGCCTGCCGGCCTCGATCCGCGCGGTGGTCGCGGGATCCGGTGCGGCGGCGGTTCCTGATGCGGCCAGTGCGGCCGCGAGGATGAGTTGCAGCATGTCGTTCCCCCTTGAAGACGTTGTGCACGTGAGTACGCGGATGCTGTTGTGGATCGGTTGTGGCGACCGCATCCGGGCCACAACCACGCGGGTCTCTCCTTCTCGCCGTCAGTCCGCTGCGAAGGGGAGAAAGATCATGAGAACCGGCATGGCAGTTCTGCTGGGCGCCGTGATGGCGCTGACGGTGACGCCGCTGACCGCGGCCGCCCAGGACGAGGAGCCCGAGCAGGAGATCATCGTCAAGTTCCGCGAGGGCGCGTCGCGAGGGGACGCGCTGACCCAGTCGCGGACGCGGGCCGTCGCGGACGCCACGGACGGCGCCGAGGTGCTCGCCTCCCGCGACGCCGCCGAGTCGATCCGGGTGCTGATGGCGCGCGGTGACGTCGAGTACGCCGAGCCGAACATCGTGCTCGAGACGACGGCCGTGCCGAACGACCCGATGTGGCCGCAGCAGTGGCACTACTGGGAGGCGACCGGCGGCATCCAGCTGTCGCCCGCGTGGGACCTCGGGCCGTCCGGGTCGGGTCAGCGGGTCGCGGTGATCGACACCGGCCGCACCGCGCACCCCGACATGAGCGCCAACTACATCGGTGGCTACGACTTCATCAGCAACGCGGTGTACGCGAAGGACGGCACCGGGCGGGACGCCAACCCGACGGACCAGGGCGACTGGCGTGCCGCTGGGCAGTGCGGGCCGGGTACGTCCGCACGGCCGTCGAGCTGGCACGGGCTGCACGTCGCGGGCACCGTGGCGGCGCTGCGGAACAACGCGACCGGTGTCACGGGCGTTGCACCGTTGGCCAAGGTCGTGCCTGTGCGTGTTCTCGGCACGTGTGGTGGCACCTTGGCGGACATCGCGGCCGGCATCGTGTGGGCCGCGGGTGGCGCTGTTCCCGGCGCTCCGGCGAACCCCAACCCGGCGAAGGTGCTGAACCTGTCGCTCGGCGGTCCCTCCGCGGCCTGCCCCGCGACGTTGCAGAACGCGATCAACACCGCCCGCAACGTGCACCGTGCGACCGTTGTGGTCGCGGCGGGCAACTCTGCCGCGAACGCCTCGGGAGCCACTCCGGCCAACTGCGTCGGCGTGATCACCACGGGTGCCACGGACCGCCAGGCCAACCGCGCCTCGTACGCGAACTTCGGTGCCACGATCGAGGTGTGCGCGCCGGGCGGTGAGACGTCGCCGCTGGCCGCGAACGGAGTGCTGTCGACGTTGAACAACGGTGCGACGGTGCCTGCCGCGTCGATCTACAAGCACTACCAGGGCACCAGCATGGCGACCCCGCACGTGGCCGGTGTCGTGGCGTTGATGCAGCACGCCCGTGTGCAGCACGGCAAGGCGTTGCTGACGCCCGCGCAGGTGCTGCTGCACCTGAAGGCAAAGGTGCTGCCTGCTGCCGCGCAGTGCGGCAAGGGGCTGCTCGACGCCCGTCAGAGCGTGGCCGCTGCTATCGCCGCCGCCTGACGCCGTTGATGTGATCTGTGAACAAAGGCCCCGGTCATCCGGGGCCTTTGTTCATACGCGGGTCGGTTCCGCGACACGTCCGGAGGCTAGAAACTCGTTTCATGTCGCTCTCTCGTCGTGGGTTCATGGCTGCCGTCGCCGCTGCTGGCGCGGGCACGCTGCTGCCGCCGTCGGTGTACGCCGCATTGGCCCGTGAACCCCGTGCGGGAGGGTTGCGCGCGATCAAGCACGTCGTGCTGTTGATGCAGGAGAACCGTTCGTTCGACCACTACTACGGAACTCTTCGTGGCGTGCGGGGCTTCTCCGACCGGAACGCGTTGCGTGGGGTGTTCAACCAGTCGGGCGTGCTGCCGTTCCCGGTGCGTGAGGCGGCGTCCGGGCGTGACATCCAGTACATCGGCGACCTGGACCACAGCTGGAACGGCGGGCACTCGGCGTTGCGCGGCGGGTGGAACGACAACTGGGTGCCGGCGAAGACCGCGGCGACGATGGCGTTCTACACACGGCAGGACATCCCGTTCCACTACGAGCTGGCGGACACCTTCACGCTGTGCGACGCGTACCACTGTTCGGTGCCGTCCTCCACTTCGCCCAATCGGAACTACTGGGTGTCCGGATACACTGGTTTTGAGCCCTCTGGTGGTCGTGCGACCGGCAACGCGGCATACAGCGAAGACACGCACGCCGGATACACGTGGAAGGCCTATCCCGAACGTCTTGAGGCGGCGGGCAAGTCGTGGCGCGTCTACCAGGAGTGGGACAACTTCCAGGACAACAACCTGGAGTTCTACGTGCGGTTCAAGGAGATCGCGCGCAAGGTGCTGCCGGCCGGGTTCAAGTCGCTGGACAAGCTGTACGGGACCGGGGACCCGGCCCTGATCGGGTCGATCGACCTGTCGAAGCTGACCGCTGCCGAGAAGTCCTTGTACGACAGGGGACTGCACCGGGTGAAGCCGCGCGGTCTGGGTGAGGCGTTCCGGGCGGACGTCGAGGGTGGCCGTCTGCCCGCGGTGTCGTACCTGGTTCCGTCCTCTGTGGACTCCGAGCACCCCGGCGCGTCGTCACCCGCCGCGTCCGCCTCGATCACCTACCAGGTGCTCGACGCGTTGGCCTCCAACCAGGACGTGTGGGAGTCGACGGTCCTGTTCATCACCTACGACGAGAACGACGGCTTCTACGACCACGTGCCGCCGCCGCGCCCGCCGTTGTCGGTGACTGATGAGTACGTGGGTGACCGGCCGTTGGGCTTGGGTACGCGTGTGCCGATGACGGTCGTGTCGCCGTGGTCTGTCGGTGGGTACGTGAACTCGCAGGTGTTCGACCACACGTCGATGACGCAGTTCCTCGAGCGGTGGACCGGGGTTCGCTCGGAGGAGATCTCCGCGTGGCGCCGGACCGTGGCGGGTGACCTGACCTCGACGTTCGACTTCGACCGGCGCCGCACGTGGCCCGAGGTCGGTGAGCCCGCGGCGGTGCCGCCCGCCTCGCCGCGGTGGCGTCCCGCGCCCCCGTCGTCGCAGAAGATGCCGGAGCAGGAGGCGGGACGGCGACGTGCGCGCGCTCTGCCGTACCAGCCTGACGCGTCGTTGCGCGGGTCGCGGTTGGAGATGTCGAACTCCGGATCGGCTTCCGCGCACCTCGCGCTGTATCCGTACTCGGGGCAGTTCGCGGTGCCGCAGCACTTCGACGTTGCCTCTTCCGCCTCTCTTGAGGTCCCCGGTGACCACGACCTGGTGTTGCTGGGTCCCAACGGCTTCCGCCGTGAATTCGTCGGCTCGTCTACTGACCGTGCGCGGGTGTCGTCGTCGGTGCGTGGATACAGCCGTGTGCTGACGTTGACGTTCGAGAACTCCGGGTCGTCGCGTCTGACGTTCGTGCTGGGGCGGCGGCGGTACGTGGTGAGGCCGGGACATCGGCACGTCATCCCGTGGCTGACCGTCATGAACTCCGGCTGGTACGACCTGACCGTGACGGTGGAGGAGGAGCCGACGTTCCGTCGCCGTCTGTGTGGTCACATCGAGAACGGCCACGAGTCGATCTCCGGCTAACGTCTGGCCCGTGGAGATCACGGGGGACGAGATCCGGCGGCGGATGATCGATCACGAGTCGCTGGATCCGGCGGGGTTGAAGCTCGTCGGAGCGCGGATCACAGGTCAGCTCGACCTGTCCGACGTGGTGGCGAAACGCCCGTTGGTGCTGCACGACTGCACGACCGAGCAGCCCGTGTTGCTCAACCGCGCGCAGTTCTCGTTGCTGGACCTGCGCGGCCTGGTGGCGCCTTCGGTGCACGCCGGCGGTCTGACCGTGGATCACGACCTGCGGCTGAGCGGGGCCCGGCTGAGTGCGGAGGAGTCGGTCGACGCGCTGCACATGCGCATCGGCGGCAGTGTCTACCTCGACGAGGGCTTCCACGCGGCGGGTTCGGTGACGCTGAGCGGATCGCGCGTCGCGGCGGTGCTGACGTGCCGCGGCGGGCGGTTCGAGGCGGGGTTGTACCTGGTGGACATGCAGGTCGGCGACCTGATCTTCCTGTCACACGGGTGCGAGGTCTCGGGCGGCAGTCATGCGGCGGTGCGGATGCGCGGCACTCGGGTGGACGGGCAGCTCGTCCTTCGCGAGGGCCGGTTCAGCTCGCCCGGCGTCGCGCTCGACCTGCGGCACGTGCGTGTGGGCAAGGAGCTGCTGATGCCGTTGAGCGTGATCGACGGCGACGTGCAATTCGAAGGGCTGACCTACGAGGGGTTGCCACGAGACGCCACAGTGGACGAATGGCTGTCGTTGTTGGCGACGCGCACGCCCAACTACGCGACACAGCCGTGGGTCCAGCTCGCCGCAGCGCATCAGGCCGCCGGGCACGAACGCGATGTGCGGCGGATCCGCGTTGCCCAGCAACGTGATCTGCGTCGCCGCGGCCGCCTCTCGCGGTGGGGGCGTACGTGGCACCTCATCCGCGGCGTGACCGTCGGGCACGGCTACCGCCCCGGCCTCGCGCTGGTGTGGCTGGCCGGGGTGCTGGCGGTCTCGGTGGCCGTCGTGCTGCTGTCCGGCGCGGTCCGCTGCTCGGTCGTGGAACAGGTCGGCTACGCCCTGAACGTGGCAACGCCGCTGGTCAAGGTGGACGCGACCCGGTGCACCGTGGACCCCTCCGGCGCCGGCCAGTTCGTACTGGCCTCGACCTGGCTGCTGCAGATCCTGGCCTGGGCGTTCGCCACCCTGTTCGTGGCGGGCTTCACCGGTTTGGTGAGGCGCAACGCGTGACTGTCGGGGCTGTCTGATACACCAGGAGGCATGAGCGCGAAGACCGGAGCAAGACGAGGGGAACGAGTCCCCGCGGCGTCGCTGCCGGTCGCCCGAATCGTGGTGGACGTGCCGCTGGCCCACCTGGACCGCCCCTTCGACTACTCGGTACCGTCCGAACTGGACTCAGTCGCCGTGCCCGGCTGTCGGGTCCGAGTCCGTTTCGCAGGCCAACTGGTCGACGGCTACCTGCTGGAGCGCGCCGAAAGCTCCGAATACGAGAAGAAGCTGGCCTTCATCGAAAAGGTCGTCTCCCCGGAACCGGTGCTGACCCCGGAGATCGCCGCCCTGGCCCGCGCCGTCGCCGACAGGTACGCGGGCAACATGATGGACGTGTTGCGCCTGGCCATCCCACCCCGCCACGCCCGCGCGGAAGCCGCCGCCTCTCCCGAACCGCCACCGCTGCCCCAGGTCCCGGCATGGGTGGGACAGCAGCCCGCCGCCGAGCTGGTGGAGCCTGCGGAGTCCGCACCGGCGACCGAAGCGCCCGCGGATGCTTCCGCCGCACCGGCGGAGGTACCTGCCGAGGACGTCACGGTGGACGAGCACTCGCCGGAGCGCTCCCAGCTGCCGTCGGTTCCCGCCGACGCCTGGTCGCGCTACCCGCGCGGCCCCAAGTACCTGGAGGCCCTGCGCGAAGGCCGCCCCGCCCACGCCGTCTGGCAGGCCCTGCCGTCCGAGGACTGGCCCGCCCGTCTGGCCGAGGCGGCTGCCTCGGTCGCTTCCACCGGCAAAGGTGTGGTCATCGTCGTCCCCGACCATCGCGACCTCGCGCGGGTCGCTGAGGCGTGCGGCAGGCTGATCGAGGGCGTGGTGACGTTGTCGGCGGACCTGGGGCCGTCGGAGCGCTACAAGCGGTGGCTGGCGGTGCGCCGGGGCGTGGCGCGGGTGGTGGTCGGCACGCGGGCGACGGCGTTCGCTCCCATCGAGGACCCCGGGCTGCTGGTGGTGTGGGACGACGGCGACGACCTTCACGTGGAGCAGCGCTCGCCGTATCCGAACGTGCGTGATGTGTTGGTGCAGCGTGCGCACATGTCCGGTGCTGCGTTGCTGATCGGCGGTTTTGCTCGTACGGCTGAGGCGCAGTTGCTCGTCGAGACAGGGTGGGCGCATGAGATCGTGGCGTCGCGGGAGACGCTGCGGGCGATTGCGCCGCGGGTGGTGTCGGTCGGCGACAACGAGTGGCAGGACGTCAAGGACTCGGCGGCTCGCACCGCGCGACTGCCGTCGATCGCCTTTGACGCGGCGCGGTTCGCGCTCACCGATTCGCCGGTGCTCATTCAGGTGCCGCGTCGTGGTTACGTGCCCGCGCTTGCTTGCGGGCAGTGTCGTGGGCCGGCTCGGTGCCGGCGGTGTGCGGGGCCGCTGGCTCTGCCCGGCGGGATGGAGGACGGCTCGCCCAAGCCCGCGTACTGCCGGTGGTGTGCGGCTACGGAGGCCGGGTTCCGGTGTCCTACGTGCGGGTCGCGCAAGCTTCGGGGGCAGATCATCGGGGCTCGGCGCACGGCGGAGGAGCTGGGGCGGGCGTTTCCCGGGTTTCCGGTGCGGACCAGTGGGGCCGACGAGGTGCTGACCAAGGTGCCGGGCAGGCCTTCCCTGGTGGTGGCCACGCCTGGTGCCGAACCGGTGGCCGAGGGGGGCTACGGGGCGGTGTTGTTGCTCGACGGGTGGGCGTTGCTCGGGCGGGCGGACCTCAGGGCGTCCGAGGAGGCACTGCGGCGCTGGATGACCGCGGCCGGGCTGGTGCGGCCGGGCAACGGGCGGGTGGTGGTCATCGCGGACTCGTCCCTCACGCCGGTGCAGGCGCTGGTTCGGTGGGACCCGGTGTGGCACGCCTCCACCGAGCTGGCCGCGCGGACCGAGCTCGGTTTTCCGCCCGCGGTGCGGATGGCGACCGTCGACGGCACCCCGGACGCGGTGAACGCCCTGCTCGACGAGCTCCGGCTGCCGTCCACCGGTGAGGTTCTCGGGCCGGTGCCGCTGGGCGACGACGAGACGAAGGAACGGGCGCTGGTGCGGGTCGCGCGGGGCGAGGGGCGTCAGCTGGCCGCCGTGCTCGCCGAGGCGCAGGCCGTGCGGACGGCGCGCAAGGAGCAGGAGCTGGTGCGGATCAAGCTGGATCCGCTCGAGGTGCTTTAAGGCTGGATCTTCTAAGGCTGGGCGTAGTGGGAGCGGAGGCCGGCGATGTGCTCGCGGATGTCGTCGTCGGTCAGCTGCTCGTACTCGAGGTACTCGCTCATGTAGGTCATGAGGTCGCCGCGCTCGGGGTGGTTCTCGCTCGCGATGACGTGCGCCGTCGTGCCCGCGATGCCCGCGGGGAACAGCAGGAAGCCGTCGAGGCCCGCCATCGTGTCGAACGAGGCGTTCTTGGCCTCCCAGAGGGTCCAGACGTCCTCCTCGCGGCCGCACTCGGCCAGCAGCAGCGCGGCCAGGACCATCGACTCGTTCAGGCCCCAGCCCTCGTGGTGGGCGGCTGTCTCGGCGGCCAGCAGATGGCGCAGCAGGTCCGCGTCGCCGTCCCGGCGTTCGCGCAGGAGGGAGTGCAGCACCTCCTCGCGGTCCGACTCGTCGAGAGGGACGTTCGCGAAATCCGTTCGCAACCGGTCAAGATCGATCGACACATCCGCACCTTAGGCCTTCATCAAGGAAGGTTGCCATCTGGTCGCAACGGAGTAGAAGTTTCCGCATGTTGCGAACGGTTGCCGCACTGACGCTCTCCGTCGTACTGGTCGCTCCCGCTCATGCGGAGGCGGCGGAACCACCTCCGCGGGTGCCCGAGCAGGTCGGCTGGGGCGGTGCCGTCTCCAGCGTCGACCCCGACGCCTCCCAGATCGGCATCGACGTGCTCCGCCGCGGTGGCAACGCGGTCGACGCCGCCGTCGCCACGGCCGCCGCGCTGGGCGTGACCGACCCGTTCAGCGCCGGCATCGGAGGTGGCGGCTTCTTCGTCCACTACGACGCCCGCACCGGTCGAGTGTCCACTTTGGACGGCCGGGAGACCGCGCCGCGCTCCGCGACCGACCAGCTGTTCGTGGAGAACGGCCAGCCGCTTCCGTTCGCCGAGGCGATGACCAGCGGCCTGTCCGTCGGCGTGCCCGGCACGCCCAAGACGTGGCAGCAGGCACTGCGCAAGTGGGGCACGCTGAACCTGCGCGAGGCCATGGCGCCCGCGGAAGCGTTGGCACGGCGCGGTTTCGTCGTCGACAAGACCTTCAACTCGCAGATCACGAACAACGCCGCCCGCTTCGCCGACTTCACCTCGACCCGCGACCTCTACCTGCCAGGTGGCCAGGCGCCCGCGGTCGGCAGCACGTTCCGCAACCCGCAGCTCGCCGACACCTACCGCGAACTGGCCCGCACCGAGCTGGCCTCGCTGTACGGCGGCGCGGTCGGCCGTGACCTGGTCAAGGCCGTGCAGAAGCCGCCGGTCGTGCCGGGCTCGACCCGCAACATCCGCTCCGGCGCCATGGAGATCTCCGACCTGGCCCGCTACCAGGTCGAACGCCGCGACCCCACGCACACGCGCTATCGCGGCCTCGACGTCTACGGCATGGCGGCCCCGTCCTCCGGCGGCACGACCGTCGGCGAGGCGCTGAACATCCTCGAGTCGACCGACCTCGCGAAGGTCTCCGACGTCGAGTACCTGCACCGCTTCATCGAGTCGACGAAGCTCTCGTTCGCCGACCGCCTGCGCTGGGTGGGCGACCCCGCCTTCTCCCGCGTGCCGACCGAAGGCCTGCTCTCGCAGAAGTTCGCCGACAGCCGCGCGTGCCTGATCAAGCCGGACGGCGTGCTGCCCGCACCGCAGCCGGCCGCCGACCCGCGCAACCCCAAGGCGTGCGAGGCCACCGCCGGCCTCTCCGCGCTGCGTGAGGACGCCGAGCGCACCACCCACCTCACCACTGCCGACCGCTGGGGCAACGTGGTCGCCTACACCCTCACCATCGAGGCGGAGGGCGGCAGCGGCATCGTCGTCCCCGGCCGGGGCTTCCTGCTCAACAACGAGCTCACCGACTTCGAGTTCGTGGCCCCCACCGCCGGCGTCCCGCACCCGAACCTGCCGGGCCCCGGCAAGCGCCCGCGCTCGTCCATGGCCCCGACCATCGTCCTGGACCACGGCAAGGTTCTCCTCGCCGTGGGCTCGCCGGGCGGCTCCACCATCATCACCACCGTCACGCAGATCCTGACCGCACGCCTAGACCGCAACATGTCCCTGCGTGACGCCGTGGCCGCCCCACGCGCCTCGCAGCGCAACGCGGCCACCACCCCGGCCGAGGCGGAGTTCATCGCCGCCGCGACCACCGCGGGCCTGCAGGCCATCGGCCACAAGTTCAGTCAGAACGCCGAGATCGGCGCCGCCACGGCGGTTGAACGCGCCTCGAACGGCCGTTGGCGTGCGGTCGCGGAACCGACGCGACGCGGCGGAGGTGCCGCCCGCGTGGTGAAGGTGGGCTGAGACGTTTCCCCTGGCTAGTTGTTGGTGCGTCCGTCGATGCGTTCGCGGATGAGGTCGGCGTGGCCGTTGTGCTGCGCGTACTCCTCGATCAGGTGGATGTAGAGCCAGCGCACCGAGATCTCGCCCACTCGCTCGTGCATGAAGGTGTCGTCGAGGTCCCGCGTGGCAACCGCCATGCGGGACTCGGCCATCTCGGCGAGGAGTGAGGCGTACTCGGCCTCGGCGCGGGCCGGGTCGAGATCCTCGAAGGAGCCGCCTGAGGTGCCGGGCAGGCTGTAGCGACCGGTGACGTCCTCGCCCGCCAGACGCCTGCGGAACCAGACCCGCTCCACGTCGGTCAGGTGGCGGATCAGGCCCAGCAGCGTCAGGTTCGACGGCGGGGTGGACGCGATGGCGAGCTGCTCGCCGGACAGCCCGGCGCAGTTGGCCAGGAAGGTGGCTCGATGGCGGTCGAGCCACGCTTCCAGCATCGGGCGTTCGGCGCCGAGCAGTGGTTCGTCGGCCGGTTCGACTTCGGGTGCGATCCAGGTCATGGGGACATGATCAGCCGATGGAACCCTGGAAGACGACTTCATTTGCGGCGTTCCGGGCTACGACGTGCACGTTCGTGGGTGAGTACGGCTGGCCGCCGGTGAAGTTCAGCGTGGCGAGGAACTGACCGTCGATGACCTCCGCGGTCACCGGGTCGGTGCCTGCGACCGACACCTCGACGGTGTGTGCGGAGCGGGTAGTGCGCGCGGCGAGGAAGACCTCGGACTCGGTTCGGTAGCTGTCGACGATCAGGGTGGCGTCCGGGTCCGCAGGCGCCGCACGGATCAGCGACAGGCCGTTCTGATGTGGCTCGGAGACCGCACAGGTCGCCGACTCCTGGTGTCGGCGGTGGGCGATCAGCATCCCGCGACGCCGATCGAGGCCTGCGGCCAGGAGCGGCTCCCACCCTCGGAGCTCGTCGACGGTCGCACTGTTGTTGTTGAAGGCGTTGTCGACGCACCTGGCGAGGGCGTTCACGGGTGCCCACGGGTCATGGTCGCCACTCTCGAAACTGTCCGTGAATCTGTCCGCGGACCCTGACGTGAACCTCTGAACGGGGACAGCCTCCTCGTCGAAGACCAGCTCGTTGGTCAGCATCGTGGCCGACGTGTGCACGATGAAGAAGTCGGGTGTGGCGATGCCGTTGGAGGAGCGCTGGGGCATTCCGGCGACGCTCTCGCGGGCCTTCACGGTGCGCGCGCCGAGCGGAGGCACACCCGCGATGACGTTGCTGGACCTGTAAGTGATCGAGCCCGCCTCCAACCGGGTCGGCTGAAAGCCCGGCGGCGCGACGCCGGCTCGGGAGAGGGTGAGCTCGCAGAAGCGCCCGTCCTCGCCGACGAGGACCTTGCGCAGCCCGAAAACGACCATCTCGGTGGAGGACCAGTTCTGGTCCTCGATCGCGGCACGGCAGCGGGCCACGTCCTGGCTCGAAGGAGCGACGACCCGCTCGCGGCCGGGATCGACCTCGTGGATTGCCGGCCGCGTGACGACCAGACCGCCCGCGATGAGGAGCGTGACGCCGGCGGCGACGGCCAGCGGGGTGTGGTTGCGACGGGTCGTCCTGGTCTCGGCGAAGACCGGGCGCATGCGTTCCTTGACGGTCGCGGGCAGTGCGCGGCGGGGTGGCAGTTCGATCTTCATCACTCCACCTCCAGGGTGTCGTCGGCGAGCACCTTGCGCAGGCGGGTGCGGGCACGGGAGATGCGTGAGCGGACGCTCACCTCGGCCACGCCGAGGGCCTCGGCGGCTTCCGCGGCGCTCAGCTCGCCCAGCAGGACGAGCTCCACGGCCTCCCGTTCGGCGCGGGGGAGGCGTTCGACGGCCTGCAGCACCTGGCTGAGCCGGGCCTCGTGGTCCAGGGACGACACGACGTCGTCCGCGTGGTCGCGCTGGACGTCGTTGCGGGGCACGCGGAGCAGCAGCCGGGTGAACCTCTCCTTGCGGCGGAACTCGGAGCGCGCCAGATTGCCCGCCACGGTGAACAGCCACGGCAGCGCGCTGTCCCGCACGAGGGTCATCTCGGCACGGCGGCGCCAGGCCGTCATGAACGTCACCGACGTCAGGTCCTCCGCCGTCGACCAGGACGCGGTCAGGCGGTAGGCGTGGTTCCACACCGCCTCGGCGTAGCGGTCGAAGAGCTCGCCGAACGCGTGCTCGTCACCCCGTGCCCACAGTTCGGCGTCCGACGGGGCGTCGTCGGGCACGGCGGCCGCCCCCTCCCAGCTCGGTCGCATCAGCCTCATGACCTGGAGGTGTCCACCTTCCGGCCGAGTGTTGCACCCGATCTTCCTACCTCGGGCTGACGCAGGGTCGATACTCCGAGCCGATGTGGGCTGACCTGCACGAACGGCACAGTTCATGTCATGACGACACACACCGTTTCCAGCGCCCCGGCCGCCCACTTCGACTTCCACGCGCTGCTGCGCCCCGTGCTGACGGGCCTGCGGTTCACCGGCCACTTCCTCGTGGCGCTGGTGAGCGTGATCTTCCTCGGCAGCGCGTCAGAACACTGACCGCGCTCCTCGTAGACTGGCTCCCAGTCCACCACGAGGAGCACTGCGTTGACCGTCCAACCCATCCGCCTGTTCGGCGACCCGGTGCTGCGCACCGCCGCTGTCGAGGTCACCGACTTCGACAAGGAACTGCGCACCCTCGTCAAGGACCTGTGGGACTCGATGCAGGACGCCGGCGGAGCGGGACTCGCCGCGCCCCAGCTGGGCGTTGGGCTGCGCGTGTTCACCTACCACTGCGACGGCTTCGCGGGACACCTCGTCAACCCCACGTGGGAAGTGGTCGGCGAGGAGATGCAGGAAGGGCCCGAGGGCTGCCTGTCCATCCCCGGCATGTCGTGGGACTGCAAGCGCCACCTGCACGTCGTGGCGAAGGGCTGGAACATGCACGGTGAGCCCGTCGAGGTCGAAGGCACCGAGACGCTGGCCCGCTGCATCCAGCACGAGACGGACCACCTCGACGGTGTGCTGTTCCTCGACCGCCTCGACGCCGAGACGCGCAAGGTGGCGATGAGGGAGATCCGGCAGTCCGAGTGGTTCGACGGTACGGTCCCCACCTTGAAGCAGAGCCCGCACCCACTCTTCGGCAGGTCCAGCTGACCATGCGACTCGTGTTCGCCGGTACGCCCGAGGTCGCACTTCCCTCGCTGCGCGCCCTCATCGACTCCTCCCGCCACGACGTCGTCGCCGTGGTCACGCGCCCCGACGCCCCCTCGGGCCGCGGCCGCAAGCTGGAACGCTCACCCGTCGGCGCGCTCGCCGACGAGCACGGCATCGAGGTGCTGACGCCCGCGAAGGCCGGTGACCCCGAGTTCCTGGACCGCCTGCGCGCGCTCGAACCCGACCTCTGCCCGGTCGTGGCCTACGGCAACCTGCTGCCGCAGCGGACGCTCGACGTCCCGAAGTTCGGCTGGGTCAACCTCCACTTCTCCGTGCTGCCCGCGTGGCGCGGCGCCGCGCCGGTGCAGGCCTCCGTGCGCAACGGCGACGACATCACGGGCGCCTCGACCTTCCGCATCGTCAAGGAACTCGACGCCGGCCCGGTGTTCGGCGTGGTGACCGAGAAGGTGCGCGAGCGCGACACCTCCGGCGACCTGCTGACCCGGCTGTCCGAGTCCGGTGCCCACCTCCTCCTGTCCACTGTGGACGGCATCGAGGACGGCACGCTGCGCGCCGTCGACCAGCCCTCCGACGGCGTCACCTACGCCGCCAAGATCTCCGTCGAGGACGCACGCCTCGACTTCTCCACGCCCGCCGTGGCGATCGACCGCCTGGCACGCGCCGTGACGCCGGAACCCGGCGCGTGGGCCGAGTTCCGGGGCGAGCGGCTGAAGCTCGGCCCCGTGACGCCGGTGGACGACGTGACGCTGCCGGCCGGCGAGATCCTCGTCGAACGCAAGCGCGTGCTCGTGGGCACGGCGACCACCGCCGTGGCCCTCGGCGAGGTCCAGGCGCAGGGCAAGAAGCGCATGGCCGCCACCGACTGGGCCCGCGGCGTGCGCATCGAAGCAGGGGAGCGCATCGCATGACGCGCTCCGACATGCAGGCCGGCACGAACTCGGCGCGCGTCGTGCGCGCCGGAGCAGGGGAGTACAGCTCATGACCGGCCACTCGCGCGGAGCCTCCAAGCCTTCCCGCCCGCAACGACCCCATCCGCCGCGCCGGCGCACCGGACCCACCCGGCCGCCCGTGGAGGACCCGGCACGCCTCGCCGCGCTGGAGACGCTGCGCGCGGTGCGGCAACGCGACGCGTACGCGAACCTCGTGCTGCCGCAGATGCTGCGCGACCGCCGCATCACCGGCCGTGACGCGGCACTGGCCACCGAGCTCACCTACGGCTCGGCGCGCGCCCAGGGCCTGCTCGACGCCGTCATCGAGGCGTGCTCCGACCGCCCGCTGTCCGAAGTGGACGGTTCGGCTCTCGACGCGCTGCGGCTCGGTGCGTATCAGCTGCTGCGCACCCGCATTCCGGCACACGCGGCGGTCGCCTCGACCGTCGACCTCGTCCGGGCCGAGCTCGGATCCGGGATCGCGGGCTTCGTCAACGCCGTCCTGCGCCGGGTCGCGGAGCAGGACGAGGCGGCGTGGGTCGACGAGCTCGCGCCCGACCCGGACACCGACCCGGTCGGCAACCTGGCCTTCACCCACGCCCACCCGCGCTGGATCGCGCAGGCGTTCGCGGAGGCCCTCGGCAGCCGCGAGGAGCCGCTGAAGCGCGCCCTGGAAGCCGACGACGCCAGGCCGGCCGTGCACCTGGTGGCACGTCCGGGCGAGGTGAGCGCCGACGAGCTCGCCGCCATCACCGGCGGCGACGTGGCGCCGTACTCGCCCTACGGCGTGCACCTGGAGGCAGGGGCGGGCGACCCGGGCGATCTCGAGCCCGTCCGGGAACGCCTCGCCAACGTCCAGGACGAGGGCAGCCAGCTCTGCGCTCTGGCCCTGACACGCGCGCCTCTCCAGAGTGGTGACAAAGAGGGCGGTGACAACGGAGGCACTGACGACCGCTGGCTGGACCTCTGCGCCGGCCCTGGCGGCAAGGCCGCTCTGCTGGCCGCACTGGTCGGCATCGAAGGCGGCGAGCTGATCGCCGTCGAGAAGGCGCCCCACCGCGCCGAGCTCGTGCGCAAGCTCACCTCAGGCCTGCCGGTGACCGTGCACGTGGCCGACGGCCTCGAGACCGACTTCGTCGAAGGGGCGTTCGACCGGGTACTGGTCGACGCGCCCTGCACCGGTCTCGGTGCCCTGCGCCGGCGCCCGGAGGCGCGGTGGAGGCGCCAGCCCACCGACGTCGCCACGCTCACGAAGCTGCAGCGCGAGCTGCTCACCGAGGCGTTGCGACTGGTGCGTCCTGGCGGCGTGGTCGCTTATGTCGTGTGCTCACCTCATCTCTCTGAGACCGTCGGGGTGGTGACGGACGTCGCGCGGCGGACCGAGGTGGAAGTGCTGGACGCGCGGGAGTTCTTCCCGGGAGTTCCGGACCTCGGGGAAGGGCCGCACGTTCAGCTCTGGCCTCATCTGCACGGCACCGACGCGATGTTCTGCGCGGTGCTGCGACGCCCTGTTTGAGCGCTCGTGAAGGACGCTAGCGACGGGGTCCGACAGGTTCGGGCCCCGTCGGCTCGGCAAGGGGTGCAACGGCCTTCAGGTTCACTGGTTCGGGTGACGGCGGAGGGGCCGGGCCGCCCGACCTAAGATCGTCACCATGACACGTGGGCTGCTCGGACTGGTCGCAAGTGGGTGCGGCGGCGTCGAGAACTGGTTCCGCACGGAGCTGGCGGAACCGGCCGCGCAACGCGGCTGGCGCCTGGCCATCACGCTCACGCCGGCGGTCGTCCCGTGGTTCGAGGAGGCGGGCGAGCTGGACAAGTTGCAGGCCCTCACGGACCTGGAGATCCGCTGGAACCCCAGGATGCCGAGCCAGCCCAAGCCCTACCCCACGCCGGACGCGTTCATCTTCGCCCCGGCCAGCGCGAACTCCGTGGCGAAGCTGGCGCTGGGCATCGGCGACAACCAGGCGCTGACCGCGCTCAACGAGGCCATCGGCGTCGAGAACTGCAAGGTCGTCGTCATGCCCCAGGCGAACGCGGACAAGCGGCGTCACCCGATGTGGAACACCCACGTCTCGACGCTCACCATGGCGGGTGTCGTGGTGGTCACTGACGAGGCTCCCGGCAGGCTGCTCGACCTGCTGGACACCTAGACTTCACCCTTGTGGTCCACACGCCGATGATCGCCCCCAGCATCCTGTCCGCCGACTTCGCGCGCCTCGCCGACGAGCTCGCCTCGGTGCCCACGTCGGACTGGATCCACGTCGACGTCATGGACAACCACTTCGTGCCGAACCTGACCCTCGGCCTGCCGGTGGTGAAGTCGCTGCTCAAGGTGACCGACATCCCGATCGACTGCCACCTGATGATCGAAGACCCGGACCGCTGGGCCGTCGAGTACGCCGAGGCGGGCGCGTACAACGTCACCGTGCACGTCGAGGCGGCGCAGGACCCGGTCAAGCTCGCCCAGAACCTCCGGGCCGCGGGCGCGAAAGCCGGCCTGAGCGTCAAGCCCGGTACGCCGCTGGAGCCGTACGTCGACGTGCTCAAGCACTACGACACGCTGCTGGTCATGTCGGTCGAGCCGGGCTTCGGCGGGCAGAAGTTCATGGCGGACGTGCTCGAGAAGGTGCGCCAGGCGCGGCGCCTGGTCGACACCGGGCACCTCAAGCTGATCGTCGAGATCGACGGCGGCATCAACGCCGACACGATCGAGCAGGCCGCGCAGGCCGGAGTGGACTGCTTCGTCGCCGGGTCCGCCGTGTACGACGCCGCCGACCCCGGCAAGGCCGTCGAGGCACTGCGCGCCCAGGCAGCCCGGGCCCAGCCAGCCGGTACCCCGTGACGCCCGAGGACGCGATGGCGCTCGCCATCGCGGAGAGCGAGCGGGTGCGGGGCACCACCAGCCCCAACCCGCCCGTCGGGTGCGTCATCCTGGACGCGAGCGGCAGAGCCGTCGGGTTCGGTGCCACGCAGCCCATCGGTGGTCCGCACGCCGAGGTCATGGCACTCAAGGAAGCGGGCACGAAGGCACAGGGCGGCACGGCCGTGGTCACCCTTGAGCCGTGTTCGCACTACGGCCTCACGCCGCCGTGCACCGAAGCGCTCCAGGAAGCCGGCATCAAGCACGTCATCCACGCCCTCAGCGACCCGAACCCCAGGGCGGCGGGCGGCGCGGCACGCCTGGAAGAGGCCGGCATCACCGTCGAGAGCGGCGTTCTCGCAACGGAAGTCAGCAAGGGACCCCTCAGGGCGTGGCTGCACTACGCGCGCACGGGGCGTCCGCACGTCACGTGGAAGTACGCGGCGTCGCTCGACGGACGGATCGCGGCACCGGACGGCACCAGCCAGTGGATCAGCTCGGAGACCTCCCGCAAGGAGGTCCACGACATGCGCACCAAGCTCGACGCGATCATCGTCGGCGGCAACACCGTCCGGAAGGACGACCCGGCGCTGACGGCCAGGGACGCCGACGGAATTCCGCTGGCCCGCCAGCCGTTGCCGGTGGTCGTGGGCATGAGCGACCTGCCGGATGGAGCCAAACTCCAGCACACCGCGCTACACCTGCGCACGCACGACCCCGACGACGTCCTGACCGCACTGGCGGCCCGTGGCGTGGTGGACGTGCTGCTGGAGGGTGGTGCAACCGTGGCTGGTGCGTTCTGGCGTGCTGGAAGGATCGATCGCGTGCTCGCCTACATCGCGCCAACGCTGCTCGGGAACGGTCCCGCCGCGGTGCTGGACGCGGGCGTGTCAACCATCACGGACGCTGTCCGGTTGACCGTCGAAGACGTCACCATGAGCGGACCGGACTTGCGGATCAGCGCGGTTCCGCAAACTTAGGAGGAGCGGTGTTCACCGGGATCGTCGAGGAACTCGGCCACGTGGTCGCGACGCAGGACCTGCCGGACGCGGCACGGATCCGCATCGCCGGGCCCGTCGTGACCAGCGACGCCAAGCACGGCGACTCCATCGCGGTGAACGGCGTCTGCCTCACCGTCGTGGAGGTCGAGAACAACACCTTCACCGCTGACGTGATGCGCGAGACCCTCGTGCGCAGCAGCCTCGCGAAGATCGCGGAGGGCGACAAGGTCAACCTGGAGCGCGCGGCCGCGGTCGGCCAGCGCCTCGGCGGCCACATCGTGCAGGGCCACGTCGACGGCACCGGCCTGATCCTCGCGCGGGAGAAGGCCGAGCACTGGGAGATCGTCCACATCGGACTGCCTCCGACCCTCGCGCGTTATGTCGTGGAGAAGGGCTCGATCACGGTCGACGGCGTCTCGCTGACGGTCGTGAGCGTGTCCGAGGACCAGTTCTCCGTGAGCCTGATCCCGACCACGCTCGACCTCACCACCCTGGGGCACCGCATGCCGGGCTCCGTGGTGAACCTGGAGGTCGACGTGCTGGCCAAGTACGTTGAACGACTGGCGATCCCGCACCTGCGGGCCATCGCGGGCGAGGAGGCCCAGTGAGCACCGACTTCGCTGAGATCGAGCGGGCGATCAAGGACATCGCCGCCGGGCGGCCCGTCGTCGTGGTCGATGACGAGGACCGCGAGAACGAGGGCGACCTGATCTTCGCCGCCGAGAAGGCGACGCCGGAACTGCTCGCGTTCATGGTGCGCTACACGTCCGGCTACATCTGCGTGCCGCTCACCGAGTCCGACTGCGACCGCCTCGACCTGCCGCCGATGTTCCACACGAACCAGGACGTGCGCGGCACCGCGTACACGGTCACGGTGGACGCGCGTGAGGGCGTCAGCACCGGTATCTCGGCCGCGGACCGCGCCCGCACGATCAGGCTGCTCGCCGACCCGACCTCGAAGGCCAGCGACTTCAACCGTCCCGGCCACGTCGTGCCGTTGCGCGCCAAGGCCGGTGGCGTGCTGCGCCGTCCTGGTCACACCGAGGCCGCCATCGACCTGGCGCGCCTGGCCGGGTTGTCGCCGGCGGGTGTGCTCTGCGAGATCGTGTCGCAGAAGGACGAGGGCGACATGGCCCGCCGCGACGAGCTGGAAGTGTTCGCCGCGGACCACGACCTCGCGATCATCACGATCGCCGACTTGATCGCGTATCGCCGCCGGGTCGAGACCCAGGTCGAACGCGTCGCGGAGGCACGGATCCCGACCGCGCACGGCGTGTTCACCGCCGTTGGCTACGACAGCCTGCTCGACGGCATCGAGCACGTCGCGCTGGTGTACGGCGAGATCGGCGACGGCGAGGACGTGCTGGTGCGCGTGCACTCCGAATGCCTCACCGGTGACGTGCTCGGCTCGTTGCGCTGTGACTGCGGCCCCCAGCTCGACGCGGCGATGGAAGCCGTTGCGGCACAAGGACGTGGCGTCGTGCTGTACATGCGCGGCCACGAGGGTCGCGGCATCGGCCTGATGCACAAGCTGCAGGCCTACCAGCTGCAGGACCAGGGCGCGGACACCGTGGACGCGAACCTGGCGCAGGGCCTGCCCGCCGACGCGCGCGACTACGGCACCGGCGCGCAGATCCTGGTGGACCTCGGCATCAAGTCCATGCGGCTGCTGACGAACAACCCCGCGAAACGCGTGGGCCTCGAGGCTGGCTACGGTCTCCGGGTGCTGGACCGGGTGCCGCTGCCGATCTCCCCGAACCCGGAGAACCTGCGGTACCTGCGCACCAAGCGCGACCGGATGGGTCACGAACTGCACCAGCTGGAGCAGTACGAGACCGTCGTTTCCGCTACGGAGGACCAGGAATGAGCGGCGAGGGCCGTCCAGAACAGACCCCGCTCGACGGCAAGGGCCTGAGCGTCGCGATCGCCGCGACGCGCTGGAACAGCAAGATCACCGACCAGCTCCTCGACCGCGCGCTCAAGGCGGCGCAGGACGCGGGCTGCGTCGACACGACCGTCGTGCGTGTGGCGGGGGCGATCGAGCTTCCCGTTGTGGTGCAGGAACTCGCGCGCCACCACGACGCCGTCGTCGCGCTGGGCGTGGTGATCCGCGGTGGCACCCCGCACTTCGAGTACGTGTGCGACTCGGTGACCGACGGGCTCACGCGCGTTGCGCTCGACGAGTCGACGCCGGTCGGCAACGGCGTGCTGACGGTGAACACCGAGGAGCAGGCACTGGCGCGCGCCGGTCTGCCGGACTCGGTGGAGGACAAGGGTTACGAGGCGACCGTCGCCGCGATCGACACGGCACTGGTGCTGCGCGGCCTGCGTCAGCCGTGGACCGAGCGAGGTTTCGAGTGATGACCGCGGAAGCGAACGCGATCGTGTTGCGCCCCAAGAAGATCCGCCGGGTCGCGTGGGCGTGCGCGATCGGCCTGGTCGCCGTGTTCACCGTCGTCGGGCTGCTGCTGGGCAACACCCCGACCGGAGTGATCTTCCGGACCTCCGACCAGGTCGCGATGATCGTCCTGGGCTTCCTGCTGGCGGGCGGCGTGCTGCTGCTGACCCGCCCGCGCGTCACCGCCGATGCCTCAGGTGTCGACGTGCGCAACGTCGTGACGTCGCACCACTTCGAGTGGAACGACGTGCTCTCGGTGAGCTTCCCGGACGGCGCCGCGTGGGCCCGCCTGGAGCTGCCGGAGGACGAGTACATCTCGGTCATGGCCGTGCAGGCCGTGGACCGCGATTACGCCGTCTCGTCCGTGCGTGCCCTGCGTGAGCTGCACAAGGCAGCGCACCACTAGACCCACTGACCCAGGATCGCTCCCGCGAGGGCGAGTCCGACGATGTGGTAGCCCGCGCCGATGACCGCGAAGGTCATGGGCGCGGGCTTCGTCATGTCATAGGTGCCGGTCACGAACATGACCGGAAGCGCGATGCCGACGCCGACCACCAGGCCGAGCAGGATGCCTTCCATGATGTTGTCCGTCCCGGACGCGGCTCCGATCATGGCGGTGGCGAGGGTGGCGGCGAAGCAGGTGACGAGCGGGACGGCGTAGATGCCGGCACCCGCGTTCTCCGGTGGGTTGAGGTCCCAGCCGGCGGCCCGTTGCCAGGCCTTGCCGAAGGCGAATTCGGCGTACCACAACGCACCTAACGCGAAGTACGCGATTGTGGCCACGATGACGGCCAACCAGTTCAGGTCGCCGAGCACGGTCAAGCTCATGAGGGTCTCCCGCGGTGATCAGGATGCCTTGGCATCGCGGGGTGACAGTTCACCGTTACCAGAACATCATTCGCGCACAAACCACTACCGTGGGCTGATGCGCAACGAGGCGAACTCGTCCTCGATGAGGGACGTGGTCCAGATCGGCACGATGCACGGTGACGTGCATGCGGGCGGCGGCTCGCGGCTGGTGCCGCACCAGGTACCGGTGGTGCGAGGGCGGTTCACGGGACGGGAGACGGAACTCGGGCGGATTCGGGCGGCAGACCTGGTTCTGATCACCGGCGCCGGTGGGGTCGGCAAGACCTGGCTCGCCTGGCGCTGGGCGGAGCAGCACGCCGAGGAGTTCCCGGACGGGCAGCTGTACGTGAACCTGCGCGGGTTCGACCCGAGCACCGAACGGATGTCGCCGGACACCGCGGTGTGCTGCTTCCTCGGCGCGCTCGGGGTGACACCGCTGCCCGGCGGCAGGCAGGCGCGGTACGGCCTGTACCAGAGTCTTGTGGCGCAACGCAGAATGCTGATCGTCCTGGACAACGCGGCGTCCTCGGAGCAGGTCGTGCCGCTGTTGCCGGGTGGGTCCGCGTGCACCGTCCTGGTGACCAGCCGGCGGCACCTCACCGGGCTGATCAGCGCTCATGGCGCCGAGCCGGTCGCGGTAGACGTCCTGGATCCGGCCGCTGCCCGGCGGTTGCTGGTGGCACGGGTCGGTGAGGCGGAACCGCTGGCATTGGACGACGTCCTGGACAGCTGCGGTGGTCTGCCGCTAGCGCTCAGCGTGGTGGCCGCCCAGCTCGCGTTGCGCCCGAACGCCAGCCTCGCCGACTTCGCCCGGAAACTGCGGGAGCGGCGGCTGGAGACGTTGAACAGCGGGGAGAGCCATGCCGACGTGCGTTCGGCGTTGTCCTGCTCCTATCAGGTGGTGACGCCTCCGGCGGCGCGGCTGTTCCGGCTCATGGGCCGCGTCCCGGGCCCGGACATCGGCGTTCCTGGTGCGGCCGCGCTGCTCGGGGTCGCGCGGGACGAGGCCGCCGTGTTGCTCGGCGAACTGGAGCACCTGCACCTCGTTCAGCAGCACCAGACGGACCGCTACCGCATGCACGACCTCATCCGGCTTTACGCGGGAGAGTTGGCCGAGTCCGACGAGGAGGTGCCGCTGCGGCGGCTGGCGGGCTTCTACCTCCACACCGGCTTCACCGCGCACCGGTCGCTCAACCCGGCGCGTCCGGTGATCGAGATCGGAGACCCGGTGCCGGGCAGCGGCCCGCTGACGATCACGGACCCGGACGAGGCACTGACGTGGTTCGCCGAGGAGCACGGCAACCTGCTCGCGATTCAGCGTGTCGCGACCGACCAGGTCGTCTGGCGGCTGGCGTGGGTGATGGACACGTTTCACCAGATGCGGGGCCATTTCCCGGAGACCCACCAGGCCTGGCTGGCCGGTCTCGCCGCGGCGGAGCGCCTGGGTGATCCGGTCATCCGGGTCCACGCTCGGCGCCTGCTCGGCAACGCGTGCATTCATCTCGGAGATCACGCCGAGGGAAGAGCGCACTTGGAGACGGCGCTGGAACTGGCCGAGAAGTCCGCGGACGTGCTCGGTCAGGCGCAGACGCACTACCTGCTCACCAGGGCGGCGCAGCTGCGCGGGGGCGCGGACGGCGAGGCGCTGGCGCACGCTCGCCGTTCCCTCGCTCTGTTCGAAGCACTGGGCATGCCTGCCCAGCAGGTGACTTTGCTGGGTACCGTCGCGGTCCTCGAGGTGAGTCTCGGCCGGCTCGACGACGCCCGCGTCCACGCCGAGGCGGCGATGGCGATCAACCGCGACCTCGCCCCCGACTCCCGCAGCACCGACGCGGGTCTCGAGCCGCTCGGCGACATCGCCGCCGGCGAGGGTGATCACGAGCTGGCACTGCGGTTCTACCGGCAGGCCGCCGAGCAGTTGAGCGCGCACGGCTTCAGCCACGGTGTGGCCGGCACGTATGAAAGCATCGCACGCTCCGAGCGCGCGCTCGGCAGGGACGAGGAAGCGCGGATCGCCTGGCAGCGGGCGCTGGAGCTGTACGAGGCTCAGCGCCGCCTCTCCGACGCCGTGCGCGTCCGGACCTTGCTGGAAGCCCTGGAACGCGACGAGGGCCGCTCACCTGAGCGGTGAGCGGCCCTCGTCGTTGGAACTGACTAGCTGCGGACCATCTTGCGCAGCACGTACTGCATGATGCCGCCGTTGCGGTAGTAGTCGGCCTCACCGGGCGTGTCGATGCGGACGACCGCGTCGAACTCGACCTTGGAGCCGTCGGCCTTCGTGGCGGTCACGTGGACCGTCGACGGCGTGGTGCCGTTGTTCAGCTCCGTGACGCCGGTGAAGTCGAACGTCTCGGTGCCGTCCAGGCCCAGCGACGCGGCGTTCTCACCGGCCGGGTACTGCAGCGGCATGACGCCCATGCCGATCAGGTTCGAGCGGTGGATGCGCTCGTAGGACTCGGCGATGACGGCGCGGACGCCGAGCAGCGAGGTGCCCTTGGCCGCCCAGTCGCGCGACGAACCCGAGCCGTACTCCTTGCCCGCGAGGACGACCAGCGGGACGCCGGCCTCCGCGTAGGCGACCGAGGCGTCGTAGATCGTCGTCTGCGGGGCGTCGTCGGCCAGGAAGTTGCGGGTGAAGCCGCCCTGGACGTCGTCGAGCAGCAGGTTGCGCAGGCGGATGTTCGCGAACGTGCCGCGGATCATCACCTCGTGGTTGCCGCGGCGGGAGCCGTAGGAGTTGAAGTCCTTGCGCTCCACGCCGTGCTCGGTCAGGTACTTGCCCGCGGGCGAGTCGGCCTTGATCGAACCGGCGGGGGAGATGTGGTCGGTGGTGACCGAGTCGCCCAGCAGCGCCAGCACGCGGGCACCCGAGATGTCGGTGACCGGCTTCGGCTCCATCTCCATGCCCTCGAAGTACGGGGGCTTGCGCACGTAGGTGGACTCGGCGTCCCACTCGAACGTGTTGCCGGTCGGCGTGGGCAGCGACTGCCAGCGCTCGTCGCCGGAGAACACGTTCTTGTAGCCCTTGGTGAAGCCCTCCGCGGAGATCGAGGTCGAGATGACCTCGGCGATCTCGGCCGGGGTCGGCCAGATCTCGGAGAGGTACACCGGCTTGCCGTCCGGGTCGAACGCGAGCGGCTCGGTGGTGATGTCCTTGTCCATCGAACCGGCCAGCGCGTACGCCACGACGAGCGGCGGCGACGCGAGGTAGTTCATCTTGATGTCCGGGTTGATCCGGCCCTCGAAGTTGCGGTTGCCGGACAGCACCGAGACGACCGCGAGGTCGCCTTCCTGCACGCCCGCCGAGATCTCGTCCTGCAGCGGGCCCGAGTTGCCGATGCAGGTGGTGCAGCCGTAGCCGACCAGGTGGAAGCCGAGCTTCTCCAGGTACGGCATGAGGCCGGCGCGCTCGTAGTAGTCCATGACGACCTTCGAGCCCGGCGCGAGGGTCGTCTTGACCCACGGCTTGCGCTCGAGGCCGCGCTCGACTGCCTTCTTGGCCAGCAGGGCGGCGCCCAGCATCACGGACGGGTTCGAGGTGTTGGTGCACGACGTGATCGCGGCGATCGCGACGGCGCCGTGGTCGAGCTCGAACTCGGCCCCGTCGAGGGTGACCTTGATCGGGTTCGACACGCGGCCGGTGGCACCCTCGGCGGCGGACTGGAACACCTTCGGCGCGCCGGAGCCGTTCTGGCCCTCGTGGATGGCCGCGGGGTCGCTCGCGGGGAAGGACTCGTCGACGGCCTCGTCCACACCGGACAGCTCCGCGGACTCGGTGTGCGCGACGTAGGCGCCCAGAGCCTGGCGGAACGACTCCTTGGCGTTGGTCAGCTCGATGCGGTCCTGCGGGCGCTTCGGGCCGGCGATGGACGGGACGACCGTCGCCAGGTCGAGCTCCAGCGTCTCGGAGTACACGGCCTCGCGGGACGGGTCGTGCCAGAGGCCCTGTTCCTTGGCGTAGGCCTCGACGAGCGCGATCTGCTCCTCGGACCGGCCGGTCAGGCGCAGGTAGTCGATGGTCTCGCCGTCGATCGGGAAGATGCCGACCGTGGAGCCGAACTCCGGCGACATGTTGCCGATCGTGGCGCGGTTCGCCAGCGGCACCGCGCCGACGCCCTCGCCGTAGAACTCGACGAACTTGCCGACGACGCCCTGCTTGCGCAGCATCTCGGTGATCGTGAGCACCAGGTCGGTGGCGGTGGCGCCGGGGGGCAGCTCACCGGAGAGCTTGAAGCCCACCACGCGCGGGATCAGCATGGAGACCGGCTGGCCGAGCATCGCGGCCTCGGCCTCGATGCCGCCGACGCCCCAGCCCAGCACGCCGATGCCGTTGACCATCGTGGTGTGCGAGTCGGTGCCCACCAGCGTGTCCGGGTACGCCTGGCCGTTGCGGACCATGACGACGCGGGCCAGGTGCTCGATGTTGACCTGGTGCACGATGCCGGTGCCGGGCGGGACGACCTTGAACTCGTCGAACGCGGTCTGGCCCCAGCGCAGGAACTGGTAGCGCTCCTTGTTGCGCTGGTACTCCAGGTCGACGTTCAGCTCGAACGCGTCCGGCCGGCCGAAGATGTCGGCGATGACCGAGTGGTCGATCACGAGCTCGGCGGGAGCGAGCGGGTTCACCTTCTCGGCGTCGCCGCCCAGCTGGGTCACGGCCTCGCGCATGGTGGCGAGGTCGACGACGCAGGGCACACCGGTGAAGTCCTGCATCACGACGCGGGCAGGCGTGAACTGGATCTCGGTGTTCGGCTCGGCGGCCGGGTCCCAGGAAGCGAGAGCGCGCACGTGGTCGGCGGTGATGTTCGCGCCGTCCTCGGTCCGCAGCAGGTTCTCCAGCAGGATCTTCAGGCTGAACGGCAGACGCTCGGCGCCCTCCACGGCGCTCAGCCGGAACACCTCGTACGAGGCGTCGCCGACGTTGAGCGTGCCGCGGGCGCCGAAGCTGTCCTTGCTAGCTGGTGCAGTCACGTGCAACTCCATCTGGTGACAGCGCGGTGGTCAGTTCGGGGTACGGGGAGAGTCTTCCTCAAGCGGTTGACCGCTGCCCCTCGACCCCAAACAGTACGCTTGTCCTGTAAGCCGCTTCAAGCAAGGTTGCCCTAAGTCACTGATCGGCCCGGTACTCGCCCGGTGACCTGCCCGTGAACCTCTTGAACGCGGCGCTGAACGCGCTGTCGGTCCGGTAGCCGACCGCGGTGGCGATCGAGGCGACCGTGCCGGTGGTGTCCCGGAGCCTGCGGGTGGCCTCGTGCATGCGCAGGCGGAGCAGGTAGTCGAGCGGTGTCATGCCCACGGTCTCCTTGAACCGCAGGAAGAACGTGGACCGCGACATCGCGGCCGTGCAGGCCAGCTCGCTGACCGTCCACGGGTGCTGGAGGTTGTCGTGCAACGCCTTGAGTGCCGGCCCGAGCTGGGGGTGCGACTCGGGGGTGAGCGCGTGGTCGCGCAGGACCTGGAGCAGCAACACCTGGGAGAGGCGGTCGAGGATCATCTTGCCGCCGTCGATCTCGGTCCTGATGAGCTCGATGGTCGCCTCGGCCGTGCCGGTGTGGGCCCGGACGTGGATGACCGGCGGCAGGACCTCGAGCAGCCGCGCGGTTTCCTGTTCGCAGGTGAAGCCCGCGCCGAGCAGCGTCGTGTCGTGACCCTCGCCGACGTACGCCGTGTCGCGGGGCGTGCCGTTCTCGTCGTCGTAGACCGTTGCCGCGAACACCGACGGCGTGTCCGGATCCGCGGCGATGCGGTACGGCCGCCGCCCGGCGACGACGTAGCAGTCGCCCTGCTCGGCCCAGAAGCTCTCGTTCCCGACCGTGACGTGCACGCGGCCCTGGTGTCCTGAGTCGCTGGTTCACGGTCAGCCTGTGGCGTGTGCAAGTACCACCAACTCAAGATCATCGGGCGTGTAACTACACCCAACCGACCGGCGTGCTCCGGCGGTCACGGACCGCGGACCTGCTTGTTGGGTGTAGTTACAGGCGATTTGATCAAGAGTTGGCGGTACTTGCAGATGCCACCCAGCCAGACGGGATGACTGGCTGCGAACTTGCGACTCAGGACACTGGACGACCACCTCCACCCGCAGGTCCAGCCACCCGGCGAAGTGCAGCGCCCACCGCCCGCACGCGTGCAGAGGCGTCGCGACGGCCCAGTTCACGCTCAACGTCGACAGGACGTGCTCGAGCGGGTTCACAGCTCGGACTCTCCCGACAGGACGGCGGACTCTCGCTGCTGGTTGCAGCTGATCTTGCCTGGTTGGCGTACGAGCCGGGGACGAAGATGCTGGACGCGTTGCCGCGGGAGTTCCTGTTCGCCGACGTGCCGGACGAGCTGGCTTCGTGGGCTGCCGGGCGGTTGCGGCCGCAGAGCGCGAGGGTGTTCGAGGAGCCGGTGACGGCGGCGGCCTGGCAGACGGTGCCGACCACGTCGATCGTGTGCTCGGACGACGTGATCTTCCCGCCGGTGTTCGCGGAACGGCTGCGGGCGCGTGGTGCGCTGGAACTGCCGGGGTCGCACTCGCCGTTCCTGTCGCGGCCTGCCGAGCTGGCCGAGTTGATCAGCTCAGCAGGATGACCGCGAACGTGATCAGCATCAGCACCTTGAAGCCTTCGAGGGCGATGTAGACGAGGTGCGTGCTCGACTTGGGCGGGGTTTCGCCCGAGATGATGGTCGCGGCCCTGGCTTCCAGCCGGGGCCGCAGCGCTGTCACCTGGACGGCCAGGGTGAGCGCGAGCGCGATGAGCAGAATCGTGGCCGCGAGCGGGCGTGGGGCGAGGGCGAACGTGACCGCGGTGGCGGCGGCAAGCACGATCTCCGCCGCGTTCAGGGCGCGGAACACCAGCCGGCCGATGCCGAGACCCAGCGGCAGCGTGATGCCGGGCGCGCGGAACTTCAGCGGCGCCTCGATCGAGATCGCCACGACCATGCCGAGCCAGATGCAGGCTGTGGCGAGCGGTGCCAGTGTCATGAGCGGTCATCTTGCTCCTCGGCGCCGGCGAGGACCGGGGCCGGGGGCTGTGCGCGCTTTACGCCGCGTTGGGCCGCGCGTGGCTATCTTGGCGTGGTGCTCCTCGATCAGGTTTCCAAGCGTTACGGGCGCGGGCCCTGGGTGCTGCGCGACCTCACGCTGGAAGTCACCGGATTGACCGTGCTGACCGGCGCCAACGGCACCGGCAAGTCGACGCTGCTCAAGATCGCCGCCGGGGTGCTCAAGCCCTCCTCCGGGCGCGTGGTCCGGCCCGCGTCGGTCGGTTATGTGCCGGAGCGGTTTCCGTCTGACGTCAAGATGTCTGCTTCGTCCTACTTGGCGCACATGGGCCGGATTCGGCGTGCTGCCGCCAACGACGTGCTGGAGCGGCTGGGGTTCGTCGGGTCGATGACGGCGCCGATGTCGGAGCTGTCCAAGGGCAACGCGCAGAAGGTCGCGCTGGCGCAGGCGTTTCTGGCTACCGACGTGCTGGTGCTCGACGAGCCGTGGACCGGGCTCGACCCCACGGCGTCGGACGAGCTGGTGTCGTTGCTGGAGGGACGGACGGCGCTGGTGTCCGATCACGAGGGGCATCTGGCGTCGGCGACTCGGGTGGATCTCGCCGGTGGGCACGTGACGATCGAGCTCAGCCGGGTGGTGGGGCTGGACGCCTTGGAGGCGTTGGACGGCGTGCGGTCCGTGTTGTCGCGCGGGTCGTCGGCTCGGGTGGTGGTGGCGCCGGACCGGAGTGACCATGTGCTGGCAGAGGCGTTGCGGCTCGGATGTTCGGTGCGGAGCGTGCGGTGATCTCCCTGGTGCGGTACCTCGCGGCTGATGTCTTTCGGGGGCAACGGTATTTGGCGCCCCTGCTGGTGTTCCTCGGCGTGATGGGGATGTTGTTCTCCAGCGATGCCGGGCAGCCGTTGGAGGCTTATTCGGGTTCTTCGGCGTTGCTCTACCCGATCACGGCGTGGATGGCTGTGGTGGTGGCGACTTCCGAGGACGTCGTGCGGCGCGAGATCACCGTGGTGTCGGCCGGTGGGTGGTCGCGGGTGCTGACGGCGGCTGCTCTGGTCGCGGTGACGATCGCGCTGGCGATGGCGTTGCTGGCGGCGGTGTGGCCGGTGGTCACCAACCCGCACCCGTACACGGTCGGCGAATTTTTTGTCGGACTCGTCGCGCATACTGTTGTTGCGTTGCTGGGCGTCGGTGTGGGATTGATGTTCGCGCGGCCGGTGTTCGACTCCATCGGCCGGACGGTGCTCGCGGTGTTCTCGGTTGTGGTGCTGACGTATCCGCTCGGGCGGGGTACTCCGCTCGGATGGGTGCTGGACGCGTTGGGGCACAACCAGTTCTCGCTGTCCGTGCTGTGGGCCGGGATGTTCGGGGTCGCGCTGGTGGCGGCCGCTGTCGTGGTGGGCGTGCGGCGGGCCTGATGCGTGTCAACGTTCTCGGGCCGCTTCAGGTCCTCGTCGACGGCGCGTCGGTCGAGGTGCGCGGGAAACGGCTGCGGTGGTTGCTGATCCGGCTGGCGATGGAACCCGGCCGGGTGGTCGCCGCCGAGCGGTTGATCGCGGATCTGTGGGCTGACGAACCACCTGTCGACGGGCCTGCTTCCCTGCAGTCGCTGGTGTCGCGGCTGCGACGGACGCTGGGTGCGTCGGTGGTGTCGTCGCACGCGTTGGGGTACCGGCTGGAGGCGTCGACCGACGTCGAGGAGTTCTCGCGGACGCGCAGCGCGGCGTTGTGGCGCGGGGCGGCGTTCGAGGACGCGCCGTTCGCGGTGGACGAGGCGGTGCGGCTGGCGTTGTTGCGCGACGACCTGGCCGGGCTGGAGGCTTTGGCTTCCGCGCATCCGTTGCGGGAGGACGTGCAGGCGCGGCTGATGCTGGCCCTGCACGCGGCTGGTCGCCGGTCGGACGCGTTGGGCGTTTTCGAACGGGTCCGGGGTGCGCTGGCCGACGAGCTGGGCGTGGATCCCGGCGAGGCCTTGGCTTCCGCGCATGTGACGGTGTTGCGGGAGCGTTCGGTTCGCGGGAACCTGCCGGCGGCGGTGGGGTCGTTCGTCGGACGGGACGCGGATCTGGCCCGGTTGGCCGAGTTGTTGCGGGACAACCGGTTGGTGACGCTGACCGGATTCGGCGGGGTGGGGAAGACCCGGCTGGCGCTGACCTGTGCGGCCGCGGTGCCGGAGGCGTGGTTCGTCGAGCTGGACTCCGCCGCTGATCCGCTGGCCGTTCTGGATGCCGCGCTGGGGCCGAATCCGCTGGCGACGCCGGTGTTCTCGCGGTTGGGGTCGTCGTTGGTGGTGCTGGACAACTGCGAGCACGTGGTGTCGGCCGCGGCTTCTTTGTGCGAGCAGTTGCTGGCTTCGGCGCCCTCTGCGTCCGTGCTGGCCACCTCGCGGGAGCCGTTGGGGATTCCCGGCGAGGTCGTGTTCCCGGTGGCGCCGCTGGACCTGGATCACGCGGTGCGGTTGTTCGCCGCGCGGGTCGGCGTGGCGTTCGACGGTGCCGTGGTGCGGCGGGTTTGTGCTGCGCTGGACGGGATTCCGCTCGCGGTCGAACTGGCGGCGGCGCGGGCGCGGTCGTTGTCGGCGGCGCAGCTCGAGGCGCGGGTGGACAGCCGGTTGCGGCTGCTGGACCGGGGCGCGCGGACCGGGCCGCTGCGGCATCGGACGCTGCGGGCGGTGATCGACTGGAGCTGGGAGCTGCTGGACGACGCCGAGCGGGTGCTGCTGGCGCGGCTGGCCGTTTTCGTGGGCGGGGCGACGGCCGCGGCCGTGCATTCCGTGTGCGGGGCAGGCTCGCGCAGGGGTACCCCCTTGCTGGGAACCCCTGCGTTTCAACGTACTCAGGACCCCCGACAAGATCAGGATCCCCGGCCAGGCCAGGATCTCTGGGACACCGAGGACCTGCTGGCCGCGTTGGTCGAGAAGTCGCTGGTCGTGCGGGTGGGGGAGCGGTACCGGCTGCTGGAGACCGTGCGTGAGTACGCGTTGGAGCAGAACGAGGCCGATCCCGCCAGGCACGCGGCCTACTACGTGGCGTTGGCCGAGCAGAACGAACCGTTGTTGCGTGGGCCGCGGCAGTTGGAAGCACTGAGAGTTTTCGACGCGGAACGGGCCAACCTCGACGCGGCGCAGGCGTGGGCGATCAGGAACGATGTCGGGCTCGCTCGCCGGATGATGGCCGCCCGTACGTGGCACTGGCTGGTGATGACCAAGCGGTTCGAGGAGATCCGCCGGTGGGCGCCGCTCACGCCGGACGACCCGTTGTCGCAGGTGCTGGCCTCGCTCGGTACGTCGGACGCCCTCGCCGCGGTCGAACGGCTCTGGCAGGAGGACGTGCCCACGGCGTTGTGCGCGTTGATGCTGACCAGCGGGACGGTGTGGGGTGAGGCCGAGCTGGGTCTTCGGCTCACACAGCTCGCGGATCGGCTGGAGCAGTCGCCGGACGAGTGGATGCGGGCCTTCTCGGCGCTCATCCGGGGCGTGGTGGCGGGCGAGTTCAGCGACGGCGCGGCGCCGCGAGCGGAGGCGGCATATAGGGAGGCACTGGAGCGGTTCCGGGCGGTGGGCGATCGGTGGGCCGTGGTGTTCGGGCTGTCGTGCCTGGTCATGGTGCTGATGAACCGGGGTGCGTTCGCCGAGGGGTTCCAGGCCGTCTCCGAGGCCAGGCAGGTGGCCGCCGAACTGGGCGAGCCGGATACCGTGCTGGTGCCGATGTCGGTGCTGATGCAGACCGCGCGGATCAAGCTCAGGCTGGGAGATCTGGCCGGGGCCCGTGCCGACCTGGAGCTGGTGCCGCCGCCGCAGCTCGAACTGGACCGGGCGCGGATCGCGCAGGCCTACGGCGAGGTGGCGTACTTCCACGGCGACTTCGAGGAAGCCGTCCAGCTCTACCAGCAGGCCCTCACCGGCACGGAGGGTTCGCCGGCGAGCCAGTTCAAGGCGACCGTCCACGCCGGACTCGGGCTGGCGCTGACCCGCCTCGGACGGCTGCACCAGGCGGGCGAGGAGCACGAGAAAGCGCTCGACACCGTCAAGGAAAGCGCGGACGGGCCCGCCCGCGCGATGGTGCTGGAGTGGTACGCGGACTGGCTGCTCGCCCAGGGCGACCCGGTGAGCGCCGGGAACGCCCTGGACGAGGCGGAGAGGCTACGCGGCGGTCCGAGCAGCGACCCGATGGTGGTGCAGTTGCGTGACCGGATTCGCGCCGAAGTAGGCGTCGATCGCTGACCGGCCGATCGCGGCGACGTAGCCGTCCGGGCGGACCAGCACCGGGCCGTCGGGGAAGTCCAGCGTCACGAAGTCGGGTCCGCGCAGCAGGTCGAACACGCGGCCCTGGTCGGTGAGCCCGTCGGGCATCCGGTCACCCGCCCGCAGCCCCGGCCCGTCCTCGGTCCGGTACGACAACGAGAGCTGCAGCGTCTCGTCACCGCGGCGTTCGAACGGGTTGCCGGACATCATGATCTGGGTCGTCATCCCGAGCAGCCACTCCGCGACGGGCTTGCGTTCGGACTCGTAGGTGTCGAGCAACGTCTCCATCGCGAGCTTCCAGCCCAGGTTGTAGGCGTCCTGGATGCCGGTGTTCATGCCCTGCGCGCCAGCGGGGGAGTGCACGTGCGCCGCGTCGCCCGCGAGGAACACCCGGCCCACCCGGAACCTGTCGACCATGCGGATGTTGGTGCGGTACAACGACATCCACGTCGCGTCGTGCAGCACGACGTCGTCCAGGCCGGTGCGTTCGCGGATGATCTGCTGGTACAGCTCGAAAGAGGGTTCGCCGGCGCCGGTCGCCTGGAACTGGAAGAGGTCGGTGCCGGGCAACGGGCACAGGGCGAGCCACTGGTCGGCGCGGCCTCCCCAGCTGTGCCAGTGGTCGCGGTCCAGCCCGGAGACCCGGACGTCGCCGACGAGCATCCGCATGTCTTCGCGTGTCTCGCCGATGAACTGCACGCCGAGATGCTTGCGCACGAACGACTTCCCGCCGTCGCAGCCGACCAGGTACTTCACCCGCACGGTCTCCGAGCCGACAACCGCGGTGATGCCGTCGTCGTCCTGGAAGAACGACGTCAGCGGCGTGCCGTACTCGATGGTCCCGGCGGGCAGCGCGTCCCGCAGAATCTGTTCGACCCGGAACTGCGGGATGAGCATGGTGCGCGCGTACGGGCGCTCGGCCGTGGGGTGGCGGCCCTCGTGGACGTCCCACTCCTTCACCACCTCGCGGCCGTTGTAGGCGCGCATGGTCATGTCGAGCCGGCCGGACGCCAGGACGGGCTCGATGACGCCCAGGTCGTGGAAGACCTCCATGCTGCGCGGCTGCAGGCCCTTGCCGCGCGAGCCGGCGAACGGAGCGGGCGAGGCGTCGACGATGCGAAACGGGACGCCGCGGCGGGAGAGGTCGAGTGCCAGGGTGAGGCCGGTCGGGCCGGCGCCGATGATCAGAACCTGAGTGTCCATGACCCAGAGAGTCGGCCCGTGAACTGCCACGGCCCTGTCACCGCGCTGTTGCGCGATGACAGGGCCGTGTGACGTGCGAAAACTACTTCTTGAGCAGCTCGATCAGCGCGTCGACGTCCTTGGGCTCGAAGCCGCGGAACACCGTCAGCGCCAGCTCGTAGTAGGAGCGGATGGGGCTCACGTACCACTTGCCGTCGACCTCGGTGGACACCACGCCGACACCGGTCTTCATGACCGACGCCGCCACCCGGCCGATGACCTCGACCGCGGCGGTCGGGATCTTGCTCTTGCCCTGCTGCTGCAGGAGCTGCGTGATGTCGTCCGCGCAGAGCTTCTGCGAACCCTGGCCGGGCACGTCGGCGGCGTAGCAGTCACCGTCGCGAGTGATCGTGACGGTCTCGCCCTCGGCGGTCACCGACAGCTTCTTGACCGTGACCTGCTTGCCGCCGGTGACGTCCTTGACGTCGGTCTCCAGCGCGTTCAGCTTGGCGCCGGTCGGCTTGACCGTGCCCGCCTGCTCCAGCAGCAGCGGCCCGAGGTCCTGCAGCACACCGGCCTCGTCCGGCGGCAGCAGCGAGATGACCTTCTTCAGGTCACCGTCCAGCGCGGCGTTGACCAGCTCCTTCGCCGCGTCCTCCGCGGAGCCCGCACCCTGCGGCGCGAAGCCCTGCTGCGGCCACTTGAGCTTCTCCTCCTCCAGACCGACGTTGGCGATCGTGTAGAAGGCGCTCGGGTACCACTTGTCGCCGACCTTGATCGACGCGATGCCGATCGGGGTGCCGCGCTTCTGGACCTCGGCGGTGATGTCCCAGGTCTTCGTCTCGGACTTGGTGAGGCTGACCTTGTCGCCGATCGCGTCCATCAGCTTGTCGGTCAGCGGGACCTTCGAGATGTCCGAGGTGACCGTGATCTTGCCCTCGACCAGCTTGTTGATGGTGAGGTGGTCGTTGATCTTCTCGGCCTTGGCCTCGTCGAACTTGATGTTCTCGCTCTTGAACTCGACGCCCGACATCTTGTTCGGGTCGGCCTCGGGCTTCAGGATCTCGAGACGCTTCATCTCCTTCGTCATCGAGTCCATGTAGTCCTTCGACAACGCGGCCTCGGCCGGTGCCAGCGACGCCATGATGCCGACGACGTCACCGCTGCCGAGCTGCTCGATGAGGTTCTTCGCCGCGACGGCCGGGGTGTCCTGGCCCGCGTTCGCCGCCGGGTCGGACTTCTTCAGCGCGAAGAACGTGACACCGCCGCCGATGAGGAGCAGCACGGCGACCACGGCCGTGATGACCAGGCCGGTGCGCTTCTTCTTCGGCGGCTCGCCGCCCATCGGGGCGTAGCCGAACGGCTGCTGCTCGAAGCCCTGCTGCGGAAAGCCCTGGGGCCCGGTCTGCGGGTAGCCCTGCTGGGGGAAGCCCTGCGGTCCGGTCTGCGGGTAACCGCCCTGCTGCGGGTAGCCACCCGGCTGCTGCTGCGGGTAACCCTGCGGCCCGCCCTGCTGGTAGCCGCCCTGTTGCTGCGGGTAGCCGCCCTGCTGGGGCTGCTGCTGCCCGTACGGGTTGTTCTGCGGCTGCCACTGGCCGCCGCCACCACCTGGGTAGCTCACGGATTCCCTCCTGGAAGTATCACTGCGCTGCGCCTTTTGGCGGTGAGCACCGTGATCGCCCCCACGATCGTCAGTACGGCACCGGCAAGAGTCGTCACTGGTCCGGCGATGCTGATTCCGACCAATGCACCCTTGCTATCCCCTTGGACTGCGGCTAGTAGCGCCACGGTTCCACTGATCGTGCCAAAGAGAAGTCCAACGCATGCGGCAAACCGACGAAATCGGACCACGAACAGGGCCACCGCGATCATGGCGAGGGGCGTCAGACCCACCCAGATCGACGTCACGACGCTGCCCGCCACCCCGTCCAACCCGGCGAGATCACGCAGCGAAAGCACTTCGTAACTGTCCCTCGTGGTCGATCCGGATTTCAGCCAGGGAAGGAAAGTCCCGGCGATGGAAGTGACGAGGCCCACTGCCGCGATCGCGGCTCCCACTGCACTGCGCACCGGGCTAGTGTGAACCGATGCCCTCCGACGCGTGCAAAGCGGCACGGGCGCTGGTCGCGTCCGCGCACCGGATCACGGTGCTGACGGGCGCTGGAGTCTCCACCGATTCGGGCATCCCGGACTTCCGGGGACCGGACGGGCTGTGGACCCGCGACGCCGACGCGGGCAAGCTCGCCTCCCTGGACGCCTATCTGGCCGATCCCGAACTGCGCAGGCTCGCCTGGCGGACGCGGCTGGACAGTCCCGTGTGGACGGCCAAGCCCAACGCGGCGCACAAGGCGTTGGTGGAACTGGAACGATCCGGCCGGTTGCGCACCGTCGTCACCCAGAACATCGACGGCCTGCACCAGAAAGCCGGCTCCGATCCACATCGCGTGCTGGAGCTGCACGGCACGTTGCACGCGACCGTGTGCCTCGGATGTGGTGCCACGGGCCCGATGCGGGACGCGTTGAAGCGCGTCGCCGGCGGTGAGCAGGAGCCGGACTGCCCGCGCTGCCGGGGAATCCTCAAGTCCGCCACGATCTCGTTCGGGCAGGAGCTCGACGCCGAGATCCTGCGCCGTGCCCGGCTCGCCGCTCTGGACTGCGACGTGCTGCTGGTGGCCGGCACGTCGCTCTCGGTACAACCCGCCTCGGGGCTCGTGCCGCTGGCCGCCCGCGCGGGCGCCGAGGTGATCATCTGCAACGCCGAGCCGACGCCGTACGACTCGCTGGCGGCCGTTGTGCTGCACGAACCCGTCGGTGAGGTGCTGCCCGACCTCAGCTCCGTTCCTCCATCCGGGGGAGGGCGATTCTCGTCCTGGGGAGATCCGAGCACCTGGTCGTAGGGTCGGACCATGCGCGTACCGCTGATCACCACGGACTTCCTGGACCGGGCGTCGTTCGCGTTCGGGGCGACGACCGCGACCATCGACGAACCCGACCAGCCTGCCAAACCGGTCGACACGACGACGTACGCGGAGATGGCGACCCGCGTGCGCGCGTGGCAGGCCGGGTTCGACGCTCTGGGCATCGGCGAGGGCGAGCGGGTCGCCGTCGTCAGCCACAACTCGGCGCGGATGCTGGAGCTGCTGCACGCGTTGCCCGGCAGCGGGCGCATCTGCGTGCCGGTGAACTTCCGCCTGCGGCCCGACGAGGTGAAGTTCATCGTCGAGCACAGCGGTGCGTCGGCGCTGTTCGTCGACCCGGAACTGTCGCTGGACGACGTGACGGCGCGGCACCGGTTCACGCTGGGCGAGGAGTCGGAGGCGCTGCTTCGGTTCGACGTGGACCCACGGCCGTGGAGCGCGCCCTCGGAGGACGCGACGGCGACCATCAACTACACGTCCGGCACCACCGCGCGACCTAAGGGCGTGCAGCTGACGCACCGCAACATCTGGCTGAACGCCGTCACGTTCGCCATGCACACACGTGCGTGGGAGGGCGACGTCTACATGCACGTCCTGCCGATGTTCCACTGCAACGGCTGGGGCATGCCGTTCGGTCTGGCCGGCCTGGGTGTGCCGCAAGTGGTGCTGCGCAAGGTGGACGGCGCCGAGATCCTCCGCCGTGTGCGCGACCACGGCGTGACGCTGATGTGTGGTGCACCGGCCGTGTGGAACGCCGTGCTGGACGCCGCCGCTGAGTGGGACGGCGAGATCCCCGGCCGTGACCGCGTGCGGATCGTCTGCGCCGGTGCGCCGCCGCCCTCGCGCACGATCCAGCGCGTGACCGAAGAGCTCGGGTGGGAGTTCCTGCAGATCTACGGCCTCACCGAGACGGCACCGCTGCTCACCTTCAACCGCGCCCAGCCCGGCCCTTCCGGCGAGGAAAAGGCGAAGAAGCAGTCACGGGCGGGCGCACCGGCGTTGGGCGCGCAGTTGAAGATCTCCAACACCGGCGAGGTGCTCGCACGGTCGAACGTGGTCATGGAGGGCTACTGGGAGAACCCGGAGTCGACCGCGGACGCCATCGAGGACGGCTGGTTCCGCACCGGCGACGGCGGCTACTTCGACGACGACGGCTACCTGACGATCTCGGACCGCAAGAAGGACGTGATCATCACCGGCGGCGAGAACGTCTCGTCCATCGAGGTCGAGGACTGCCTGTTCTCGCACCCTGCCGTCGCCGAGGTCGCGGTGATCGGCGTGCCCCACGAGAAGTGGGGTGAAACGATCAAGGCGTTGGTCGTGACCTCCGACGACGTCACCGAGGCCGAGCTGATCAAGCACTGCAAGGAGCGGCTCGCCGGGTACAAGGCGCCGACGTCGATCGAGTTCCGCGACTCGATCCCGCGCACGGCGACCGGCAAGATCCAGAAGTTCAAGCTCCGCGAGCCGTACTGGGCGGGCAGGGACCGCGGCGTGAACTAGTCCGGCACTAGGCCATCCCGGCGACACGCCGGACTTCGATCGTCCCAAAAGGACCACAGCGCGTGTTCCACTGTGACACGTGTGGCTGACGGTGCGTTAGTTCCGGATGCGCCGAATGAGTCTGATTGGTCTAATGCGGTCGGAGGTGATGTCCGGTGTTGACACGATTCTCCGCCGTGGTGGTGCTGATGTCCGCTGTCCTCACGGGGACGGCCAACGCCGTGCCGCCGCCTCCGCCGAACCCGAGCGACGCCGAGATCTCGGCGTCGCGGGCAGAGGCAGACGCGAAGGCGGCCCGCGTGGGCGAGCTGACGGGCCGGCTGACGCAGGCTGAGTCACGCCTGCAGGAGCTGATGGACGAGGTCTCGTACAAACGCGAGCTCGCCAACAAGGCCCGCGTGGACCTGGAAACCGCGATCTCGGAGGCCGAAGCCGCCCGTCGTGAGGCTTCCGCCGCGCGCGTCGAGGCCGACGCGGCTTCCGCGGCCGTCGAAAAGAGCCGCCGCGAGCTGGACGAGTTCGCGGCGGCCTCGTACGCGCAGGGCACCACCGTCGGCTCGTTCTCCGCGTACATCGGCGCCAAGTCGCCAGAGGACCTGCTGGCCCGCGCCCAGATGCTCGAGGCCGTGTCGTCGTCCAGCCTGAACCGGCTGGACCAGGTGACTCGCGACCAGGGCGCCGCCGCGAACCTCGACTCCGCAGCCCGCGCCGCGCTGAACAAGGCCGAGGCCAAGCAGGCGGCCGCCGACGAGGCCAAGAAGGTCGCCGAACAGGCCCAGCAGGTCGCTGTGGACGCGCACACCGCGCAGGCCAGCGCGACCACGCAGCTCCAGTCCGACAAGGACGCCGTCGAACGCGAGCTGAACGCCGCGCGCGGTCAGGTCAACGGACTGGAAGCGCAACGCCAGCAGTACGACAACTGGGTCGACGCGAAAAAGCGCGAAGAAGAAGAGAACGCCCGCCGTGCCGCCGCCGAAGCAGCAGCCGCCGCGGCCGCAGCCGCACCGGCACCTCGTCGTCCCGCCCCTGCCGCCGCTCCGGCCCCGTCCGGCAACCGCGTGCAGACCGTCATCAACCGCGCGCTGGCACAGCGCGGCGTCATCTACGCATGGGGCGGCGGCAACTACAACGGCCCGACGTACGGCGTGCGCGACGGTGGCGTGGCCGACTCGTACGGCGACTTCCGCAAGATCGGTTTCGACTGCTCCGGCCTGATGATGTACGCCTTCGCGGGTGCCGGCGTGTACCTGCCGCACTACAGCGGCTACCAGTACAACTCCGGCCGCAAGGTGCCGCTTTCGCAGATGGCGCCCGGCGACATGATCTTCTGGGGTCCGGGCGGCGGCACGCACGTGGCGTTGTACCTGGGCGGCGGGATGATGGTGGAGGCGCCGCATTCCGGTGCTGTGGTGCGGATTTCTCCGGTGCGGTACGGCGGCATCATGCCGTACGTGACTCGCATGCTTTGACCACGCCGAGCGCCATCGCCCTGAGCACTTCGTCATTGCCTGTCATCTGAGCGGCCAGCCGCTCCAGCACGCCTGGGTCGAGCCGGACCAACGCCGCGGCAAGGCCCTGCCATGCCTGGTACGGGTACGCGTCCGGCCGGACGGCGCGCAGCTCCCGTTGCGCCCGGTTCAGCACGGCTTTCGCATCGGCGGGGTCCCAGATCGCCAGGTTGGTGGCGATCTTGATCAGGACCTCGACGACGTCGACGCGCCGCCAATCGTCGTCCGGCCGGATCACGACGCGGTCGAGTGTCTTCAAGGCCGCGGCAGGATCGATGTCGGAGAGCGAGCGGGCTGCTCGCAAGAGGACAGCCTCGG
Organism: Lentzea sp. NPDC054927; assembly: GCF_053610285.1. Classification (NCBI taxonomy): domain Bacteria; kingdom Bacillati; phylum Actinomycetota; class Actinomycetes; order Pseudonocardiales; family Pseudonocardiaceae; genus Lentzea; species Lentzea sp. NPDC054927. The sequence continues at coordinate 152,914 of NZ_JBSGXZ010000009.1, forward strand.
CCCTGGATTCGTACCGCTTGCCCTGCGCGAGTACCTGGTCCACGAGTTGCACCGCCATGGCAGGGTCGGCGTCCGCCAGCAAGCCGGCGAACACGCACCAGTCGTCCGGCGCGCGCTGTTTCGAGGTCGCATCGATGATGAGACGAGCGGCTCGCCTGCTCAGCTCCGGATCCAGGTTCGCGGAAGCGGTAGCGACCTCACCGAGCAACCTGTACGACTCGGGTGAGTTGCCGTTGCCGGCGCGGTGGGAGTCCGCGACGCGCATCGCGTCGTCCAGCCACTGCAGCGCCTGGCCTCGGTTGGTCGTGGCGATCTCCTTGGCCATGGCGGTGAGAGCGGCGACCCGATGGCCGAGATCGGTGATCCTGGCCGCGATGGCCTCGGCCCGGTACAGATCCACGGCGGCAGCGGCGATGGCGAGATTCCTGCGCTTGGCGTCCAGCTTGGCATCGCTGACGCGGAGGGCCTGGAAGTAGTGATCGAACAGCACGAGTGCGTAGTCGCGGTTCGTGACGTCCTTCAGCTCCGCGGACAGGATGTAGTCCGATGTCCAATAGCCGGCGGAGATCTTCCGGAGGATCGCGATGGCGCGGTCCAGGTCGACGGCGGCCACCTGGTCCGCGATGCGGCGCAGTGGTCGATCCTGGGCGCCGTCCTTGGCGATCTTCAGGGCGGTGCGCTCGGCGAGGTCGGCCAGGCGGGCGAAGTCCTGCGGGTTGTCGGGGTGGCGGGCGGCCGCGAGCCAGGCCAGGGCGTCGAGGTCGAATTCCTGCCGCTCGTCGATGTCGCGCACGAGGAGAGCGGTGCGCTCGGGAGAAGTGCGGGACAGCGCGAGGGCGAGCACGGCCAACAACCAGATGTCGCTGGTGCGCTCGTCCAGGAGCGGCTCGACCATCCGGCTCGCGCGCTCGGGATCGCGAGAGGCGATCAGGACGGCTATCACCACCTTGGCTTCTGCGGCCTCGGCGGAGTCTGGTGCCTGTGCGAGGACCTGCTCAGCGCGCTCTACGTCGGTCTCGAAGACCTCATCGGCGATGCGGAGCAGGGTTTTCGTCTTGATCTCGTCGTCGGTGATCGAGTTCGCGATCCGCACGGCGAGGTCGACGAATGGCTCGGGAGGTGCCGGCGCCGCGTGGATGTGCACCGCGCCGACCTGAGTCACCGGGCCGGCAACACTTCCCGAAACCTCGTTGCGCACCCACTCGTCCGACATGGCGTCCAGCATGTCATCACGCCGAGAGCCCGGTGGCCCGCTTGACGCGGACCACCGGGACGGTGCTCAGGCTGCGCCGAGTCGCAGCGGGCTCGCCTGCGTGGTGCGGCTGCGGAGCCAGTTGCGGTACGGGTGGACGGTCACGCCGTCCGGGCCGCGCAGGACGGCCTCGTCCAGGCACCAGTGCGGGCTGTCGCCCTTGTTGTCGAACGCGAGGTCCAGCGAGGTGATCGGCCCGAGGCCCGACAACGTGAAGTTGTAGACGTCGGTCCGGCCGCGCTCCCGGTCGTCGCCGGGGTTGTCGAGGTTGATCCAGGTGGAGGAGATGCTGCCGTTCAGGCGCACCTCGACCCTGGCGTCGGTGCCCGCGTCCTCGACGTTGCAGGTCCGGAGCTCGAGCTGGTACTGGGCAGGCGCGGCCTGCGCGGTGCCCATGCCCAAGGCGGCGGCGAGTGCGGCGGCGAACACGCCGACGATCGCAGGAGCTGTCATCCTCATGCCTTTGTTCCCCTCTGTTGGGTGGTGGTACGAGGGAGAAAGCTGCCAGCGGGCGATTGCACGACTGTGTGATGATGTTGAAATCCGCAGGTCAGAGGCTGCGTGCCCAGAGCTGGCCGACGACGTCGTGGCCGAAGCTGTGCTGGGGAGTCTCCTCGACGAGTTCGAACCCGTGCGCCTCGTAGATCTTCCTGGCGGACGTGAGGCCGTCGACCGTCCACAACACCATGCGCTCGTAGCCCACCTCACGCGCGAAGTCGATGCAGGTGCTGACGAGCTTGTTGCCCGCGCCGTGGCCACGGGCGTTGGGGTGCACGAGCAGCACGCGGAGCTTCGCTGTGGTGTCGGTTTCCTTCACACAGAACACGCATCCGACGCGTTGGCCGTCGAGTTCGGCGATCCAGGCCGCTTCTCTGGTGTCGTGGTCGGCCGCGTAGTCGCCGACGATCTTGGCGACGGTGGCCTCGAAACTCGTGTCCCAGCCGTGTTCGGCGGCGTAGAGCTCGCCGTGGGCCTGCACGACCCAGCCCAGGTCACCGGGCTGGTCGAGGGGGCGGATCCGCATGGTTGCCTCCACTGACACGACTGTTTCAGTAATGCGACAATAGCGCCATGCCGTCCGCGCGGGAGACCGAACTGCTGGAAGCCGCCTACCGGTACGTGCTCACGCACGGGCTGGCCGACGTGTCGTTGCGGCCGCTGGCGGCGGCGATCGGGTCCAGCACGCGCGTGTTGCTCTATCTGTTCGGCAGCAAGGACGGGCTGGTCCGGGCGTTGCTGGCGCGAGCTCGTGCGGACGAACTGGAGCTGCTCGCCGACATCGGGGCCGGGCCGGGGATGGTCGCACGGTTGTGGGAGTGGCTGGCCGCGCCGACGCATCGGCCGTTGCTGACGTTGTGGCTGGAGGCGTACGCGCGCTCTCTCGTGGAGCCTGACGGGCCGTGGGCGGGGTTCGCGCGCGCGACGGTGGAGGACTGGCTGGAGGTGCTCAAAGCCTCACAGCCTGCGGCCGTGCGCGAGACATCGGTGGGGCTTGCTCAGCGCACGCGGGACCTCGCGTTGTTGCGCGGTGCGTTGCTCGACCTGCTCGCGACGGGGGAGGTCGAGCGGGTGACGGCGGCCCTCAGCGCCCGCGACTAGGTTGGCGGGGTGAAGGTAGTGATATTCGGTGCGTCCGGAATGGTCGGTCAGGGTGCGCTGCGGGAGAGCCTGCTCGATCCCGCTGTGACATCGGTCGTGACGGTGGGGCGCTCGCCGCTGTCCGTCAGCGACCCCAAGTTGCGGCACGTCCTGCACGCGGACTTCGGTGATCTGTCCGCGATCGCGGGCGAGCTGGCCGACGCTGACGCGTGCTTCTACTGCATGGGTGTGACGTCGGCGGGTTTGAGCGAGGCCGAGTACACGCCCGTGACGCACGACTACGCGCTTGAGGCGGCGCGTGTTGTTGGTGGCACGTATGTGTACGTGTCGGGCGAGGGTGCCAACGCCGAGGGCAAAACCATGTGGGCGCGGGTGAAGGGGCGCACGGAGAACGAGTTGCTGGCGTTGGACCGGCCGGTGTTCGTGGTGCGGCCGGGGTTCATCCAGCCGCGGCACGGCATCACGTCGCGGACCCGGATCTACCGGTACCTCTACTCGTGGTCCGCGTGGCTCTTCCCGGTGCTGAAGAAGGTGGCGCCGAAGTTCGTCACGACCACCGAGCACCTCGGCCGCGCGATGGTGGCGCTGGCCAAGGGTGCGCACGCGCCGAGGTTGTTGCGCAGCGACGAGATCAACCGTCTGGCGGGGTGACGCGGAGGAGTGCGCCCGCACGTGCGGCGGCGAGCAGTTCGCCGCCGCAGCCGAGGCACCTGCTCACTCGGGCTTGAACGCGTCCTCGGTCTTCACCACACCCGCCGAACGGCCCGGCGCGGTGTGGTTCTCCCAGTAGAGGTTGGTGTGCGCGATGACCTTGTCCGGGGTGGGCGCGCCCCACTCGGACAGGTCCTCGGTGGTGTGCGCGTCGCTCACCAGCTTGGCGTCGTAGCCGCGCACGATCGCGCCGTGCAGCGTCGAGCGAATGCACTCGTCGGTCTGCGCGCCGGACACCACGAGGCTGCCGATGCCCTTGCCCGCCAGCACTTCCTCGAGGTCGGTCGCCTCGAACGAGTCGGCGTAGGTCTTGTGCACCACCGGTTCGCCGTCCGCGAGCTTGAGCTCGGGCACGAACTGCCAGCCGTCGGACTCCTTCGGCATGTGCTCGGGGTTGCTGTGCTGCACCCACACGACGTCGACGCCGGCCGCGCGGGCCTTGTCGACGAGAGTCGCCACGTTGGCAACGACTTCGTCGCGGTTGTGGGCGTGATTGACCACGCCGTTCTGCACGTCGATCACGAGCAACGCGGTGTTGGGGCGGTTCGCCAAAGTCGTCACGCGGGCCAGCTTATGCCTCGGTTTGCGCTGTGCAAGGGCACTGAAGTCGGGTGTGGACGGCCGCACGCGTGCGGCTCAGCGGGAACGCAGGCGGCGCAGCATTCTGGCGTCTTCGAAGCCGACGTTGCGGGCGGCCGTCTCAACGGTGGCGCCTTGGCCGATGAGGTGTTCGGCGCGTTCGACTCGTAGCGCTTGTTGGTACTTCAACGGCGTCATGCCCGTGGCGCGGCCGAACAGGCGTGTCACGGTTCGTTCGCTGCACCCGGCGGCCACCGCGAGTTCGGCCAGCGACAGGCGGTCCGTCAGGCGTGACTCGATGACGTCCTGGATGCGGTGCACGGTTTCGTTGACGTGCGAGCGGTGTCGCAGCAGCACACTGGCTTGTTGGTCGTCGCCGTTCCTGCGCGCGTAGACGACCATCGTGCGTGCGATGGCGGCGGCGACCAACGGGCCGTGGCGCACGGCTACCAGGTGCAGTGCCAGGTCGATGCCGCTTGCGATGCCGGCGGACGTCACGACGCGGTTGTCTTCCACGAACAGGACATCGCGCACGACCCGTGCGGCTGGGTAGCGCCGTGCTAGTTCGTCCTGCAGCTCGTGGTGTGTGGTGCAACGGCGGCCGTCGAGCAGGCCGGCACGCCCCAATATCTCTGCACCAGCACACACACTCGCTACCGTGCCGCCGTTGGTGTGGTGCGTGCGCAGCCACTCCAACGCCCGTGTGCTCAGCGGTCCGGTTCCGACGATTTTCGGCGAACGCCAGCCGGGTACGAACACGAGGTCGTGCACGTCTAGAGAGGGCAACGACGGGGACGTGCCCAGCGGCACGCCCTGATGGCTGAGCACGGAGTCCGAGTCGCCCACGTAGGACAGTTCGTAGCCGGCCAAGAGGTCGGCCGCGCTGGAGAACACCTGCGCCGGCCCCGCGAGGTCGAGCAGGTGCACTCCAGGGACGAGCAGGAAGACGACTCTGGTCACGATCCGGTCAGCGTAGCGACATCCGAGATCCGCGCGAACCGGCCCGCCAGCACGTACTCGGTGCGCTCGATGATCTCCTCAACGCCGAGGACCTTGCCGGTCCGCCAGTGCGGCAGCGGGGTGGTGGCGGTCGCGTCCGTCACGAACGTCATGTCGAACCCGAGGTCCGAGCCGACGCGTGTGGTCGTCTCGCAGCACTGCTCGGTCCGGATGCCGCTGATCAGCAGCTCGCGCACGCCGTGCTGGGTCAGCGTCTGCTGGAGGTTCGTCGTGGTGAACGCGTTGTGCGACGTCTTGGTCAGGATCTGCTCGTCGTCGAGCGGCTTGAGGCCGTCGATCAGCCGCACGTGCCCGAGCGCGGGGTCGAACACGTCGCCGGTGCCGGGCTCGGAGTGCAGCACCCACACCACGAGGTCGCCGGCGTCACGCGACATGTCGACCAGCTGGTTCACCTTGCCGACGACGTCCGGGTTGGACGTCTCCGCCCAGTTGGGGCGCTGGCGGAACGACTCCTGCACGTCGATGACGATCAATGCTCGCTTCATGACCACCAGCCTCGCCGTGAGCGACGCGGTGGAACAGGCACGCTCAGGACGAAGAGCGGACGGATCCGGTCACCGTGCGAAGATCGAGACGTGGACTTACGCGTGCTGGCGGGTGATCCCGCGGACCCGGAGCTCGGCGCCCTGGTGCCGGTGTCCGTGGGAGGGGACGACCTGGACGGGTACGCCGTGCCGTTCGTGCGGGTCACGAAAGGCGAGGTGCGCAGGCTCCTCGTGGGACATGCACGGACGGACGGCGCCCGGATCGACGTGGTGGTCCGGGCGGCGTGGCGGGAGGACGGCGGCTGGCACCGTGAGCCGTGGCCGGGAGACGACGTGTCCGAGCTGCTGAAGCACCCCGCCCACCTGATCCCCGAGGGCAGCACGAGGCCCGACCTCATTTCGAAGGCCGTCGCCGAGGGCTCGCGCAACGCGGTCGCGGAGCTGCGGGGGCTGCGCTACGAGATGGAACGTCAGGTCGCGGACCTGTTGGCCCAGCGCAAGAACACGGCGCTGCGGATGGTGATGGCCCAGCTCCTCGAGCTGTCGATCGCGTTCAGCCGCGCCCGCGACCAGGCCCGTGACACGCTCCGCGAGGTCAAGCTCCCAGCGATCACCCGGCACTGCGAGGCCATGGACGTCGAGCTCGGCGACGAGGTCACCCGGCTGCAGTCGTTGCTGAGCAGCGTCTCCACGTTCGCGGTCGCGCAGGAAGGTGAGGCGCAGCAACGGTTCAACATGCTCGCCGCCGCTGCGGCCGCCGGGCTCGGTCTGCCCGCCCTGATCCTGTCGCTCTACGGCGCCGACGACTACCTGCCGTTCACGTGGGACACGGCTTGGCGAGCACTGACGCCGATCGCGGGCGTGTTGACACTGGCGGCGGGGATCATCCTGCAGCGCATGCCGGGCCGCACCACCGCGAAGCACTACTTGATGGCGTTGGGGCTCATCGTGGGGCTGATCGGCGTGCTCGGGGTCGCGGGCTTGCTCGCGCCGGGTTAGAGCGGACGGCGGCCCGCGAACCCCAGATCGGCCCGGTGGTACCAGCCGAGTTCGCGATCGCCCTCCAGCCAGCACAGCAGCACCGGCACCCCGTCCATCGACGACGGGAAGTCGACCAGCAGCGGCGCGAAGCCCTTCAGCTCGGCGCCGGTCTGCTGGACGGAATCCATCAGCTCGTCGAGCCGGGCCTGCGCGGCCTTGAACTCCGGCAGGCCACCCAGCGACGAGGAACCGGCGGCGAGTTCGGCCGCGTCGGCGCGCAGGCGGACGATCTCGTGCAGCACCGGCAGCAGCCGGGTGAGTTCGGCCTTGGCTTCGTCGACGGTGAACAGATCCACGCCGCCCAGGCTGGCACAGTGGCGGGAATGACGTGGCGACTGGGTGACCTGACCGTGAACCGGATCGGCTTCGGCGCGATGCGGCTGCCGCAGCTGGGAGCCGCGCTGGACCCCAGGGCGACACCGCGGGACCGTGCGCAGGCCATCGGGGTGCTCAGGAGGGCGGTCGAGCTCGGCGTCAACCACATCGACACCGCCGCCTTCTACTTCTCCGCCACGAGGTCCGCCAACGAGCTGATCAACAGCGCGCTCTCGCCGTACCCGGAGGGCCTGGTGATCGTCACCAAGGTCGGGCCGAGCCGCACGCCGCAGGGGGAGTGGCTGCCGCTCGCGACGCCGGCCCAGCTGCGGGGGCAGGTCGAGGAGAACCTGCGGCAGCTCGGCCGCGACCACCTCGACGTGGTGAACCTGCGGGTCAGCGGGCTGGACGACGTCACCGGCCACTTCGAGCAGCTCGCGCGGCTGCGGCAGGACGGGCTGATCCGGCATCTCGGGCTGTCGAACGTCCGGCCGCACCACCTCGACCAGGCGCAACGGATCGCGGAGGTCGTGTGCGTGCAGAACTCGTACGGGCTCGGGCATCACCCGGAGCAGGACGAGTTCGTGGGCGTGTGCGGTGAACGCGGCGTCGCGTACGTGCCGTTCTTCGCGCTCACCGGGGCGGCGAAGGAGGCCGGTGGCCAGCAGGAGGACGACGAGGTCACCGAGATCGCGCACGCCCACGACGCCTCACCCGCGCAGGTGAGGCTGGCGTGGACGCTCGCGAGAGGTCCGCACGTGCTGGTCATCCCCGGCACCGGCGACCCGGAACACCTGGAGCAGAACGTCAAGTCGGGCGAACTCAGGCTCACCCCCGAGGAGCTCACCCGCCTCGACGCGCTGCACCTCAACGGCGGTTGATCCGGCTGAACAACCAGGTCGCCCAGCCGAAAGCCACCACCAGCAACCCGCCGGACCAGGCCAGCGCGAGCCAGCCGGAGGTGGCGGGCTGACCGTTCAGCAACGCCCGCACGGTCTCGATGACCGGCGTGATCGGCTGGTGCTCGCTGACCACCCGCAGCACCGCGGGCATCGTGTCGACGGGCACGAAAGCGCTGCTCAGGTACGGAATGAACAGCATGAAGAAGCCCAGCAGGCTCGCGGACTCCACGGTCCGCGCGATCACGCCGAAGCCCGCCGCGAGCCACGACAGCGCGAGCACGTAGAGCAGCAGCAGTCCCATCGCGAGGACCCACGAGCCGAGTGAGGCGGACGGCCGGAAACCCATCAGCAGAGCGACCAGCACGACGGCGAACGTGGCCACGGTGTTGCGGGCGATGGACGCGGTGACGTGGCCGGTCAGCACGGCGAAGCTGCCGATCGGCATCGAGCGGAAGCGGTCGATCACGCCCTTCTTCATGTCGTCGGCGACGGCCATGGACGTGGAGCTGGCGCCATAACCGGTGCACAGCACCAGGATGCCGGGCACCACGTAGTCCACATAGGACTCGATGTGCCTCATCGCGCCACCGAAGACGTACACGAACAGCGCCATCATCAGCACCGGCAGCATGATGGCCATGATCACGAGGTCGAGGTTGCGGCGGCTCAGCCGGATGCTGCGGCCGGCCATGGTCAGCGACGCGGTCATGCGGCCACCGCCGTCAACGAGGTGAAGACGTCGTCCAGGGTCGGCCGGTGCGTGGACACCCGCAGCACGCTCACCCGTGCCGCCAGCAGGTCGTCCAGCGCCTGGTGCAGATGGGTCGCGCTGCCGTCGGACGGCACGCTCAACATCGACTCGTCGACCACGCCGCCGACCACGGCCTGAGCGCGCGATGCGTCCTCGGCAGAACCGAAGTAGAGGTCCAGCCGGGTGCCGCCGACCGAGTTCTTCAACGCGTCCGCGGTGCCGTCCGCGACGACGTCCCCGTTGTGCAGCACCACGATCCGGTCGGCGAGGCGGTCGGCCTCCTCCAGGTACTGGGTGGTGAGGAAGATCGTCACGCCGTCGCGCACCAGGTCGCCGATCGCGTTCCACATCGTCGTGCGGCTCACCGGGTCGAGACCGGTCGTCGGCTCGTCCAGGAACAGCAGCCGCGGCTGCGCGACCAGGCTCATCGCCAGGTCCAGCCGCCGCCGCATGCCGCCGGAGTAGGTGCGCACCCGCCGATCCGCCGCGTCGACCAGGTCGAACCGTTCCAGCAGCTCAACGGCCCTGGCGCGAGCGGAACCACGGGCGAACCGGCGCAGCCGCGCGATCATGACCAGGTTCTCGCGGCCCGTCTGCTCCTCGTCCACGGCCGCGTACTGCCCGGTCAGGCTGATCGCCCCGCGAACCGAGGACGCGGCGCTCACCACGTCGAACCCGCACACCCGCGCGGAACCGCCATCAGGCCTGGTCAGCGTGCTCAGAATGCGGATCGCGGTCGTCTTGCCCGCCCCGTTCGGCCCCAGCAGGGCCAGCACCGACCCCTCCGCCACCTTCAGGTCCAGGCCCCTGAGCACGGTCTGCGAGCCGTATCTCTTCGTGAGCCCGTCTGTCTCGATGATCATCGAACCCCCTCTTTTATGCGTACCTCATACGCAATACCTGAATGAGCGTATGGCATACGCATCTGTTTGACTAGAGGGTGTGAAAAGAGGGCGCAAGCCGTCCATCGACGCCGCCGACATCACGCGGGCCGCCATCGCGGTCGCGGACGCCGAGGGCCTCGCCGCCGTGTCGATGGCACGCGTCGCGCAAGAGCTGGGCAACGCCACGATGGCCCTCTACCGGCACGTGAAGAGCAAGGACGAACTGCTCGCGCTGATGGGCGACGCCGCCGTGGAGGACCCGCCCGCGCTCCCGGACGGCGACTGGCGCGAAAGGCTGGCGTTCTGGGCGAAAGCGCTGTTGGTGGCGATCCGCAAGCGCCCGTGGTTCCTGCAGATCCCGATCACCGGGCCGCCGACGGGAGCGAGGAGCCTCGCGTGGTTCGACAGCGCGCTCGGCGCACTCCGGGGCGCCCCGCTCGAAGCGGGGGAGAAGGTGGGCATCGTGATGGGCCTGGTCACCTTCGTGCACGGCGAGGCGAGGGTGAGCGGCACGCTGGAGCAAGGGTTCGAGGACGACCCGGCGGCGTTCGGCAGCCGGTACGGCGAGGCGCTGCGCGAGCTCGTCGACCCGCGCCGGATGCCCGCGCTGGCCGAGCTCGTCGAGTCCGGTGTGTTCGACTACGACGGCCCGTACGACGCCGATGAGGTCGAGACGGAGTTCGCCTTCGGCCTGCACCTGTTCCTCGAGGGCATCGCGGCGCACATCAGGGGGCGCGAGTGACGTACGCGGCGATCATCCTCACCGGCGGCAGGGGCGAGCGGCTCGGTGGCGTCGACAAGGCCGCACTGTCCTACCGGGAAGCGACCCTGCTCGACCACGTGCTGTCCGTTGTGGACGACGCGGCCGAGATCGTCGTCGTGGGGCCGGAGAAAGACCTTCCCGGCGTCACCTGGGCCCGCGAGGACCCACCCGGCGGCGGCCCGCTCGCCGGACTGGCCGCGGGTCTGGCGAAGATCACCGAGGACTGGGTGGCGGTCCTGGCCGTCGATCAACCCGGCCTCACCAGGGACACCATCGCGAGGCTCAGGGCAGCGGGCGCCAACGCCGTGCTCAAGGACGACCGCACGCAGTGGCTGATCGGCGTCTGGAACGCGGCCGACCTGCGCGAAGCCCTCCCCGAAGATCCACGCGACCTGCCGCTGCGCAAGACTCTCCAGCGGCTCGACCCGGTAGAAGTGTCCGCTTTGCCCGGTGAGGCGCGCGACGTCGACACCCCCGCCGACCTGGACACCCTTCACAGCGGTTGAACAGGCGACGAGCAAGACTGTTCCACTATCGGTAAAACCCTGTTTTGCATGGAGGCCCGCACGTGACCGAGCCCGCCGCCGAGGCAACGCCGAACGCATCGGCGCCCGTCACCCCGGCTCGTGACGCCCAGCTGCTCGAACGCACCGTGTTCGAGGTGAAGCGGGTGATCGTCGGCCAGGACCGGCTCGTCGAGCGGATGCTCGTGGGTCTGCTGGCCAAGGGCCATCTGCTGCTCGAAGGTGTGCCGGGTGTCGCGAAGACGCTCGCCGTCGAGACGTTCGCCCGTGTCGTGGGCGGCTCGTTCTCGCGCGTGCAGTTCACGCCCGACCTGGTGCCCGCCGACATCCTCGGCACCCGCATCTACCGCCAGTCCAGCGAGGCGTTCGACACCGAGCTCGGCCCGGTCGTCGCGAACTTCGTGCTCGCCGACGAGATCAACCGCGCGCCCGCCAAGGTGCAGTCGGCGATGCTCGAGGTCATGGCCGAACGGCACGTGTCCATCGGTGGCAAGACGTTCCCGATGCCGAACCCGTTCCTGGTGCTGGCGACGCAGAACCCGATCGAGAACGAGGGCGTGTACCCGCTGCCGGAGGCGCAGCGCGACAGGTTCCTGTTCAAGATCCAGGTCGAGTACCCGACCGCCGAGGAAGAGCGCGAGATCGTCTACCGCATGGGCGTCGAGGCGCCGGTGCCGAGCCAGGTCCTCTCGCCCGAGGAACTGGTGCGCCTGCAGGGCGTGGCGTCGCGCGTCTTCGTCCACCACGCACTGGTCGACTACGTGGTGCGCCTGGTGATCGCGACCCGTGCGCCGGGCGAGCACGGCCTGACGGACGTCGCCGGCTGGGTCGCCTACGGTGCCTCGCCGCGTGCGTCGCTGGGCATCATCGCCGCCGCGCGTGGCCTCGCGCTCGTGCGTGGCCGTGACTACGTGCTGCCGCAGGACGTCGTGGACGTCGTTCCGGACGTGCTGCGACACCGCCTGGTGCTCTCGTACGACGCGCTGGCCGACGGCGTGCCGATCGACCACATCATCACCCGTGTGCTGCAGATCGTGCCGTTGCCGCAGGTGTCGGCCCGTCCGCAGCAGCCGGTTCCGGCTGGTAGGCAGTGAGCCCGAAAGACGCGTCCGCGAAGGCCACCGACGAGCGCCCCTCGTGGGCGCCGCCCGTGCTGTCCGGCGTCCGCATGGAGGCCGCGCTGCGCATGCTCGAGCTCGACGTGCGGCGGCGCCTCGACGGCCTGCTGCAGGGCAACCACCTCGGCCTGGTGCCGGGGCCGGGTTCCGAGCCGGGTGAGGCGCGGGCCTACCAGCCCGGCGACGACGTGCGGCGGATGGACTGGGCGGTCACCGCCCGCACCACCGTGCCGCACATCCGGGAGACGGTCGCCGACCGCGAGCTGGAGACGTGGATGGCGATCGACCTGTCGCCGTCGCTCGACTTCGGCACCGCGGCCTGCGAGAAGCGCGACCTGGTCATCGCCGCCACGGCAGCGGTCGCGCACCTGACGCGCGGCGGCGGCAACCGCATCGGCGCGGCCGTGTCGACGGGCGCGGACAACCTGCGGATCCCGGCTCGCGGCGGGCTCGCCCACGCCCGCGGGATGATCCGCAAGATCGCCGAGATCCCGCGCGCGTCCGAGGGCACGCGAGGTGACCTGGCCGCACTGCTGGAGCAGCTGCGCCGCCCGCCGCGCCGCCGTGGGCTGATCGTGGTGGTCTCGGACTTCCTCGGCGGCATGGAGTGGCAGCGGCCGTTGCGTGCTTTGTCCGCACGGCACGAGCTCGTGGCCATCGAGGTCGTCGACCCGCGTGACGTCGACCTGCCCGAGGTCGGCACCGTCGTGCTGTCCGACCCGGAGAGCGGGCGGCAGCGCGAGGTGACCGCGTCCGCGTTGCTGCGCAAGGAGTTCAATGCGGCGGCCGCGGAACACCGGGCCGAGGTGGCGTCGGGGCTGCGGCGCGCGGGTGCCGGGCACCTGGTGCTGCGGACCGACTCGGACTGGATCGCGGACACGGTTCGTTTCGTGGTGGCGCGCAAGCGTCGCTGGTCTGGGGGTGTCGCGTGAGCTTCTCGAACTTCGTCGCCCCGTGGTGGTTCCTGCTGCTGGTCGCCGTCGCGCTGCTCACCGCCGGTTACGTGGTGGCGCAACGGATGCGGCGCAAGAGGGTGCTGCGGTTCACGAACCTGGAGCTGCTGGAGAAGGTCGCGCCCAAGCGGGAACGCTGGTCGCGGCACGTCCCGGCGGCGTTCCTGCTGGCCGCCCTGGCGTTGCTGACCGTCGCGCTGGCCGGCCCGACGTCCGAGCAGCGGGTGCCGCGCAACAGGGCGACCGTGATGCTCGTGGTCGACGTGTCGCTGTCGATGAAGGCAACGGACGTGAAGCCGTCACGGCTGGAGGCCGCGCAGGTGGCCGCCAAGTCGTTCGCCGAGGGCCTCACACCGGGCATCAACCTCGGCCTGATCTCGTTCGCCGGCTCGGCCACCGTGCTGGTCGCGCCGACGACCGACCGCGCCGCCGTCACGCAGTCGATCGACGGGCTCAAGCTCGCCCAGTCGACCGCGACCGGTGACGCGCTGGCGGCCGCGATCGCGTCGATCGACTCGTTCGGCAAGGTCGTCGGTGGCGCCGAGGGACCGCCGCCCGCCCGCATCGTGCTGATGACGGACGGCAAGGAGACAGTCGGCACCCGGAAGGCGTTCGACGTGGCCGAGGACTCCAAGAAGGCCGGGATCCCGATCTCCACGATCTCGTTCGGCACCGAGGACGGCGTGGTCGACATCGAGGGCCGGCAGCAGTCCGTGCCGGTCGACGACGACGCGATGAAGGAGATCGCGAAGATCTCCGGCGGCGAGTTCTTCAAGGCCGCCTCCGCCGAGGAGCTGCGCCGGGTCTACGACACGCTCGGCGAGCAGATCGGCTACGAGAAGAAGCAGGCGGACGCGTCGAAGCCGTGGCTGTTGCTCGGCACGATGACAGCGATGTTCGCCGCCGCGGCGGCTTTGGTGCTCGGTCAGAGACTTCCTTAGCGCCTGCCGTAGATCAGCTCCACGACTCCCGCTTCGAACGCCCTGGTGCTCTTGAGCGCCAGGGCGATCGGCTTTTTGAAGAACGGCGTGCCCTGGCCGATCGCGATCGGGTTCAGGTAGAGCCGGACCTCGTCGATCAGGTCGTGCTCGAAGAACGAGCCCACCAGCTGCGCGCCGCCGACCATGCTGTCGCCGAGCAGGTTCCGGATTTCGCCCGGATCGATCTCGCGCTTGACGGTGGTGTTCCACTCGGTGGTTTCGAGCGTGCGCGAGTAGACGATCTTGGGCATCTCCCGCCAGATCCGGCCGAAGTCGTGCATCGGCTGCGGCCACTCGGGGTGCTCGTCGGTGTGCGGCCACGCTTCGAGCATCGTCTCGTGGTTGCGGCGGCCGTCGATGAACCGGGCCATCCGCGCGAGCCCGGTGTTGAAGTGCTCGTGCAGCTCGTCGTCGACGACGTGCCAGCTGATGTCGTGGCCGGGCCCTTCCATGAACCCGTCGAGCGAGATCGACGCCATCGTGATGATCATCCGTGCAGCCTCCGGTATTCCGCCGCCGCCCCAGGGTGCAGCGGCACTTTGCCCGTGTCGATGAGACTGCGCACGTCGAGGTACTGGGTGCCGAGCGCCTGTTCCGGCACCAGTTCCGCGGCCTTGGCGACCAGCAGCCGCACCACGGCGCTTGCGTACTCGACGCTCAGGTCCGGCCGGCACACCAGCAGGTTCGGCGTGCCGATCGTCGGGATGTCGACCGGCGAGCCGTACACGCCCATGCGGACGTCGACGCGTTCGTAGACCTTGCCGTAGTCCTGACGCAGTCGTGGCAGGAAGGTGTCCAGCGGCAGCAGCCTGATGCCGCTGGCCTTGTCGAGTTCGGGGGTGGGGACGCCGCCGGACCACAGCAGGGCGGCGATCTCCCCTGCTTTCAGGGCGTCGACGGCGTTGCGCAACGGGTAGTGCTCTTCCTGCACGCCCAGCGCGAGGCGTTCGCCCTGGAGCGAGGCACCGGATCCGGCGGCGCCGAGCGACACTGGTTTGCCGATCAGGTCGGCGGCGGAGCGGTAGGGCGAGGAGGCCAGCACGACGAGTTGTAAATAGTTCTCGTAGACGCGGCCCAGCGCCACGAGACCGGACTCCATGTGGGCGCTGTCGCTCAGGGTCAGGCCGATGTCGGCGGTGCCTTCGCGGAGGTGCTTGAGGTTGTCGGCGCTGCCGCCGGTCTGGATCGGGGTGATGGTCAGCGGGCTGGGGGAGAGGCGGGAGAGCAGAGCGGCGAAGTCGTTGTAGAAGCCGCCGGGTTCGCCGCCGGCGATCTTGATGGTGCCGCTGGGCTCGCTCGTCCCGCACGCGGTGAGGGCGAGGGCGCTCAGCAAGAAGGTCCGGCGCCTCATAGCAGCGGTTCCTTCGGGAGTTCCACCGTGACGACCAGGCCGCCAACAGTGTCGTCGCTGCGCAGCGACAAGGAGCCGTCGTGCGCGGTGACGATCCGGTCCGCGATCGCCAGCCCCAGGCCGGTGCCGCGTTGGGAGTCGTCGCCGCGCCAGAACCGTTCGGTGGCGCGGGTGATGTCCTTTTTGGACAACCCGGGGCCGTTGTCCCGCACGGTCAGCGTCGCCCGGTCGCAGATCACCGTGATCTCGGAGCCGCCGTACTTGATGGCGTTGTCCAGCAACACGTCCAGCACTTGGGCCAGGTCCGACACCGCGCACCGCACCAGGCCCGGCGCCCGGTCGTCCACGGTGATCGTCACGCCGGCCGAGCTCGCGGCTGCCCGCCACGCGTCGACCCGGTCGTGCGCCACGACCTGCAGATCGGCGAGCTCGGGTTCCACGCCGCCTGCCGCGCGTTCGGTGGCGGTGCTCTCGGCGGAGGCCAGAGCCAGCAGCCCGTCCAGCAACGACTCCAGGCGTTCGACCTCGGTGAGCAGGGAACCGTTGGAAGGCAGCATGTCCACCCGGAGCCGCAGCGCCGCCATCGGGTTGCGGAGCTGGTGCGAGGCGTCGGCGATCAGTCGTCGTTGCTGGTCGGCGGCCTCGGCGACGGCGTCGGACATGCGGTTGAACGACTCGGACAACGCCCGCAGCTCGGCCGGCCCCGCGGTGTCGGCCACGTGCGTGCGCCGTTGGCCCTCTGCGACCGCACGGACGCCCCGGTCGAGTTCCTTAAGGGGGCGCAGCAGCCAGCGGGCGACCACCAGGGCGAGCAGGACACACGCGCAGGCCGCCAGCAGGGCTCCGGCCAGCACGATCGCCCATCGCCGTGCCACGTCCAGAGCGGCGACCCGCGTGGAGGCTCGCATGACGACGGCGCCCGCCACCTTGGTGCCGGTGCCGACGGGACGGGCGAACAGGACGTCGCCGCCGTTCCAGGGCATCACGGTCGGCACGGGCGCGGCGGGCTGGTTGCGCAGCGCGGCGTCGATCTGTGCGGAGACCTCGGCGATCTTCATGCCGGCCTCGACGACGGGCTCGCCGGCCGCGTTGACGACCACGACCTCCTCGCCGTAGACCTCGTTGTGCCGCAACGCCTCCGACACCACGACGTCGGCGGGCAGGGTGGCGAAGCGGTCCATGTCGGCGGTGCGGCTGATCACGAACTGCTGGGTGCGCTCGGAAGCGGTGCTCATCAGCAGCGGGAAGGCGAACGCGGTCACGGCCGAGAGCGAGAAGAGCAGCAGCACCAACAGAAGCCGTTGCCGCATCTATTCACCGAGCCGGTAGCCGAAACCGCGGATCGTGTGCAGCAGCCCCGGCCGGTCGAGCTTGGCGCGCAACTGCGTGAGATGCACGTCGAGCGTCCGTGACACGGCCACGAAAGCGTTGCCCCACACCTCGTCCATCAGCTGCTGCCTGCTCACCGCCGTGCCCGGCCTGCGCGCGAGCACCGCCAGCACGTCGAACTCCTTGGTGGTCAACGAGATCTCCCGCCCGCCGACCACGACCTGACGGCTCTGCAGGTCGATCTCCACATCGGACACCCGCACGACGTCGTCCGGTTCCTGCGACCGCGCCGCACTCCGGCGAGCCACCGCGTCGATGCGCGCGAGCAGTTCGGCCAGTCGCACCGGCTTGACCAGGTAGTCGTCCGCACCCAGCCGCAACCCGCGCACGACGGTCCGTTCGTCGCCACGGGCGGTCAGCACGAGCACTGGCACCGGGTCGATCTTGCGGAGCTTGCGCAGCACCTCCAGGCCGTCCTGGTCGGGCAGGCCGAGGTCGAGCAGCACCACGTCCGCGTCGCGGTGGGCGATCAACGCGTCGGCTCCCCGGCGCACGCGGGAAGGCCGGTGCCCGTTCGCCCGCAGTGCCTCCACCAGGGCGTCCGCGACGCCGTCGTCGTCTTCGACCAGCAGCACCCGCATTCGAGCAGTATCGGCCATCATGACTGTTTCCTGCGCGTGGCGACGCGCCTAAGTGACTGTAAAGATGCCTCTGCCCAGGTTGTGAGGGGTGTCTTCGCGCCGAGATGGTGTCGGGCATGACAGTGGTTCAGGAGAAACGCGCCGAGCGCCGAGTGGTGGCGAACGTGCTGCGCGGATCAGTCGGAAACCTGATCGAGTGGTACGACTGGTACGCGTACACCGCGTTCAGCATCTACTTCGCGGCGGCCTTCTTCCCGAAAGGCGACCAGACCGCGCAGCTGCTGAACACCGCGGCCGTGTTCGCCGTCGGCTTCCTGATGCGACCGCTGGGCGGCTGGCTGCTCGGCCGTTACGCCGACCGCCACGGCCGTCGTGCCGCGCTGACGTTGTCGGTCACGTTGATGGCTTTCGGTTCGCTGATCATCGCGTTGACGCCGTCGTACGCGACGATCGGTGTTGCCGCGCCGGTGTTGCTGGTGCTCGCACGACTGTTGCAGGGTCTGTCGGTCGGTGGGGAGTACGCGACGTCGGCGACCTATCTGTCCGAAGTGGCCTCTCCCGCGCGCCGCGGTTTCTACTCCAGTTTCCAGTACGTGACGCTGACGGCCGGCCAGCTGGTGGCGCTGGGCGTGCAGATCGTGTTGCAGCAGTTCCTCTCCAAGACCGAGATGATGGAGTGGGGCTGGCGGATCGCGTTCGTCATCGGGGCGACCGGCGCGATCATCGTGATGTGGCTGCGCCGCGGGATGGACGAGTCGGAGAACTTCGAGAAGCAGAAGAACAACCCGCAGAACCAGGGACAGCAGGGCACCTTCAGGGCGTTGTTGAAGCATCCCAAGGAATGCCTGCTCGTCGTCGGCCTGACGCTGGGCGGCACGGTCGCGTTCTACACGTTCACGACCTACCTGCAGAAGTTCATGGTGAACACCAGCAAGATCGACGCCGCGACGGTCAGCTGGATCAACTTCGCCGCGCTGCTGGTGTTCGTGGTGCTGCAACCGATCGCGGGCGCGCTGTCCGACCGGATCGGCCGCCGTCCGCTGCTGCTCGGGTTCGGGGTGCTCGGCACGGTGGCCACGGTGCCGTTGTTGTCGACGCTGGCGAAGACTTCCGAGGCGCTTCCGGCGTTCTTGCTGATGCTGGGCGGCCTGGTGATCGTCACCGGGTACACGTCGATCAACGCGATCGTGAAGGCCGAGCTGTTCCCGACGAACATCCGCGCGCTCGGGGTGGGCCTGCCGTACGCGCTGACCGTGGCGATCTTCGGAGGCACGGCCGAGTACGTGGCGTTGTGGTTCAAGCAGGCCGGCATGGAGTCGGTGTTCTTCTACTACGTCGCCGGGTGCGTGCTGATCTCGTTGCTGGTTTACGGGTTCATGCGTGAGACGTCGAAGGACTCGGTGCTGGACCGCGACTAGCAGGCTCGCGGAGGGCGGTCTTGCGGCGACCGCCCTCCGCTTCCTCACGTCAGCAGACCTCGTCGGTGAAGCCCGCACCCCCGCCGGACACCGTGCCGTACGCCATGGTGCAGAACTGCAGCGTGTTCGCGCCGTTGGACCACACCTCCTGCTGTCCGCGTGAGCCGCTGTTCTCGTCGATGCCGCCGTCGCCCCTGGTGATGGCGACGGCGGCGATGAAGTTGCTGTGACTTGCCTTCCACGAATCCCACACGTAGATGTAGCCCCAGTTCTTGCCGCAGCCCTTGAACTGCTTCACCGAGGCGACGGTCGCGCTGCCCGACTTGATGTACTTGGTGGAGCCGATCTTCGTGACACCGCTCGGGCACTTGGGGTTCGTCTCGGCGTGCGCCGATCCCGTGAAGGTGAGCGCGATCGCGGCCGCCGCGAGCACGGTGGCACTGAGTTTCTTCATGGTCAGCAACGCTCCTCGGTCTCGACACCATCGCTGTAGGAGGAGGCCACGATGGAGCCGTACCCCTTGGTGCACTTGTCCAGCGTGTCCGTGCCGTACGACCACAGTTCCTGCTTGTTCTCGACGCTGTTGTAACCGCTCGGGAACTCGGCGCCGCGAACCTGGACACCGGCGTAGATCCGGTACGTGCGGTGGTTCGCACGCCAGGAGTCCCAGACGTAGACGTAGCCCCAGTTCTTGTTGCAGCCCTTGAACTGCTTGACCGAGGCGATGGTCGTGCTGCCGCTCTTGAGGTACTTGGTGCCGCCGATCTGCGTGACGCCGCTGGGGCACGACGGGTTCGTCTCGGCCTGCGCGGGCCCCGTGAAGGTCATCGCGATGGCCGCGGCCGCCAGCACGGCGGCGCCAATCCTTCTCTGCATGTGCCCGACTCTGGCCGGGCGCGGTTAGTCAGCGGTAAATCTCCATCAGGGTGGCCAGCGTGGTGGCCAGGTGCACCGGTTTGCGGTCGGTCGTGTGGCGGATCTGCGTGCGGCAGCTGAAGCCGTCCGCGATGACCAGTGCGTCCTCGTTGGCGCGCAGTGCGGGCAGCAGGTCCTGTTCGGCGCACGCGATCGACACGTCGTAGTGGCCCTGCTCGAACCCGAAGTTGCCGGCCAGGCCGCAGCAGCCTTCGACGATCGTCGGTTTCAGGCCGGCCTTGGCCATCGCCTCGCGGTCCGGCTCGAAGCCGAGTTCCGCGTACTGGTGGCAGTGGGTCTGCACGACGGCCTCACGCGCGCCTTCCACCGCGGGCAACCGGGGTGCGACGTGCGCCGCGAACGTGCGGGTGGCCTCGGCGAGCGCGTGCACGGCCGGGTCGTCCGACAGCTTCGGGGCCTCGGTCTTGAGGAACGCCGTGCAGCCCGGCTCCAGGCCGATCACCGGGACGCCCTGGCTCGTCCACGGCCGCAGCGCCCGCGCCGTGCGTTCGACGACCCGGCGGGCCTTGGCGAGCTGGCCGGTCGAGTGCCACGTCAGTCCACAACAGACGTTCGCGGACGGGATCTCGACCCGGTTTCCCAGGTGCGCCAGCACGTTCGCGGCGTCGAGGCCGATGCCCGGCTCGAAGAAGTTCGTGAACGTGTCGGGGAACAGCAGCACGGGATCGCCCTTGCCGAGCGGGTGCAGCTGGCGGACCAGCGAGGTGGTCTGGGTGGGCAGCGCGCGTTCCGGCGTGATCCCGGCGAACCTGCCGAACTTCGCCGTGAACCTGTTGACCAGCCCGTACTTCAGCCACGTCGGCAGCCAGCCCATCGCGTAGTGCGATCGCGGCCGCAGACGTCCCTTGTAGTGCTCGTGCAGGAACTCCGCCTTGTAGCTCGCCATGTCGACGTCGACCGGGCAGTCGCGTTTGCAGCCCTTGCAGCCCAGGCAGAGGTCCAGCGCCTCGGCGACCTCGGACGACCGCCAGCCGTCCTTGATCACGTCGCCCGCGAGCATCTCGAACAGCAGGTGCGCGCGGCCGCGAGTCGAGTGCTTCTCCTCGCGAGTCACCCGATAGCTCGGGCACATCACGCCACCCTTGGTGTTGAGACACTTGCCGACACCCACGCACCGCCGTGTGTCGCTCGCGAACTCCGCACGCGTCGGAATCTTCGGGGGAGCGACGAGAATCCGCAGGTCGTCGTCGAGCTTGAGCGGCTCCACGATCCGGCCGGGGTTGAGCAGGTTCCCCGGATCGAAGGCGTGCTTGAAGTCCCGGAACGCCTTGATCGCCTCGGGCGGGTACATCCGGCTCAGCAGCTCGGATCGCGCCTGCCCGTCACCGTGCTCGCCGGACAGGCTGCCACCGTGGCTCACGACGAGGTCGGCGGCGTCCTCCAGGAACGCGCGATGGCCCTGCTCCAGGTCGAAATCGATGCGGACGTGCAGACAGCCCTCGCCGTAGTGGCCGTAGGTGATGCCCCGCCGGCCGTACCGGGCCAGCAGCTGGTCGAACTCGCGCAGGTAGGTGCCGAGACGTTCCGGCGGCACGGCCGCGTCCTCCCAGCCCGACCACGCCTCACCGCCGTCGGGCATGCGGGTCGCGAGCCCGGCACCGTCCTCGCGGATCCGCCACAACGCCCGCTGCCGCGCCGGGTCGTGGATGATCATCGAGTTCTTGGTGATCTTGGCAACACGCTCGGGGTGGTCCTCGACCTCGACGAACAGCCAGCTGCGGCCCTCCGGCAGGTCGGGGCGCACACGAACGTTGCGCACCAAGGCCTCGTCGATGCCCTCGACCGCGAGTGCGTCCTCGATCTGGGTGACCTGGTCGGCGGCGTCGTAGGTGTCCGCGAATCCGAGCACGACCAGGATGCGGCGTTCCGGACGCCTGACCAGCTTCAGTTCGGCGCCCAGCACCACCACGCAGGTGCCCTCGGTCCCGACGAGCTGCTGGGTCAGCGTCGGGGCGTCCAGGGCGTATCCGCTGACCCGGCGGCTGAGCCGCGGAAACCACGCCGGGTCGTAAGCAGACAGTGAGAACCCAGGCGGGTTCGTGGTGTCGAACGTGCGCCCGTCCGCCGTGAGCACGTGCAGGTTCGCGACGTTCTCGCTGGTCTTGCCCCACTTAACCGAGTGCGCGCCGCACGCGTTGTTGCCGATCATCCCGCCGATCGTGCAGCGCGAATGCGTCGACGGGTCCGGCCCGAACAGGAAGTCCCCGGCCTGGGAGTTGACGCGGTCCAGCACGGCGCCGGGTTGCACGAGCGCCCGGTCGCCCGAGATCTCGATCGCGTTCAGATAGCGGCTGAAGTCGATCACCAGACCGGTGCCGCACGCGTTGCCCGCGATGGAAGTTCCCGCGCCACGGCTGGTGATCGGCACGCGGTGTTCCGCGGCGATCCCGACGGCCGCAAGCACCGCGTCCGTCGTGCGTGGACGGACGACCACCCGTGGCACGTGCCGGTAGTTCGACGCGTCCGCCGAGTACAGGGCCCGGCTCGCGGGGTCGTCGAGGACGTCGCCGTCCACGTCACGGCGGAGTCGGTCGAGAAAGGCCCGCATCACCCGATCATGCCTGGATGGATGTGACATGGCTCCGCCGATGCCGGACTACCTGCCGGTAGCCGATAGCCTCAGCCGGTCAACCAGCAGCGATCGCAGGGAGAGCTAGTGAGTCGGTCCGTTCTCGTCACCGGAGGCAACCGCGGCATCGGCCTCGCGATCGCGCAGGCGTTCGCGGCGCAGGGCGACAAGGTCGCGGTGACGCACCGCGGGTCCGGCGCTCCCGAAGGCCTGCTCGGCGTCAAGTGCGACGTCACGAACTCCGAGGAGATCGACGCCGCGTTCACCGAGGTCGAGGCCGCGCACGGCCCGGTCGAGGTGCTGGTCTGCAACGCGGGCATGACGCAGGACACGCTGCTGCTGCGGATGAGCGAGGAGCAGTTCACCCAGGTCGTCGACGCGAACCTGACCGGCGCGTTCCGGTTCGCCCAGCGCGCCTCCCGCGGCATGCTGCGCAAGAAGTTCGGCCGCATCGTCTTCATCTCCTCGGTCGTGGGCCTCACCGGTGGCGCCGGCCAGGTGAACTACGCGGCGTCCAAGGCCGGCATGGTCGGCATGGCGCGCTCGATCGCCCTGGAACTGGGCTCGCGCAACATCACCGCGAACGTCATCGCGCCCGGCTTCATCACCACGGACATGACCGCCGACCTGCCCGAGGCCGTCCGCGACGCCGCGCTCAAGCAGATCCCGGCCGCCCGCTACGGCGCGGCAGAAGAGATCGCGCGCGCCGTCACGTTCCTCGCGGCGAACGAGGCGGGCTACATCAACGGTGCCGTGCTGCCGGTCGACGGCGGCCTCGGCATGGGCCACTGAAGCTTCTTCCAGACTTCTGTTCTCCGTACTGCGAAAGGGTTGGATCAAGTGACCGGACTGCTCGAAGGCAAGCGACTGCTGATCACCGGTGTCATCACCGACGCGTCGATCGCCTTCCACGTCGCACGCGTCGCCCAGGAGCAGGGCGCCGAGGTCGTGCTGACCGGGTTCGGCCGGATGAGCCTCGTGACGCGCATCGCGCAGCGTCTGCCCAAGCCCGCGCCCGTCGTCGAGCTCGACGTGCAGAACCAGGAACACCTCGACACGCTCGCCGACCGGGTGCGTGAGCACGTCGACGGCCTCGACGGCGTCGTGCACGCCATCGGCTTCGCCCCGCAGAGCTGCCTCGGAGCGCCGTTCATGGACGCGCCGTGGGAGGACGTCTCCGTCGCGATGCACGTCTCGGCGTACTCGTACAAGGCCCTGGTGCAGGCCACGCGTCCGTTGCTCTCGCACGGCGCGTCGGTCGTCGGCCTCGACTTCGACGCCCGCCAGGCGTGGCCCGCCTACAACTGGATGGGCGCGGCGAAGGCGGCGTTCGAGTCGATCAACCGCTACATGGCGCGCGACCTCGGCCCGGACGGCATCCGCGTGAACCTGATCTCCGCCGGCCCGGTGCGCACGATGGCCGCGAAGTCCATCCCGGGCTTCGGCGAGCTGGAGAAGATGTGGGGCGAGAAGGCACCGCTCTCGTGGGACGTCGACGACCCGACGCCGGTCGCGAAGTCGGTGTGCGGCCTGCTGTCCGACTGGTTCCCGGCCACCACGGGTTCGATGGTCTTCGTGGACGGCGGCGTGCACTTCCTCGGTCTCTGACGTCACATCTGTTCGTCATGTGAGGCGATCGGGCGTCTGATTGGATGGAGCGGTGAGTTTCGATGCGCTGCTCTGGCTGTCTTTCGGCGGCCCGGAAGGTCCTGAGGACGTCCGTCCCTTCCTGGAGAACGTCGTTCGCGGGCGTGGCGTGCCGCCGGAGCGGCTGGACGAGGTCGAGGCCCACTACCAGCACTTCGGCGGCGTGTCGCCGATCAACCGCCTGAACCTCGAGGCGATCGAGGCCGTCAAGGCCCGTGGCTTCGAGCTGCCGATCTACTTCGGCAACCGCAACTGGCACCCGATGGTCGAGGACACCGTCGCGCGGATGAAGGCCGACGGGGTGCGCAGGGCCCTGGTCTTCCCGACGAGCGCGTACGGCGGCTACTCCGCGTGCCGGCAGTACGACGAGGACATCGTGCGGGCGCTGCAGGCCGTGCCGGACGGTCCGGAGCTCGTGAAGCTGCGCCAGTTCTTCGACCACCCGCTGTTCATCGGTGCTTTCGCTGACGGCGTTCGTGCCGCGGCTTCTTTTTTGTCCGGTTCCTACCGGCTCGTCTTCACCGCGCACTCGGTGCCGGTGTCCGCCGACAAGGCCGCCGGGCCCGCGTCCGAGGGTGGTTACCGCTACTCGCGCCAGGTCGTCGAGGCCTCGCGACTGGTGGCGGCGGAGCTGGGCGTCACCGAGTACGACGTCGTGTGGCAGTCGCGGTCGGGGCCGCCGCAGATCCCGTGGCTGGAGCCGGACATCGTCGACCACATCGACGCCCTGCACGCCAAGGGCGTCACCGGCGTCGTCGTGTGCCCGATCGGGTTCGTGTCCGACCACCTCGAGGTGGTCTGGGACCTCGACACCGAGGCCCGCGACCGCGCCGCCGAGCTGGGCATGGAGTTCGCCCGTGCCGCCACCCCGAACTCGGACCCGCGGTTCGCCGAGCTCGTGATCGAGCTGGTCGCCGAACACACGGCTGACGCTCCGGTGCGGAAGCTGTCGTCGTTCGTGGCGGCGGGCTGCACCGTGAACGGCGCGCCGTGTGCGCCGTTGTGTTGCGAACCGGCCAAGAGGCCCGCCCGAGCCTAGACATTGGTTTTTCAACGGGCGCAGAATTGGTCGCATGACCAGTTCCGCGGCCGTTGAGGTCACCGGGCTCCGGGTGAGCCGGGGCAAGCGTCTGGTCCTGCGGGACGTGAGTTGCACGATCCCGCGGGGCAGTGTCACCGGCCTGCTCGGCCCGTCCGGCTGCGGCAAGACCACGCTGATGCGCTCGGTCGTCGGCGTGCAGATCGTCGAGTCCGGCGAGGTGACGGTGCTCGGCGCACCCGCGGGCAATCCCGGGCTGCGGAACCGGATCGGGTACGCGACGCAGAACCCCGCCGTCTACGCCGACCTCAGCGTGGCCGAGAACCTCCGCTACTTCTGCGCCGTGCTGGGAGCTCCCCGCTCCGACGTGCGGCGCGTGATCGACGAGGTCGGGCTCGGCGGGCACGAGTCGCAGCTGGTGGCGTCGTTGTCCGGCGGTGAGCTGTCGCGGACGAGCCTCGCGGTGGCGTTGCTCGGCAAGCCCGAACTCCTCGTGCTCGACGAGCCGACGGTCGGCCTCGACCCGTTGCTGCGCGACGAGCTGTGGACGTTGTTCCGGGAACTCGCTGATCGTGGCGTCACGCTGCTCGTCTCCAGCCACGTCATGGACGAGGCCGCGCGCTGTGAGCGGCTGCTGCTGATGCGCGACGGTGCGCTGCTGGCCGACGACACCCCGGCCGCGTTGCTGGCGGAGACCGGCACGAGCGACCTGGAACAGGCGTTCCTCTCGTTGGTCCGGGCGAAGGAGGCGGCGTGAACACCTCGATCCTGCTGGCCACGACCGCGCGGATCCTCAACCAGTTCCGCCACGACCGCCGCACCGTCGCGCTGATGGTGCTCATGCCGTCGCTGCTGCTGATCCTGCTGCGGTTCGTCTTCAACTCCGACCAGGCCTTCAGCCGCGCCGCACCGGCCCTGCTGGCGGTCTTCCCGTTCGCGATCATGTTCATCGTCACGTCGATCACGACCCTGCGCGAACGCACCACGGCCACGCTGGAACGGCTGATGACGATGCCGATGGGCAAGCTGGACCTGCTGTTCGGCTACGCGCTGGCGTTCGGGATCGTGGCTCTGGTCCAGGTGCTGGTCGCGGTCGGCATCTCGCTGACGTGGCTCGGCCTGGAGATCGGCGGCTCGGTGTGGCTGCTCGTGGTCATCGCCGGGCTGGACGCGCTGCTCGGTACGGCGCTGGGCCTGTTCGCGAGTGCCTTCGCGCGCACCGAGTTCCAGGCCGTGCAGTTCATGCCGTTGTTCGTGATGCCGCAGGTGTTGTTGTGCGGGCTGTTCGCGCCACGAGAGGCCATGACGCCCGTGCTGGAGTGGCTGTCGAACGTCATGCCGCTGTCGTACGCCGTTGACGCGCTCACGGCCGTGACGACGTCGTCCGACATCACGGGTGAACTGGTGCGCAACCTCGCGATCGTGGCGGCGTGCGGACTCCTGGCGCTGGTGCTGGGCGCGGTGACGTTGCGCCGGCGCACCCCCTGATCACCGGCCCTGAAGGGCTCTGGTGAGCGACTCCTCCGCACCCTCTGGCAGAGCGCCGTCGTGGTCGAGGGCGTACCGGACGACGGCGCGGAACTCGTCGCTGAAGCGCGAGTAGTACGGGGTGACGGGACGCAGCTTGGCGTCCTCGACGGCTTTGAGCAGGATGCGGGCGTAGGGGTGTTCGGTGGCGACGCGGCTGTCCTGGTAGACGATGCCGCGGGTGGCGGCCAGGCCTCCTCGTTCGAAGAGGAGCTGCTGGCTGCGGGGGCCGGTGAGGAACTCGATGAGGGCCTGGGCGGCGCGGGGCTTGGTGGACTTGGCGGAGATGGCGAGGTTCTGGCCGCCGAGCACGCTCGGGCCGGGTAGCTGGGCCACCTCGAAGTCGATGCCGGGGCGGCCGGCGGACTCGCCCTGGTTGCCGCGCAGGGTGCGGTGGGCGACGGGCCAGTTGCGCATGAAGACGACCTTGCCGTCGCGGAACGCCTGGGTGCTCAGCTGCTCGTTCTGCGCGCGGGAGTCCGGTAACACCACGGGGTTCTGGCCCTTGAGGCCGTCGGCGAGCCAGCGCAGGGCCCGGCGGGTGCGGTCGGAGTCGATGACGACCTTGCCGGTGTCGTCGACGACGTCGCCCTTCTCGGCCCAGATCAGCTCCAGGGCGTTCACCGTGAGGCCCTCGTAGTCGGCGAACTGGCCCGTGTAGCCGGCGGTGAGGCGGGCGTCCGGCGCGGCCCGCAGCGCGCGGGTGGAGGTGGTGGCGATGTCGTCGAGCCCAAGTGGGTCTTCCTTGACGATGTCCTTGCGGTAGAAGAGCAGGCCCGCGTCCGTGTTGAACGGCAGCGCCCACAGCACGCCCTGGTAGCGGCAGCTCTCCAACGGGCGGCGCAGGAACCCGCTGGTGTCCACTGCGGACAGCGGGCGCAGGTAGCCGGACTGGGCGAACTCGGCGGTCCACGTGACGTCGAGGTTGTAGACGTCCGCGTTCTCGGCCTGCTCCCTGGCCCGCGCGACCATCTCGCTGCGCTGGCCGTCCGCCTCCGGCGGCAGTTCGACGATCTCCGCCGGCTGTTCGGGGTGCTCCGCGTTCCACTGGTTGATCAACGCGCGCCGCTGGCCGCCGTCGCTCTGGTCGCGGCCGCTGAGCACGATCAGCTTGCCCTTCTCCCACTCGGCCGACTCGCGGAACAACGGCTGCACGCCGCTGGTGAACAGGATCGTCAGCACGATGCCGACGGCCACGCCCATCGCGAGCCACGAGCGGTTCGCCCACACCACGCCGGGCGGGCCCAGTCTCGGCAGCGCCGCCCACACCCGTCTCAGCCACCTCATCGAGCGCCTCCCCACAGTTCGCGGAACAACGCCGCCAGATCGTCGCCGAGGGTGTCCGTGGTCGAATCGTGGCAGTCGCCGCCGGCCGCGTCGGTGAGCTCGGTCAGCGCGTGCGCCGCACAGCTCGCCTCGCCGACAGCGATCACGAACACCCTGATCCCCTTCTGCCGCACCGCGTTCACCACGTCCTGCCGGGTCTGCGGGCTCGTCGTGTCCTCGCCGTCGGTCAACGCGATCACCGCGCTGATGTGGCCGGCGTCGTTCGTGCCGACCCGGTCGAGGCTGTCCAGGATCGCCTGGTGCAGAGGCGTGCCGCCGCCCGGCTGCACGGTGCTCAGGGCTGCGGTCGCGGCCTCCTTGTCGCGTCGGCCCAAGGGAATGAGCGGCCGGACAACGGTGTCGTTGAACACCGACAGGCCGTAGGTGTCCCTGGTGCCCATCTGCGTGAGGGCCTTGCGGACGCCGTCGACCGCGACGGCGAACCGGCTCTCACCGGTGGCGGTCTGCTCGGCCATCGACCCGGACGCGTCGAGCGTCAGCCAGACCCGGCCGTCCCGTTTGGCCTGCTCGTACTTCTTCCCGAACTCCTCCTGCGCCGCCTCGCCGGGCGCGGCCTCGTCGCGGTCGAGCGCCAGGCCCGCCCGCACCCCGAGCTCCTCGCGGAACTCGGCTCCCGCGGCCTGCTTGGCGGGGCGCAGTCCGGCGGCGTTGAGCGCCGTCATCCCCTCCTGCGTGCCGAGCCACGCCTGGAACCGGGTCGCGTGCTCGCGCGCGGCGAGGTTCGACACGTCCGGTGCGTCCCACTCGACGAGGTTCAGCGGGTAGTCGGCGCGGTAGGTGTCCGACGGGTACAGCGCGGTGAGGCACGGTTTCTGCGCGCAGCTGGTCTTGTTGTGCCGCAACAACACCTGCTCGGTCGTGATCATCGCGGTGTCCGGTGCGAGCCGGTCGGCCTCCTCGACCCGGCGTTCCACGACGGCCGGGTCGAGCGTCTCGTACAACGCCTGCGTGGCGAGCCTGCCGTCGATCGCCATCAGCGGGTTCGGCCTGCCGATCGCGATGCCGGTGTTGCCGACCTTGGTGAGCAGGTCGCCCCACTTCTCGGAGGAGTCGGAGACGACGTCCTGCGCGATCGGTGTGGGCACCGCGAGCACGACCGGGGAGAACGCGATCGAGGCTCCCTGCCGGATGGTCACCGCCGACCCGACGCCACCCGTGCGGCGCACCACCTCGTTCGTCTCCGTGGTGGAGTCCGGCAGCCACACGTCGGGGTGTGGCCCGATCTCGCGCAGGTCCGGAGAGGACCACGACGACCGCAACGCGATGGCTCCCCGGTTGCCGGGCGCGGAGAACACGTACAACCGCGCCGTGCGGCACCCGTGGTTCTCCTCCGCCGTGTGCTGCTCGAACTTCCGCGCCACCTCGCCGATCGCGGGCGCCGCGTCCTGCGACGTGAGCACCCGCACCTCGGTCGGCTGGGGGCATCCGAGCAGCAACACCCGGCCGTACGCGAGCAACGGCGGTGCGGCGACAGCGATCAGTCCGGCCGCGACGACCAGCACGGCCGTGAACACCACCCAGCGCAACCGGATGCGCTTGGCCAGCTGGTTCAACCGGTCGATCGCGGACGCCGACAGCACGAGAAGTGCCGTGCCGGTGCCGTAGAGAACCCAGGACTGCCACGTCGCGAGCGCACCGGTCGCCGTCTGGGAGAGCAGATGCCCGGCGACGGCGGCCAGCATGAGAGCGCCCGCGTACCTGGGCGCTGTGCTCGACCGGCGCTGGTCGACGTCCTCCATCCGGCTTCCTCCCCGATCGGCACCCTATGTCGGGGCACCGACAGTTCCGGGGGAGTTGCCTGCCGCGGGGCGGCTACCGGCGGAGAACCACTCGTTTGGATCAGTGCTTGCCGGCGCCGCTGTCCGCCAGCACGCGCACGGCCTCGTCGATCGCCGCGCACCGCGCCCGCCGCACCGCCTCCGACACCGGCCGCAACGCCTCGGTCCGCGCCGACATCGCCGACGCCGACATCGCACCGCCGGGGGCGTCCGTCCTGGCCACCTGCACGATCGCGTCGACCTCTGCGGCCCGTTGCAAAACCCGCAACGCACGCGGCGGCATCGCGTCCGGCCACGGCAGGTGTGAGTTCGTGGCGGCGAGGTCGGCGATCTCCTTGCGCACGTTCGGCCGGTGCTTGGCCACGTCGAGCGACGCTAGCGCGGCCGTCGCCTCCCGCAGCGCCGCGCTCAGGCCGTGCTCGGCCTCGCCGATCGGGATGTGCTCCAGGCCGTTGGACGACGGCAGGTCGAACACCGTCCACCGCATCACGCCGTCGGCCACGATCTTCGGCACCAGGCCGATGTGCACGGACGGGATCACCAGTGCCTCGCCGGACCGCAGCGCACACGTCGAGAGCGGGCCCTTGCCGCCCAGCCCGCGCACGTCACCGGGTATCGGCAGCGCGAGGCGCGCCGAAGTGGCGCCCGCGCGCCGCAACGCGGCCAGCAGCAGGGCGGGGCCCACCGGGGCCTCGTCGGGACCGGGGAGGTCGAGCGCCGTGGCGGTGCCGTCGTCGTCGGCCACCACCTCGTGCTGCTCGGCCCACGTGTGCAGGGCGTCGAGAACGTCGTCGGCGGCGGCCAGACCGTGCAGCCATCCCGACGTCCACACGACCAGCGTGGCACTTGCACAGGACACCCGACGAGATTACGTGGCCCGGCCCCACGAGCCCCACCCGGTGTGCCCGATCCGAGACAGCTAGTTGGCCGGACCGATGTGTTGTTCCAGCAGGGTGCGGAACGACGCCATGTCCTCATCGGACGCGAACGCCCGGTGCGGCACCGAAAGCGACGCCGCGCCCTCGTCCAGCGTCTCCAGCACGAAGCCCTGCCGGGTCTCGGTCCAGCCCGGCAGCTCCTGCCAGCCGATCTCCTCGCGCACCGAGGTGCCGACGGCCATCCGGAACGACTGGTCGTCCGCGCTGCCGATGACCGTTCGGCTGATCATCTCGTCCGACGAGAAGCGCCACCACACCGCGACCGGCTCCATGAAGCCGATGACCAGCGCGCACACCAGGCCGAAGATCGCCACGGGGACCACGTCGTCGAAGCCGAACAGCAGGATCAGCGAGAACCCGCCGAGCACGGCCGCGAACCACGGCGCCCACCGGAACATCGGCACCATCGCCCGCAGGCTGGCCCGCCAGTCCGCCGGTGAGGGCGCCCACCTGAAATCAACAGAGTCACTCATATCGCCCCGCATTCTGCTGTACGAGAAGCGTCCGCGCCCTGGAGTTGCTCCACGTCGACGGGTCCCGTTTCGGTGCGTAGCGTCGTCGGGGTGACCCAGAACCTGGCCCGCACGGCGGGCGAACTGCGCGCCGCCGGGCACCTGCCGCGCGGCGTCAAGACCGAGATCAGGGAGAACCTCCTCGCGGCGTTGCGCGAGGGACGCAACCCGTGGCCCGGCATCGTCGGTTTCGACCGCACGGTGCTCCCGCAGCTCGAACGCGCGCTGCTGGCAGGCCACGACGTCGTCCTGCTCGGTGAGCGCGGTCAGGGCAAGACCCGGCTGCTGCGCACGATCGTGTCCCTGCTGGACGAGTGGACGCCCGTCATCGAGGGCTCCGAGCTGGGCGAACACCCGCTCGAGCCGATCACGCCGGAGTCGAAGAGGCGTGCCGCCGAGCTCGGCGACGACCTGCCGGTGGTGTGGCGGCACCGCGACGAGCGCTACGCGGAGAAGCTCGCGACGCCCGACACGTCCGTCGGTGACCTGGTCGGCGACGTCGACCCGGTGAAGGTCGCCGAGGGGCGCTCGCTGGGCGACCCCGAGACGATCCACTACGGCATGCTCCCGCGCGCCCACCGCGGCATCATCGCCATCAACGAGCTCCCTGACCTGGCCGAACGCATCCAGGTGTCGCTGCTCAACGTGATGGAGGAGCGCGACATCCAGGTCCGCGGCTACACGCTGCGGCTGCCGCTGGACGTGCTGCTCGTGGCGACCGCGAACCCCGAGGACTACACGAACCGCGGCCGCATCATCACGCCGCTCAAGGACCGTTTCGGCGCCGAGGTGCGCACGCACTACCCGTTGGAGATCGACGCCGAGGTCGACCTGGTCCGCCAGGAAGCCGATCTCGTCGCCGAGGTGGGCGACCACCTGCTGGAGATCATCGCCAGGTTCGTCCGGCACCTGCGCGAGTCGTCGTCGATCGACCAGCGTTCCGGTGTCTCCGCCCGGTTCGCCGTCGCGGCGGCGGAAACCGTTGCGGCGTCGGCACTGCGCCGGTCCGCGCTGATCGGCGAGACCCCGGCCATCGCCCGTCCGATCGACCTCGAGTCGGTGCCGGACGTGCTGCGCGGCAAGCTCGAGTTCGAGGCGGGGGAGGAGGGGCGCGAGGACGAGGTGCTCGTGCACCTGCTGCGCCGCTCGATCGCCGACACCGCCCGCGCCCGCCTGGCCGGGCTGAACCTGCGGGCGCTGGCCGAGGTCGTCTCGGACGGCCACCCGGTCGCGACCGGTGACCGCGTGCACGCCGGCGACCTGCTGGCGGCGCTGCCGGAGCTCCCGATCCTGCACGAGGTCGCGGCACGGATGGGCGCGGGCCCGAAGGACCCCGTCGGCCGCATCGCCTCCGCGGTGGAGCTGGCGCTGGAGTCGCTGTACCTGACTCGCCACCTGTCGAAGGACACCTCCTCCGACGACGACCGATCGGTGTACGGATGAGATATCGCTACGGACGCTGGGGTGGTGGCGCCGACCCGCTGGCGCCGCCGGTCGACCTCCGCGCGGCTGTCGACGAGCTCGGCCGCGAGATCATGGAAGGCGCGTCGCCCAACGCGGCGTTGCGCGAGCTGTTGCGGCGCGGCGTCGACGGCACCCGTGGTCTCGACGACCTGACTTCGCGGTTGTGGCAGCGCCGTGCGTCGATCCAGCGCCGGCACCGGCTGGACGGCACGCTGTCCGAGGTCCGCCAGCTGCTGGACAAGGCGGTCGAGGCCGAGCGCCGAGCGTTGTTCCCGGACCCGTCCGACGACGCGCGCTTCCGCGAGGCCCAGCTCGACGCCCTGCCGGCGGGCACCGCGGC
Organism: Lentzea sp. NPDC054927; assembly: GCF_053610285.1. Taxonomy (NCBI): domain Bacteria; kingdom Bacillati; phylum Actinomycetota; class Actinomycetes; order Pseudonocardiales; family Pseudonocardiaceae; genus Lentzea; species Lentzea sp. NPDC054927. The sequence goes on from NZ_JBSGXZ010000009.1 coordinate 185,627, forward strand.
GGCCGTTTCCGAGCTGTCCTCCTACGACTGGCAGTCGCTGGAGGCCCGCGAGGCGTTCGAACAGATCCGCGACCTGCTCGGCCGCGAACTGCTCGACCAGCGCTTCAAAGGCATGAAGGACGCACTGTCCAACGTGGACTCCGAGGACGTCAAGCGCATCCAGCGGATGCTGCGCGACCTGAACTCGTTGCTGGAGGCCCACGCTGCCGGCTCCCCGGACACGCCTCGCCAGTTCGACGAGTTCATGCGCAAGCACGGCGACTTCTTCCCGGAGAACCCCCGCAACGTCGACGAGCTCATCGACGCACTGGCCGCCCGCTCGGCCGCCGCGCAACGCATGATGAACTCGATGACCGACGCCCAGCGCGCCGAGCTTTCCGCGCTGTCCCAGCAGGCCTTCGGCGGCATCGGCTCCCAGCTGTCCACTCTGGACTCACTGCTCCAGCAGCTGCGACCCGGCGAGGACTGGACCTCGTCGTCGCGCTTCCGCGGTCAGGACCCGCTGGGCCTGGGCGAGGGCGCCCAGGCGATGGCGGACCTCGCCGAACTCGACGGCCTGGCCGAGCAGCTGTCCCAGTCGTATCCTGGCGCGCGCCTGGAGGACATCGACCTGGAGGCGCTCGAACGCCAGCTGGGCGAGTCGGCCTCGGTCGACGCCCGCCGGCTGGCCGACCTCGAACGTGCGTTGAAACAGCAGAACATCGTGGAACGCGCTCCGGACGGCTCGCTGCGCCTGACCCCGAAAGCGTTGCGGCGCATGGGCGAGACAGCTCTGCGCGGCGTCGTCGACCAGCTGCGTTCGTCGCAGGGTTCGCGCGACACCGTCTCCGCCGGCGCCGCGGGCGAGCTGATGGGCTCGACCCGGCCGTGGCAGTTCGGCGACACCGAACCGTGGGACGTGCCGCGAACCCTGCGCAACGCCGTGCTGCGGTCCGGCGCGATGTCCATGGACGTCGTGGACCTGGAAGTGTCCGAAACCGAACACCGCACGCGCGCCGCCGTGGCGTTGTGCGTGGACACCTCGTGGTCGATGGTGCAGGACGGCCGTTGGGTGCCGATGAAGCGCACGGCCTTGGCGCTACATCACCTCGTGCGCACCCGTTTCCGCACCGACGCCCTGCAACTGGTGACCTTCGGCCGCTACGCCGAGGCCGTGGACATCGGCCAGCTGACCGCGCTGGAAGGCGTGTGGGAACAGGGCACGAACCTGCACCACGCGCTGTTGCTGGCAGGACGGCACGTGCGCCGCCACCCCGACGCACAGCCCGTGGTGCTCGTGGTGACCGACGGCGAACCCACGGCACACCTCGAACCCGAGGGCGACGCCGAGTTCAACTACCCGCCGCTGCCCCGCACGCTGACCAAGACGCTGAACGAGGTCGACGCGCTGGCCCGGCTCGGGGCGACGATCTCGGTGTTCAAGCTCGGGGATGACCCCCGGCTGGCTCAGTTCGTGGACATCGTGGCCCGGCGGGGTGGTGGACGAGTGGTGTCGCCGGACGAGGAAGGGCTCGGGGCTGCCGTGGTCAGCGACTACCTGAAGTCCCGGCGTAAGCGTCGCTAGTGCGTCGGTTCTTGGTCGCTGTGGTGTTGAGCGGCGTGCCGTCGACCGTGCACGCTCTGGTGACGGGCGACTCGCCGTTGCGTGCCACGCGCGCTGCTGGGTCGTTGGTGCGCGGTGGTGCTGGTGCGGGCGTGGTGGTGCACTTGGCCGTGTCGGCGTTCTGGACGTTCGTACTCACACGGCTGCGGGTGCGTGGTGTGGTTGGTGGGGCGGTGGCCGGGTTGCTGATCGCCGTCCTCGACCTGGAGGTCGTCGGGCGGCACAACGCGCAGATCCGCGCCCTGCCACGGGTTCCGCAGTGGCTGGATCACGTGGCTTTCGGCGTGCTCATCGCCCGTCGATCTCACGGAGGAGCTTGAGAACCTCGGTCAGCCGTGGTCGGAGGTCGGGATGTGACGGCAGGAGAGCGCGGTAGCGCTCAGCGGCCTCAGTGGCCCAGGCATGTGCCTGGCTGGTATTGCTCGCGGCAGGTGTCATCAGACCGATCTCAGCCGCATTGTGAAGCAGTTGAGGGAGTTCACGCTCGAACCCCTCGATGTCGGCGTCCAGGCTACGACGAGCGATCTGGATGGCTCTCACGATCTCGATCAGCGCTTGGTCAGGTGTGCCCGCCATGGCGACATAAGTTGCGTACTCGTTGAGGCTCACCGTCGCATGCCTTGCGTAGAACTCCGGTGATTGATGTGCCAGCCGGAGGTAGATCTCCGCCCCGACTTTGGATGCTCGTACGGCTTCGCTCATCTTCTTCCACGTCGCGAACCGACGTGAGAGCAGTGCGGCCGCTCCAGCCAGGTCCGACATGCGGAGGCTGAACCCTGTGTTGCGTTCAGCGAGCTCCAGGGCTTCGGTGGCGGCGACTTCGGCCTCGTCCGTGCGGTCCAGCTGCCAAAGTTGGTTGGACAGGTTGTTCAGTGCGCACACGAGATTGATGTCGCGATCAGTTCGATCATCGGGGTTCACCCGGCGAAGGATCTTGATGGCGGTTTCCGTCAGGAGCAGCGCTCTGGGCAGGTCACCGGCTTTGGCGAAATGCGCTCCACCGTTGAGCACTATCTGCGCCGCTGGCATCTGCAGGTCGTTGGATCCGTCCCTCCAGGCGGCCATGATCAAGGAGGTGCTGCGGTGCGCCAGTTCGAGCACGAGAGTGTGATCGCTGCCGACGTCCGCCAATCGGCTGGCGGCGTTCATGAAGATGCCCGCCCTGGTCTGATCAGGCGTGTCGTCGGTCATGTCGTTCATCAGGCTCCGGGTCAGCTCAAGACCCAGCTTCCGCATGCCTGTCTTGGGTCCGGGTAGCCGGTCGTGCAGCAAGGTTCTGATGTCGAACGGGGCATGTGCGATCGCCAGCTGGACCAGCTCAGCGCTCGGCGTGTGATACAGCCCGAAACACTTCGGCAGGACCTGCCACAGCGTGGTGCACATGTGAGGGTGCCTGGCCGCGGCAGCGACCAGAACCGCTGTTGGTCGTCGAAATGCCGATGAGTCGAAAACGTGGCTCTGCGTCACCCTTTCGATGAGGGCCGCGGCGCGTGGGTACGACTTGAGGTGTTCGGCGACGAAGTCTTCCCCGAACCTGTCCGGCAGAAGCGGCGACAGGGTGGTCCGCGGTGCCGGGTAGACGCGGTCGTGCCAGGTCAGCAGAGAGCGGCTGGTGGCAGTGCTGTCCGTGACGCCTGCGACCTGCAGCAGTTCGAGGGCGTTGTCCTCGCTGTCGATCGGGCCGAAGAGGATGGCGAGGAAGACCGCGTCGCCGCCGTTCGGGTGTGGTGGCCAGGAGCGGCGTTCGTGGGCGAGCAGGTAGCCGGAGAGTTCGTCGCGGTTCGGGAGCTCCTCGTGGTCGCGTTCGGCGCAGACCGCCGCCAGCGCGGTCATGTGCAGGATCAGGGGTGAGGCGTAGTCGTCGTGAGCGAGGTCGGGTGGTGCCGTTGGGCAGGCGCCGGTGAGGCCGAGCGCGGCGTGAAACGCTTGCGCTGCTTCGGTGAACGCCCACGTGCGGGCGTCTGGTGAGTCGGTGAGGTCGACGAGTTCGATCGGCTCCGGAAGTTCGATCGGGGTGCGGTCGAGCTGGTCGCAGAGCGGTTGCCAGAGGTCCTGAATGGACCGTGCCAGCAGGAGCACCCTGACCTTCTCCGTCGGGTGGGTGCGGGAGAGGTCGGTGATCAACGTCAGCAGGACGTCGGCGGGCCAGCGTTCCGCGTAGTCGACGGCGACGAGCACGCCCTGGCCGGGTGTGGTGGCGTTGGGCGTGCCGGTGGGCAGCATCCACGGCTTGTCGGTCACGCGGTTCAGGGCGTGGGCGACTGACCAGCCGGTGGCGTGGGAGTGCGCGGCGAAAGCGTTGGCCAGGCGGGTTTTGCCGCGGCCGCCGGCGCCGTGCAGCAGGAGCACGGAGGAGGGGGCGTCGGTGGCCAGCCAGTCGAGGAGGCGTTGTTCTTCTGCTGGGCGGTGGCGGTAGGGGACCACCTCGCGCTTGGTGTCGAGCAGGCTGCTCGGGGTGCGATGGCGTTGTGGGGTGTAGGTCGGCGGCGGGGTGGGGGCCAGCCACTGGACCTGGTAGTCGGGGCGGTCCAGCGCGAGGGTCACGTTGCCGCCGACCGAGCCGATCTGGACGGCGTTGCCCGCCACGAAGGAGTTCGTGATGCTCACAGGTTCAGGTCGCCTTTGACGTCACGGACCTGGGTCACCGATCCGTGCACGGTGGAGTTCGAGATCGTGTTGCCTTGCGGCTCCGTGGGCGGCGCCGGTTTGGTGACGATGAAGGCGTAGATCGTGAACGCCAGCGAGAGCAGGCCCGCGGCGGCACCGACGACGCTGGCGATCTGGTCCGCGTTCTCGAGGCCGGCTTTCACCACCAGGACCGCGCCGGCCAGCGCGACCAGTCCGAAGAACAGCAACAACCAGCGCATACCTGCTCATCGCGGAGCAGTCGTCCGGTGTGAGCCCGCAGCCGTGCGTTCACCCGTTCAGCCCAGGTGGAGAGCGGGCAGGAGCGCGGTCAGACCTCGTAGAGCGCGGCCAGCTTCGGCAGGCGGGCGGAGAGTTCCTCGCCGTCGTCGAAGTCGAAGTCCCACTCCGGGTCGAGGTCGGGGTAGCGGATCCGGAAGGCGTCCTGCGGCAACTGCATGCCGGTGGCCTTGATGTGCGCGTTCCAGGCGATCGACAGCGCGTCCTCGCACTCGATCTCCATGCCGGACTCCGCGGCGGCCACCACGACCGGCAGGGACGCCAGCGAGTCCGGGGAGGCCAGGGTCGAGGTGAAGGCCTCCTCGCCCTGGGTGAGCAGCCAGCCGCGGAAGTAGTCGAAGCCGTCGTCCGAGCAGCCGCCGTTGATCAGGTAGGCCGCCGCCCACAGCGGGTTCTGGTACGACTCCGCCAGCAGGTCCCAGAGGACTTGCTGGGCCGCGACGATCTCGGCGGGTGGCTGGGCCGCCAGCAGGGTGGTGGCTGCGGCGACCACGGCCTCGCTGTCGGAGGGGTCGGAGACGCTCGCTCTGGCGTCGGCGATGAGCTTCCAGAAGGTGTTCGAGTCCACGTCTTGGAGCTTGACAGAGGGGTCTGACAATTTTTGGCGCCTGACTTACGAGCCTGGAGGTTCTAGGTTGGGTAGATGATCAGGACTCTCTTTCGTTCGCTCGAGGCCGTGCACGGAATGATCTACTTCGCCCCCGAGGCGGAGACCCGGTACGCCAGTGTCGGGCTGGATCGGCCCGGTGGGTACTTCGCGTCACGGGCGGCGGCGCTGGGGGCGGTCGGGGCCGAGGTCGTGATCGCGACGTTCTACAACTTCAACCCCGCGATCGTGCGGGCGCGCATTCCGCAGGCGTGGGAGAAGGTCACGCCGCAGCGCATGCTCGAGCTGCGGTGGGAGGCGGCGGACGAGGCGCTGCGCAAGGTGCTGCCGGACGACCTCAAGGAGATCACCGAGCTGGCCAAGCGTGCTGCCGAGCGGGCCAAGGAGATGTTGCACGGCCGTACGTTGTTCGCCGCGCACGCTGCTCTGCCGTGGCCGGACGACACTCTGCTGCAGCTGTTCCACGCGCAGACGTTGTTGCGTGAGTTCCGTGGCGACGGGCACCTCGCGGCCCTGCTCGGCCAGAACGTCACCGGCATCGAGGCGCTCGTCCTGCACGTGGGGACGGGTGATTTCCCGGCCGAGGTGCTGCGCAAGACGCGCGCGTGGTCCGAGGAGCAGTGGGCGGCGACGCTGGAAGACCTGCAGCAGCGCGGACTCATCGGCGAGGACCAGCTCCTCACCGACAAGGGGCGCGAGCTGAGGCAGGGCATCGAGGACGAGACGGACCGCATGGCCGCGCCGGCCTACGACGTGTTGTCGGACCAGGAGAAGGAGCGGTTCGTCGAGCTGGCCTCGCCGTTGAGCAAGGCCGTTCTCGAAGCCGGCATGGTGCCCGGCCGGCGCTGACCTACCCCAAACCGACCTGCCCAGGGCTGACCTACTCGGTCGGCCCGTCACGTTCTGTCGAGGCGAGCGCCTTCTCGGTGGCCTCATCCTTGCCGGCCCTGTGCTTGCCGGGATGGGTCAGCGAGAAGTGCGCCTCGTCCCGCATGCGCTCGACCATGTGCGGGTAGTGCAGCTCGAACGCCGGGCGCTCGGACCGGATCCGCGGCAGTTCCTTGAAGTTGTGCCGCGGCGGGGGAGAGGTCGTGGCCCACTCCAGCGAGTTGCCGTAGCCCCACGGGTCGTCCTGCGGGGCGGGGTCGCCGTAGCGGTAGGAGCGGAACACGTTGAACACGAACGGCAGCACGGACGCGCCGAGCAGGAACGAGCCGATCGTCGAGATCGTGTTCAGCGTCGTGAAGCCGTCGGAGGCGAGGTAGTCGGCGTAGCGGCGCGGCATGCCCTCGTTGCCCAGCCAGTGCTGGACGAGGAACGTGCCGTGGAACCCGATGAACGTCGTCCAGAAGTGCAGCTTGCCCAGCGGTTCGTTGAGCATCCGCCCGGTCATCTTCGGGAACCAGAAGTAGATGCCGGCGTAGGTGGCGAACACGATCGTGCCGAACAGCACGTAGTGGAAGTGCGCCACCACGAAGTACGTGTCGGACACGTGGAAGTCCACCGGCGGCGACGCGAGCAGGACGCCGGTCAGGCCGCCGAAGAGGAACGTCACGAGGAAGCCGATCGAGAACAGCATCGGCGTCTCGAACGTCAGCTGACCCCTCCACATCGTGCCGATCCAGTTGAAGAACTTGATGCCCGTCGGCACCGCGATCAGGAACGTCATCAGCGCGAAGAACGGCAGCAGCACCGCACCGGTGGCGTACATGTGGTGCGCCCACACGGCCACGGACAGCATCGCGATCGCCAGCGTCGCGAACACCAGGCCCTTGTAGCCGAACAACGGTTTGCGGCTGAACACCGGGAAGACCTCGGTCACGATGCCGAAGAACGGCAGGGCGACGATGTACACCTCGGGATGGCCGAAGAACCAGAACAGGTGCTGCCAGAGGATCACGCCGCCGTTGGCAGGGTCGAACACGTGCGCCCCGAGGTGCCGGTCCGCCGCGAGGCCCATCAGGGCCGCGGTGAGGATCGGGAACGCCAGCAGGATCAGCACGGACGTCACCAGGATGTTCCAGGTGAAGATCGGCATCCGGAACATCGTCATGCCCGGCGCCCGCAGGCACACGACCGTGGTGGTCATGTTGACCGCGCCGAGGATCGTGCCCAGGCCGGAGATCGCGAGACCCATGATCCACATGTCCGCGCCGACACCCGGCGAGTGCACGGCCGAGGACAGCGGCGTGTAGGCGAACCAGCCGAAGTCCGCCGCGCCACCCGGCGTGATGAACCCCGCGACCACGATGAGGCCGCCGAACAGGTACAGCCAGTACGAGAAGGCGTTCAGGCGCGGGAACGCGACGTCCGGCGAGCCGATCTGCAGCGGCAGGATGAAGTTCGCGAACCCGAACAGGATCGGCGTCGCGTACAGCAGCAGCATGATCGTGCCGTGCATGGTGAACAGCTGGTTGTACTGCTCGTTCGACAGGAACTGCAGACCCGGCCGCCCCAGCTCGCCGCGCATCAGCAGCGCCATCAGGCCGCCGACCATGAAGAACGCGAACGACGTGGTCAGGTACATGATCCCGATCTGCTTGGGATCGGTCGTCTTGAACAGCGAGAGGAAGTACGACCCTTTCGGCCGGGCGCGCGCGGCCCCCGGATGAGGTACCACCGGCGTGGGCTTGATCGTGGTCATCTCGCCTCCTCATGTACCGGGAACATCGTCCTCCCGGTCAGACCACGGGGCAATCCACGACGAGCACCGCGGAGGTCACCGGGACCACCGGGGCGCCCACCGAGATGCCGCTGACCTGCACGTAGTAGGCGCCGGGGGCCAATCCATCGAATTTGATCGTCATGGTCTCGGAGATCGCCGGACTGCGCGATTCGACCTGTTTGCCCTGCTCGTTCACCAACGCCACCTTCAACGCACGCGGAGTGGTGTCCTTCAGCTCGACGGTGACCTCCAGGTCCTCACCCACCAACGCCAGGTCGGGCACGCTGACCTGCGGTTCCGTCGCCGTCACGTTGCGCGGGACGATGGCCTTCGCGGTCAGGAACGACTCCACCGCGTCGAGCACTGCCGCGTTGTCCTGCAACGACGTGTGCTGCTCCGTCACGCGGTGCAGCGTGTTCGACGACAACGCCAGACCTTTCCTCACAGCACCCACCGCCGGAACGGTCGCGTCGCCGTACAGGTCGTCGCCCTCGTACGTCCGGTAGCAGGTCGCCTTGCCGTCGGCGATGCGTGCCGTGGTGGCCGTTGGCTGCTTACCGCCGAGGATCGCGTACGTCCGGTCGGCGAACGAGTCGGTCAACGCGCCGTGGAACGCCGCCGCGTCCTCCACCATCTTGGTGTCCAGCTCGGGCAACGACGTCTCGGTGGTCTTGAGCAGGCCACCGGGCGACTCGATGCACGCGTACTCGGGCAGCAGCTGGTGCAGTGACGGCATCGAGCGGGAGAACTCGGTCAGGTCGATCGCGAGTGGTCCGAGGCCCTTGCGCACGCCGTTGACCAGCTGTTCCAACGCCGAGGCCGCGCCGCGGTACGGCGTGCCCATCGTGATCAGCTTGTCGGTCCGTTCGGCCATCCCGCACTGCTCGATGCACCACCGCGCGACCAGCCCGCCCATCGAGTGGCACACGAAGCTGACCTTGGCGTTCGGGCCGATCCTGTCCAACGCCTCGTCCACGCGCCGGGCCAGCAACGCGCCGTTATAGCGGTTCGACAGCCTCCAGTCGTAGGCGAACAACAGCAGGTTGCCCTTTTCGACGGTGTAACCGAGCGCGTTCATCCGCTTGGTCACCCGGTCGTAGCCCTTCAACGGCGTCCAGATGCCCGGGATGACGTGCAGGTCGCTCATCAACGCCACGGGCTCGATGCCGTCCTGAGGGTGCTCGTCGCCGATGCCGGACGGAAGCTTGAGCCGCTGGAGGTTGCGGCCGAGGGACAGCACGGCCCGGAGCGCGGCCTTGCCGGACACCTCCCACACCATGCCGTCCTTGTCGCGCAACGTGCTGCCGAGAATGCCGGGCAGGACGACGACGAGATCACTCATCTAGGACTCCTCGGCCAGCTTGCGGATGAGGGTGAGCAGCTCGGGGTTGGCGGGCACCAGATAGGTCAGCTCGTGGATCCACGCCAGACGCCGGCCCGCCGCGGGCAACGCCAACCGCCCGTCACCGGCGCGAGCGCGCGCGACCACCTTGTACAGCGCTGCCAAGGCGTGTGGCTCCAACGCCGTCACGGCCTGGGTGAGTGCTTGAGGTGACGCACTCGTGGCCAGCCCACGAAGGATCTCGGTGACCCGCGAGGAGTCTTCCAACGCGTCCAGCACGACATCGACCACTTCGATGTCCTCGTCGGCCAGCATCAGCAACGCGTGCACGGGCTTGTTGTCCCGGATGTTGCGCAGGACTTCTTTGTCCAGCAACTCTTCCCGGCGCGTCGCGAGAAGCTCGCGGCGGCGGGCCGGCGTGGCGTCTACGAACTCGTCCGCGAGGCTCGCGAGCAGCCACGGCCGGTACGCGAGCGCCACACCCTGTTGCTGCGCGGTGGTTCGGCGCGACTGGATGACCTGCGCCTCGATCAGGCTCGTGCCGTACAACGCCTCGGTGACCGCGACGTCCGCGTCCGTCGAGAGCAGCTCGGGGTGTTCGAGCAGAATCGCGCGTTCGTCGGCGTATGAGCGCGCGAACACCCACCGCCGTGCGGTCTTCAGCAACGCACGGTCGACGGTCAGCCAGTCCGGCGTGGTGTCCCACGGCCACGGGCCCGAGTCGTAGTGGCGGCGCGCGATCTCGTGCACGTCGTGAATGGCCTGCCGGGACTGGCCGACGTGGGTCAGCGCCTGGCACAGCCACTTCGCCGCCACCGGATCACCGGCCTTGATCGCCGCCGCCCGCAGCATCAGCAGCGTCGCCAGGTGGGGACCGTTGAACCGGGTGGTCACGCGTTCCCAGGTCTCGTCGACGATCTCGGGCTGCTTCAGCCCCGCGCAGATCGTGTCGAGCGTGAACAACGCCGCCGCCAGCGTCGACAGCCGGTCGGTGTTCTCCGGCAGCAGGCACACTTCGACCGTCCGCAGCCCGGTCGCCAGGGCCTCGCGGGGCTTGTCCGCGTCCCGCTGGCGGCGCATCAGGTTGTGCAGCGCCTGGGCGTGGATCCGCAGTCCGTCGGCGAGATCGGCGGCCTGCCGGGCCGTGTTCAACGCCGGTTCCGTGCGATCGACCATGCTGTAGGCGACGCTCAGGCTCAGCGCGGCGTCGGCAAGCAGCGGGCGGAACGCGGCGTGCCTGCCGAGCGTGCCGCTGATCTCCGCGGCCTGCTGGGTGATGCGGTCGGCTTCGGGCAACCTGCCCAGGGCGAGGTAGTCGCGGCTCAGCTCGACCAGCGCGGTGACCAGGTCGGCGAGGAACACAGGGTTCGTCTGCGCGAGCGAGTAGAAGAGCTCGACTGCCTGCTTGGAGCGTTGCATGGCCTCATAGCGACGGCCCGTTTCGCTGCACCGTGCGGCGAGGCACGACATCGCGCGCGCGAGTGGGGCGTCGGTGTCCACGGCTGCCACAGCGTCACGAGCCGTGGACAGCGCCTCGTGCCGTCGCCCCAACATCGCGTAGACCTCACTCAGGTCCACCAACGCGCCACTCAGGTGCGCCGAGTACGTCGGGTTGTCACCGCCGTGCGTCGTCGTTTTCGCGATGCGTTGCGCAAGACGTTTGTGCGTAATGCTTTCCGCTGTCGTCGGAGTCGACGCGACCAGTTCGCGATACCGCACGACGGCCTCTTCGGCGGGCGCGACGGCCTGCTGCAACCGACCGGCCTCGCGGAACCGCCGGCCGAGCTTGTTCAGCACGAAAGCCAGGTCCGCCAAGTACATCCGGGTCGTCCGCACCAGTGCGCGGAAGTGTTCGGCGGCCTCCTCGAGCGGCGCGATGGCCTCGTCGCCACGACCCCAGTGCATCAGCTCGTTCGCCGCCGTCGTCGTCGCGAGAGCGATGTCCGGCAACAACATCCGGTTCATCCCCGCGAGCGCGCGCAGCCCGTCCAGAGCCTGCGTGCCGGCGTGCCCGCAGTGCCGCCACGCGTACTTCCACAGATAGCCCGGCACGTTCGGCGGCACGCCCGCCTCCATCCGCTGCCGGTACAGCCCGACCAGCGCGCACGCCACCTTCTCCGCGTCCGGCGCGAACACCTCGTCCCGGCTCGGCGCGAACGGCGGCCGCAGGTGGTCGGCGAACGTCTGGTGCGTCAGCTTGAAGACCGCCGTGCCTTCCTCACCGTCCTGCACGACGTGACGGCCCAGCTCGGTGAGCACGGCCGTGATGTCGTCACGGCCGAACGTCTCACCGGACAACGCCTCGGCGACCGCGATCCACTCGGCTTCGGGGAATCCCGCGCCGTAGCTCCACGTCAGCGCGGTCAGCAGCGCACGGGCAGAAGGCACCTTCGCCAGTTCACGGTCGAACGCCGCGTCCAGCGACAGCTTGAGGTCCGCCCCGCCGTCGGCCAGAAGCTGGTCGGTGAGCATCCACGCGGTCAGGAACGGCAGCTGCGCCAGCTCATCCACAGTGGACTGCGGCACGGTGGAGCCCAGGCGCGCCAGGACGTAGTCGCGCACGTCCGCGGCGTTGTCGGCCTGGTCGAGGTTCAGCACCTCGACCGGCGACAGCTCGGTGAGCAGCGGCGCGCCACCCGCGACGCGATGCGCCTGCCGGGTCGAGACGATCACGACGGCGTGGTTCGCGAGCTTGGTCAGCAGCGAGGTGGCGATCGAGAACGACTCCCCGCGCGCCTCGTCCAGCCCGTCGATCACGAGCACCGGCGGTGAGGTGAGCGTGCTGACGACACCGACGAGTTCGGCGGCACCCCGACGTGGCCCGTCGGGTTCGGGGATGAGGCCGGCGCCCACGAGCTGGCGGCTGAGCAGGTCGGCGACGCGGTCGGCGTCCATCGCGCGGGCGTGCACGGCCGCGTCGACAGAGCCCAGGCCGGGGTCGGCGTGCCGGAACGACGGCCCGGCGGTCAGCAGCAGGTCGCGTTCCGCCGAGTTGGACAGGCTCACGACCCGGCCGACGATCGCGGACTTGCCGGTGCCGGGCGACCCGGTGACCACCCGCAGACCCGCGTTCCCCGACTTCACCCAGCTCACGACCTTGTCGACCTGGGCGGTGCGGCCGGTGAACCATGACCGGTTGTCCGCCGAGTCACCGCCGCGCGCGGCCAGCATAAGGTGCTTCACGACCGTGTTCGCGGCATAGAGCGGATTGGGGAGCATCGGCTGTGCGGAGCCGTACTGCATGAAGCGCGGCCGTTGCACATCGCTGTCCCACGCGTTCAGCAACGCGGTGCCGACCGCGCCACCGTCCACCAACGCCGTGCGGTCGCTCCACCGCCGTGCGTCCTCATCAGCCGACGGACCGGCACGCAGCAGCTTGCGGAGCTTGCCGCCGAACAGTCCGTCACGGGCCGTTTCGACGCTCGAACACGACACCAGCACGCCCGCCCAGTGCACCTTGCCTGCCAGCAGCTCTTCCTGGAGGGCGGCGACCGTGCGGACGGCCTCCTCGATCTGGGCGCCGGAGTAGCAGGCGTCGATGATGATGAGCACCTGGTGCGCGCCCGACGCGGCACACCACAGCGCGAACTCGTGCAGCGTGATGCCGTCGACCGCACCGCCGTTGTCCCTGGCCAGGAGCCTGAGGTTGCCCGCGACCGGGATCGCGTGCCCGCTCCACAACGCCACCAGCGCGCCGCCGTCCTGCGGCTGCTGGCAGAGCCCCTTCATGTGCGCGCGGATCTCGGCCTCGGTCGGGTCGGCCAGCGGATCGCCCTCGTAGCCCTTGAGCAGGGCGCGCAGCTCCCGCACGTCGCTCACGGCGTGCTGCAGCGGCTGCACCAGCTCGTAGGAGCCGACGCCGATGCCGACGAACCTGCCTCTGACCCTGTCCTGCATGCCTCACTACCCCCTGCCCGGACGTCGTTCTGGGGCAGTGGGCGTTACGCCGGTTAACTCACTCGGACGAATCGGTGCGGTCTTTTTGCCCAGGTAACTCGATGTTGGTGTTCTTCTCCAGGAACCTCAGCAGCTCCACCGGGAACGGCAGCACCAGCGTCGAGTTCTTCTCCGCAGCCACCTCCACGATGGTCTGCAGCAGCCTGAGCTGGAGCGCGCCGGGCGTCGCCTCCATCGTCCCCGCGGCCTCGGAGAGCTTCTTGGACGCCTGCAGCTCGCCGTCCGCGGTGATGATGCGGGCCCGCCGCTCGCGTTCGGCCTCCGCCTGCCGCGACATCGAGCGCTTCATGCTCTCCGGCAGCGCCACGTCCTTGATCTCGACCCGGTCGATGTCGATGCCCCACTCCAGTGCGGGGGTGTCGATCATCAGCTCCAGGCCCTGGTTCAGGTGCTCGCGGTTGGACAGCAGGTCGTCCAGCTCGCTCTTACCGATGATCGACCGCAGCGAGGTCTGCGCCACCTGCAGCATCGCGAACCGGTAGTCCTCGATGCTGACGACGGCCTTCGCCGCGTCCTGCACCTTGAAGTAGATGACGGCATCCACGCGCACGGTGACGTTGTCGCGCGTGATGCCGTCCTGGGCCGGCACGGGCAGGGTGACGATCTGCAGGTTGACCTTCCGGAGTTGGTCCACCCCGGGAATCAGCATCGTCAGCCCCGGCCCGCGCACGCCCTTCTGGAGCTTGCCGAACCGGAACACCAGTCCCTGTTCGAACTGTTTGATCACTCTGGCGGTCATCGCGAGGCCGATGCCTCCGAGCACGACCAGCCCGCCGAGGATTTCGAAGAAGATCATGAGACCCCGCCCTTACGTCGGCGAATGCCCTTGATCCCCAACGGTACGCCTCGGGTCTGACAGTTATCGACAGGTCAGGATCGCACTCGCCCAGTCGGCGTGGTCGTGGGCGTTGCCGTCACCTCCGTCTGTCACCCGGAACGTCAGCACCGTTGCTCCAGTCGTGTCCACGGTGATCGGGACGGCTGCGCTCTGTCCGGTCAGCACAGGGCTTTGATAGGCCGACTGGTCGTCCTCGAGGATCTCGAACCGGACGGTGCCGCTGCCGTTCGTCTCGTCGTCCACACCGATCGTGGCGCTCAGCGAGGAGCACTTCCCACCGGTGTAGACCTGGAACTCGGAGTCGGCGTGCGCCCCGACGCCCTGGTCGAACTTCGCTCCCCGGATGCTGATCGGGTTGCCGTCGCCGCCGGAGTTCTCGCCGTTGCTGCGGTCGCGTTCGATCGGGCCCCAGCCGTTGCTCTCGTTGAGGAACTCCTGCGCGGACACCACCGCCTGGCCTGTCGGCGCGGGCGGGGTGGCGGTGAAGTCCTTGGTCACGGTCGTGGTCGCCTTGCCGGTGGAGACCTCCACGAACAACGGCCGGGTACCGGTGTTCCCGCCGTCCCGCTTGATCGTCACCTTCGCGGAACCGCCGGTGAGGTCGACGGTCGCGGGGGAGACCGACCAGTTGTCGGGAGCGGTCAGCCTGGCCGTGGTGGTGCCAGGGCACGGCTTGGTGATCACCAGTTCGGCTTCCACCTGCTCGCCCGGTTCGAGCGCGGTGTCAGCGGCGTTGACCGCCACCGCCGGGGCGCAGGCGACGTGCCGGCCGAGCCTGCCCGTTGCGGCCTCCACGGGCGTGAGCGGGCGCAGCAGCACGGAGTACGCGTACTCGTTGCCCGCTTCGACCTGGTACTGAGGCAACGGCTCGTGGAACGTCTCGCTGACGCCCGTGACGCGATGGGACGCGTGCAGGGTCGTCCAGCCGTCGTTCTTCTTGAGCGCGAACGGGTACGGCGCCCGGTCGAGGTCGTCGTACTGCGACACCCGGACGTCCAGGTCACCCGCGACGAGCAGGCCCGCGCGGCCGTTGGACAGCGTCGCCCAGCGCGTGTCCGCGTGGTTGCCGAAGTCCTGCGGCTTGTAGTAGTCGTTGAACTCGCGGTCCACAGTGGACTGGTACACGCCGACCGGGTTGCCCGCCTTGCGGTCGTCGTAGTTCTCGCCGGGACCGCGGCCGTACCAGGTGAACTTCTGGTAGTCCTGCGGGACCTTGAGCGTGAAACCGATGCCCGGCAGGTAGCTCAGGTCGCGCATCCGGTCCCGCGCGGCGACCCGGTGGCCGACGTTGATCTCGCCGTCACCGGTGATCCGGTAGGTGAAGGTCTGGCCGAACGACGCGTTCTGGACCGCCTGCGCCGTCGACTTCGCGGTGATGACCGTGTCCGTGGCGTTCTGGGTGACGGTGACGCTCGACGGCGTGGTCCCGAGCCGGTCCAGGCCGTTGCGGTACCAGGAGTTGTCCTCGCTCATGAACTCGTTGGACAGCGGCGCGCGCCACGCGTCCAGCTCCGGGCCGGTCTTGAGCAGCTCGATGCCGCGCACGCGCATCGACGTGAGCGTGCCGGACCTCTTGCTGACCACGTACCGGAAGTCCTTGCCGGACACCACGATCTCGTCGTCGTTCTGGGTGGTCGTGAGCTTGCCGGGGAAGTTCTCGGTATGCAGGCCGGCGATCTGCGTGCCGCCCAGCGGGAACTGGCCGACACCGACGTCGTTGCCCTGCCGGTCGGTGGCGCGGACGGTCAGCCAGCGCTCGGTCGGCGCGGAGTAGTCCGGGAACGTGATCGTGCCGGGCTGGAGCTTGCCGCGGTGCTGGGCGATCGTGCGGCCGTTGTCCTGGACCTGCCAGCGCAGTTCGAGGTCGTCGGTGCCGGTGAACTGGCGTTCGCTGACGGTCGTGAGCCTGTTGTCCGCGAACGAGAACCGGATGGGGGAGTGGACCGCCATCAGCTCGGTGGTCTCGGGCTGCGGCCGGCGATCGGCCCACACCACGCCGTCGACGCCGCCGGTGCCCGCGCCGTAGGACTGCTTGCGGCCCTTGTCCTCCAGCTGTTCGAAGTCGAGCGCCAGCACCGCGGTCTTCTTGGGGTCCTGCGCCAGTTCGGCGTCGGTCAGGGCGCGGTGGTAGATCCGGACCTGGTCGATCGTGCCGTGCGCCATGCGGGTCTGGACGTTCTCCTGCATGGTCTCGGCGTTGCGGCCGATGTTGACCGGCCAGTGCGACCAGTCGATCGAGCCGGTGTAGTCGGTGGTGGCGACCTCCTTGCCGTCGATGAGCAGCCGGAGCTTGGTGCCGTCGAACGTGCCGGTGACGCGGTGCCAGTTGTCGTAGAAGTCGGCCGGGACCTGGGCTTCCACCGTGCGCCAGGTGCCGCTGTGGATGAAGAACTGCAGCGTGGTGCGGTTGGCCATCTTCAACGCGTACTGGTGGTCGCCCTTGGAGATGACGGTGAAGTCGCCGGTCCACGTGGCGGGCTTGACCTGGGCGTCGAGCGTGAGGCCGGTGCTGACCTCGTCGAGTTTGCGGTCGCGGTAGACCTCCACGAAGTCGTCGAGTCCGCTGAGCTGCAACGCTTTGCCGTGCGGTCCGTCCACCTGGGACGGTTTGCCGGAGAGCCAGCTCATGATGCCGTTGGCGTCGTCCGGTGTCGTGTAGAGCGGCAGCGCGATGTTCTGCTCGGCCCAGTCCCAGATGAAGCCGCCCTGCACCTGCGGATAGGCGCGCACGACGTCCCAGAACTCCTTGAAGTTGCCGAGGCTGTTGCCCATCGCGTGCGCGTACTCGCCCATGATGATCGGCTTGGTGGTGGTCTTCGCCTTGGCTTCGAGGCTCGCGGGCGACGGGTAGCGCGGTCCCCAGACGTCCGCGAACGGCGCGTCACCGTCCGGCGAGTTCGGCTGGTGGTAGAGCGGGCGGGTGTCGTTCTTCCTGGCGTACTCGGCCATCGTGTAGTGCGCCTTGCCGAGGCCCGCCTCGTTGCCGGTGTCCCACATGATCACGCTCGGGTGGTTCTTGTCGCGCTGCATCATGGCGACGAACCGGTCCTGGAACGCGTCCTGCCACTCAGGGCGTTCGGCGAGGCAGTTGCTCGGGCAGCCGTCGTGGTGGTGGGTCTCGATGTCGACCTCGTCGGCGATCATCAGGCCGTTGCGGTCGGCGAGCTCGTAGAAGTACGGGTCGCTCGGGTAGTGCGAGGTGCGGACGGCGTTGATGTTGAACCGCTTCATCAGCTGGACGTCTTTTTCCTGGTCAGCGCGGGTGACGTACCTGCTGCCGTGCGTGGACGTCTCAGCTCGGTTCGTGCCGCGGAACAGGACGCGCTTGCCGTTGATCTTCAGCTGCCTGTCCGAGATCTCGATCTTGCGGAACCCGACCGGCTGCTTGCCGGTTTGGACGACGCGGCCGTCCTTGATGAGTTCGATCTTGAGTTCGTAGACGTTCGGGGTCTCGTCGGTCCACTTCAGCGGGTTCGCGACGGTGCCGTTGGTGATCGGTACTTCACGGCCTTGCGGATCGAAAAGCCTGGTCCGGACGGTGTGGCCCGCGGCCGGCCCGCCGATCTTGACGTCCGTGCTGATCGTGGCGTCGCGGTACTGGGCGTCCAGGTCGGTCTTGATGGTGACGTCCTGGAGGTAGGTCTTCGGGGTCGAGTAGAGCCAGACCTCGCGGAAGATGCCGGAGAACCGCCACTGGTCGTAGTCCTCGAGATGGGAGCCGGAGCCCCAGCGGTGGACCTGGACCTTCAGGGTGTTGCGGCCGGGCTTGAGCTTGCTGGTGATGTCGAACTCGGCGGGCGTGTAGCCGCCCTGGTCGTAGCCGACGTACGTGCCGTTGACCCAGACGAAGTATCCGCTGGTCACGCCCTCGAACCTGACCAGCGTGCGGTCCCAGTTCGCCGGCAGGTCGAAAGTCTTCTCGTAAACGCCGGTGGGGTTGACGTCGCGCGGGATGGCCGGTGGGTTGTCCGGGTACATCTCGGTGGGGATGTTGCGGAACATCGGGTGGTCGAGGAAGTCGGTCTGCCACGTGTGCGGCACCTTGACCGTGCGCCACCCGTCCGGGGTGTTGGTGACGTCCTCCGGCTTGTCGAACATCCGGATGCGCCACTCGCCGTTCAGGCTCAGCCGACGTTCGGGCGACAGGTCCGGGTGCGGAGGCTCCTGGTTCTCCCCGGTCATTCTGGGATTCTCCAGATACGCCAAGGGATCCAGGGGTTCGGCCTGTGCGGTTGCAGGGGAGAGTGAGAGCGCTACCACCGTGGCTACGACGACACGAAGCATGCCCTTGGACGCTAGGGAGGTGGTGACAACGTCGTCAACGAATGTCCGATCTTTCTGTCTCGACGGGTTCGCAGTGGTGGTCCCAACAGCCGGAATACGCGCTCCGTACGGCGGCACGCGTTAGTGTCGGATGCATGAAGACCTGGTCATCGATTCCTGTGCCACGGGTTCCGGGGGACCCCCGCCCGCTGCGGCTGTTCGACACGGCTACGGGCGAAGTGCGTCCGACGGCTCCAGGAGACACCGCCAGGTTGTACGTCTGCGGGATCACGCCGTACGACGCGACTCACCTCGGCCACGCCGCCACCTATCTGGCGTTCGACCTGGTGCACCGCGTGTGGCTCGACAACGGCCACAACGTGCACTACGTCCAGAACGTCACCGACGTCGACGATCCGCTGCTCGAACGGGCGTTGCGCGACCAGGACGACTGGGTCGTGCTCGCCATGCGCGAGACAGCGCTGTTCCGCGAGGACATGGAGGCCCTGCGCGTGCTGCCGCCGCAGGACTTCGTGGGCATCGTCGAGGCGATCCCCGAGATCGTCGAGGTGATCGTCAAGCTCGTGAACGACGGCGCGGCCTACCGCGTCGACGACTCCGAGTACCCGGACATCTACTTCAGGCACGACGCCACCGGCCACTTCGGCTACGAGTCGAACTACGACGCCGAGACCATGACCAAGCTGCTCGCCGAGCGCGGCGGCGACCCGGACCGTCCCGGCAAGAAGCACCCGCTCGACGCCCTGCTGTGGAGGCTGAAGCGGGAGGGCGAGCCCTCGTGGCCGTCCGAGCTGGGCGACGGCCGCCCCGGCTGGCACATCGAGTGCAGCGCCATCGCCTACAACCGCCTCGGCATGGGCTTCGACGTCCAGGGCGGCGGCTCCGACCTGATCTACCCGCACCACGAGTACTCGGCCGCGCACGCCGAGGCCCACACCGGCGAACACCCGTTCGCCCGCCACTACGTGCACGCGGGCATGATCGGCCTCGACGGCGAGAAGATGTCGAAGTCGCGCGGAAACCTGGTCTTCGTCTCGAAGCTGCGCTCGCAGAAGGTCGACCCGAACGCCATCCGCCTGGCCCTGCTCGCCGGCCACTACCGCGCCGACCGCGCCTGGACCCAGTCGTTGCTCGACGAGGCCCAGACGCGGCTCGACAAGTGGCGCAAGGCCGCGGACCTGGACACCGGACCGTCCGCTGTGGACACCGTGACCCGGCTGCGTGACCACCTGGGCAACGACCTGGACACCCCGAAGGCACTCGCCGCGATCGACGCGTGGGCCGACGAGGCGCTGGCGCACGGCGGTTCCGAGAAGCACGGCCCGTCCCAGATCCGCACGGCCGTGGACGCGCTGCTCGGCGTGGACCTCTAGCCGGCCCGGCCGGTGACCGCCTGCCCGGCGGTCACCGGCTGAGCCTGCGCGCGGGCCACAATGGACCCGTGATGGAGGAAGCCCGGCGCGATCTGGCACGGATGCGCACGTCGCATGAGGCGTGGCAGGAGCTGCGCTACTCGCCGTCCACGGACAGCGACACCGCCGACGACACGAACGAGGTCCCGCGCGCGAAAGTGTTGTGGGCGCTGCAGTACGACCGCCGTCCCGACGACCTGCCGCTGGTGCGGTTCCTCGCCGAGCAGGAGGCGTTGCTGCGCAGGAACGCGGCGTTCCAGGGCATCGGCGAGCAGACCGAGCTGGCCGGTTTCCTGCTGGCGGAGCACGGCCGGGTCGAGGACGTATGGCGGCAGCACGCGATCAAGCGCGCCAACTTCGACACCTGGTGCGGCTACGACCGCCAGCACCTCTACGCCGCCGGGTGGTCCGCCACCGTCGGCCACGTCCGCGAGAGCGACCACCTCGAGCGGGACGAAGTGCTGGAACTCCTGGGCGACGAGGACGACGACGACCTGGACGACTGGCGGGAGACCCGCCGCGAATGGTTCCCGGACAACGTCGCCGACGAGGACCCGCTGACCTGGGTCGCGCGCGCCAAGCTGGCGGGCCGGCCGGACCTCGCCCGCGCCGAGCTCGACCGGTGGGCCGCGGACCGGCCCCGCGACCTCCCCACGCTGAACCAGCTGCGGTACGAGCTGGCCGACCTGGGCGCGTTCGCCGAGGCGGCTCTGGCGCAGCGCGAGTGCCTGGCGTTCGCGGAGAACGACACGGACCGCGCGGCGGGGTGGCGGATTCTGGGCGGGCTCGAACGGCAGGCCGGCGCCCACCGCGCGGCGTGGGAGGCGCTGCGGGAATGCGGCGACCAGGGGACGGGCAGCGACTACGTGGAGGAGCTGTTCCTGCTGGCGGGAGTCGCCTCGCCAGACCTCGCCCGTGAGGTGTTCGCGGAGGCGGACCGGAAGGCCGAGGGGCTCGCGCTGCCGCTGGTGGTGCTGCAGGCGGCGGTCGCGGCCGCGGGCAACGCCGGTGGCAGGGTGGCGCATTACGAGCGGCTCCGTGACGAGGAGCGGCAGCGCATCGGGCTGTAGTGCGAAACCGCCCCCGGGGCGGAAGCGCCGGGGGCGGTCTCGTTCACACGGTGATGCTCAGGCGGACTCTCAGACGTCGAGCGTCCAGCTGTTCAACGTGCCGCTGTCCAGGAACGCCGCGTCGCGCACGCGCAGCGTCCAGGTGCCGTTGGCAGCCTCACCAGAGAGGTTCTTGGTGTAGGTCTCGTTGATGTTGTCGGCCGAGCCGCCGGACCGGTTGTGCAGGTTGACGACCGTGCCGTCGGGCGCGACCAGGTCGACCACGAGGTCGCCCTTGTAGGTGTGCGTGATCGCGACCTTGATCGACGCCGTGGCCGACGCGTTGCCCGCGCAGCCCGAGATGACGATCGTGCTGGTCACGGTGGACAGGTCGCCGATCGCGACCGGCGTCGAGTTGGTCTTGGCGTCACAGCCGCCACCAACCGCGCTGACGACCCAGGAGAAGGTCGCCGAGCCGGTCTTGCCCGCCGAGTCGGTCACCGTGGCGGTCACCGTGGAGGTGCCCGCCGTGGTCGGCGTGCCGGAGATCGCGCCGGAGGCGGACGCCGACAGACCGGCCGGGAGACCGGAGACGGACCACGTGTAGGGCGCGGTGCCGCCGGTGGCCGCCAGCTGCAGCGACGCCGCCTGGCCGACCGTGGAGTTCTGCGTACCGGGGTTCGTCACCGACGGGTCACCAGGCTGTCCGCCACCCCACAGGGTGTAGAGCAGCTTGTTCGGCGTGTTCGCGCCGACGTTGGTGATCTTGTTGGGCGTGGAGGCCGCGTTCAGGCCGGCCCACACGGCGGCGGGGTTGTCGTTCGGGTGCGTGGCGAGCCACAGGGCAGCAGCGCCCGCGACGTGCGGGGTGGCCATCGAGGTGCCGGAGATGTTGTTCGTCGCGGTGTCGTTGGTGTTCCACGACGACACGATGTTCTGACCCGGCGCGTAGATGTCCGTGCAGGAGCCGTAGTTCGAGAACGAGGCGCGCGCGTCGGTGTTGGTCGACGCGTTGACCGTGATCGCCTCGGTGACGCGCGCAGGCGAGGTGCTGCACGCGTCGGTGTTCGAGTTGCCGGACGCGATGGCGTAGGTGACGCCGGCCGCGATGGAACGGCGCACGGCCGCATCCAGGGTGGCGTCCGCGCCGCCGCCGAGCGACATGTTGGCGACAGCGGGCTTGACCGCGTTCGCCGTCACCCAGTCGATACCGCCGACGACGCCGGCGGTGGTGCCGGAGCCCTGGCAGTTCAGCACCTTGACGGCGACGACCTTGGCGGCCTTCGCGAGGCCGTACTGCGAGCCGGCGATGGTGCCACCGACGTGCGTGCCGTGGCCGTTGCAGTCGGTGTTGTTGCCGTCACCGGAGGTGTTGGTGCCCCACGTCGCGCGGCCACCGAACGTGGAGTGCGTCGTGCGCACACCCGTGTCGATGACGTACGCCGTCACGTTGGACGCCGTGGTGTCGTACTGGTAGCTGTTGCTCAGCGGCAGGTCTCGCTGGTCAACGCGGTCCAGACCCCACGACGGCGGGTTCTGCTGGACGTCGAGCAGGTGCACCTCTGCGTCCTGCTGGACGTACGCGACCTGCGGGTCCGCGGCCAGACGGGCGGCCTGCTTGGCCGACATCTTCACCGAGAAGCCGTTGAGCGCGTGCTGCCAGACCTGACCGACCTGGCCGCCGTACTTGCCCGCCAAGCCCGGTGCGGCGGCCCTCGACGCCGTGCCGGCCTTCAGCGAGACGATGTAGCTGTCCTTCACGACATCGGCGCGCTCGGCGCCGAGAATCGTCCCCACGTTTTCTTGAGCTGTTGCGGCGGGCACCACGGCGGCTGCCAGACATACGGCAGCGGCGGCGGCGAGTCCCGTACCCAAGACTCTTCGCATTGCAGGGTTCTCCCTCGTGCAGGGAACAGGGTGTCCTGCACGCTAGCCCTAAACCGCAGGTCAGAGGGATACGCCGTTGTGTGCGAACTGTTGACAGATTTGACGTTTCGTGGCAACGCGATCGGTCGCGCACAGTCACGGGAATAGGCTGAGAGAACGCATTTGGATTCCCTATACCAACCCGAACGCCGAGAGGTCCACCCCTCGATCGACCCTACCGTCGGGTAGGCATGCCGAAGTAGCGTCGCCCAGACGGAGCAACGAACTGATCGGGCAGTTCGCCGCCTGGGGACGCCATTCATCCGGTGTCGTACAGGCTGTGTTGCAGCACAGCTGATCTCCTCATCGCGGTCGCCCGGTCCGGCGTTACACCGGCCCTGCAAAAACCGAAAACTGAGGAGAAGTGCCTATGAAGCGCATGGCTGTCGCGGCTGTCGCCGTACTGGCGGGTGCACTCGCGACGACGGTCTCCCCTGCCGCCGTCGCCGCTCCGCAACCGTCTGGCGACCTGCTCGCCGCGATGCAGCGCGACCTCGGACTGGACGCCAGGCAGGCGGCGGAACGGCTGCGCCAGGAGAGCGCGGCCGCGGTCCTGCAGCGGGTCGTGGAGGGTTTCGCGGGCGACGACTTCGGTGGCGCGTGGTTCGACGCGTCCTCCGGCAAGCTCGTCGTGGGCGTGACCGACGCGGCCAAGACCGACCGGCTCCGCAGGCTCGGCGCGGAGCCCCGCACGGTCGCCAACAAGGCCAGTGACCTCGACTCGGCGAAGGCCAAGCTGGACGCCTCGAAGGCTCCGGCCGAGGTCACCGGCTGGTTCGTGGACACGCGGGCCAACGCCGTCACGGTGACCGTCAAGCGCGGTCAGGCCGAGGTGGCGAAGTCGTTCGCGGAGAAGGCGGGCACGCTCGCGAAGGTCGTCGAGACCGACGAGGCGCCCCGGCTGCTCAAGGACGTCCGCGGCGGTGACGCCTACTACATCAACAACGCGGGCCGCTGCTCGGTCGGGTTCGCGGTGGAGGGCGGGTTCGTCTCGGCCGGTCACTGCGGTTCCGCCGGCGACTCGGTGAACGGTGTCGACCGTTCGGCGATGGGCACGTTCGAGAAGTCGTCCTTCCCGGGCAACGACTACTCGTGGGTCAAGACCAACTCGGCGTGGACGACCACGGCCAAGGTGAACCACTACGGCGGTGCGGATGTCATCGTCTCCGGTAACACCGAGTCCGCGGTGGGCGCGTCGATCTGCCGTTCCGGCTCCACCACGGGCTGGCACTGCGGCACCGTCTCGGCCAAGAGCCAGACGGTGAACTACCAGGAGGGCTCGGTCAGCGGCCTGACGCGCACCGACGTGTGCGCGGAGCCCGGCGACTCGGGTGGCTCGTGGGTCAGCGGCACGCAGGCGCAGGGCGTCACCTCTGGTGGCTCCGGCGACTGCACCAGCGGTGGCACGACCTACTTCCAGCCGGTCAACGAGATCCTCTCGGCGTACGGCCTGAAGCTCGTCACGGGCTGACGTGAATGAGGTGAGGGGGAGCTTCCGGCGCCGGAAGCTCCCCCTCGTCATCGGGGCTGGTAGGTGGTGGCCAGCACGGAGACGGTGACGTCCTGGCCCTGCATGCGGTCGAGGTCCGCCCGGTCCACGTGACGGGCGTTCGGCGTCATCCCCGCCAGGTCCCGCACCTCCTGTCCGGTCAGGGACACCGAGTACTCCACCTCTTCCGTCGCGACCGCGGCGAAGTAGCCGTCCAGCGTCCGGTGCAGGCGCTGCTCCTTTGCCGGGTCGACCGTCAGCGTCAGTCCCGGTTCGGCCAGATGACGCCGGGTCGGGCGCACCACGACCAACCGGCCGGCGGGCCGCAGCACCCGGTGGAACTCGGCGGGGTTGCGCGGCGCGAACACGTCCAGCACGACGTCCGCCACCGCGTCGGCCAGCGGGAACGGGCGGAAGACGTCCCAGGTCACCGCGGCCGCGCGGGCATGGGCCCTGGCCGCCGACCGCAAAGCGCGCACCGACGTGTCGAGGCCCAGTCCACGAGCGCCCGGCAGGTGGTCGAGGACGCCTGCCAGGTAGTAGCCCGTGCCGCACCCGACGTCCACGACCGTCGCGCGGCAGGGCGTCGCGCCGGCCGCGAGCCGGGTCACGGCGTGGCGGATGGGGGAGTAGTGGCCGGTCGCGAGGAACCTGTCGCGTGCCTGGACCATGGCCGGGTCGTCACCGCTCGTGGCGCGGGTGTCGGCCAGAAGACTGACGTAGCCATGGCGGCCGATGTTGAACGTGTGCCCCGCCGGGCAGCGAAGCGCGCCGGGATCGGGGTTCAAACGGTGGTCGCGGCACCTCGGACAGCGCAGCAGATCCAGGGAGAGTTCGAGGGCATGCGGAAAAGACATGAGCACTCCACGCGAGGCTGAGTCGTGAGATGGGCATGCAGAAGAGAGCGACACCCGTCCGGCATCGCCCTCAAGCCCTCAGATCAACTGACCCAACGCTGCGGAACGCTCGTGCACTTCACGCGGCGATCGTACGGTTCAGGCCTCGCGCTCTCCCAGCCATTTCTCGCGGTGCACCCGCCAGCGGTCCAGCATCGAGCCGAGCTCGCCGTGGACGAACCGGAAGAACTCGCGCGTCTCGTCCAGCCGCGTGCCCGCCTCGGTGTCCGGCCCGAGCGCCGAGACGCCCTCTCTGAGCACCTCGTCGATCATCACCAGCATCTGGTCCTTGCGGAACGTCGCCTCGTACCAGACGTTGTCGCGCATCCGGTAGACGTCGCGGCGGGATCCGGGCTCGCGCTCGCGGCTGACGATCTGGACCGTGGTCAGGTAGCGCACCGCGCCCGACACCGCCGCCGGGCTGATCTGCAGCAGTTCGGCGATCTCGGCTGCGGTGAGCCGTCCTGAGTCCGTCGTGAGCAGCGCCGCGAGGATGCGAGCCGGCATGCGGGGCACGCCGGTGTCCGCCAGAATCCCGCCGAACCGTTCGACGAACTGGCTCACCGCCTGCGTGTCACGCTCCGTAGTACTCGTCACGGCGGCATCATCCCCTTTCGTCAGCCGATCGGGCAAAATTTACGTCCTTCACGAAGTTGTGAAAGAAGTGTAGCTTACCGGGCATGACATCTGCGATATCCGTGTCGGGCCTGGTGAAGACCTTCGGCCCGACGCGTGCACTGGACGATCTCAACCTGGACGTCCAGACCGGTGAGGTGCACGGCTTCCTCGGCCCGAACGGTGCGGGCAAGTCGACGACGATCCGGATCCTCCTCGGCCTGCTGCGTGCCGACTCCGGCACCGCGCGGCTGCTCGGCGGCGACCCGTGGAAGGACACCGCAGCCCTTCACCGCCGCCTCGCCTACGTCCCCGGCGACGTCAATCTCTGGCCCAACCTGACCGGTGGCGAGGTCATCGACCTGCTCGGACGGCTCCGCGGCGGCTTGAACAAGGCACGCCGCGCGGAGCTCCTGGAGCGCTTCGAACTGGACCCGCGCAAGAAGGGCCGCACCTACTCCAAGGGCAACCGGCAGAAGGTCGCGCTGGTCGCGGCACTGTCGTCCGACGTCGAGCTGCTCATCCTGGACGAGCCGACCTCAGGCCTCGACCCGTTGATGGAGGCCGTCTTCCAGGACTGCATCAACGACGAACGCGAGCGCGGCCGCACCGTGCTGCTGTCGAGCCACATCCTCGCCGAGGCCGAGGCGCTGTGCGACCGGGTGAGCATCATTCGCAACGGCCACATCGTCGAGACCGGCACGCTCGCCGACATGCGGCACCTGACTCGCACGTCGATCTCCGCCGAGCTCGCCGGCCCGCCCAACGGCCTCACCTCGATGACCGGCGTGCACGACCTCGTGGCCGAGGGCAACCGCGTCCGGTTCGAGGTCGACTCGGACAAGCTCGACCTCGTGCTCAAGCAGCTCGTGTCCACGGGCGTGCGGACGCTGACCTCGCAGCCGCCGACGCTGGAAGAGCTCTTCCTGCGCCACTACGAGGACGCGAAATGATCGGCACAGCCTTCATCGGAACTGGGCAACTGGTCCGGCTGGCTTTGCGCCGAGACCGGATCCTGCTGCCCGTCTGGGTCCTGTTCCTGGTCGGCGTCACCTACTCCACGACGACCGCGCTGCAGGAGCTGTACAACACGCAGCAGTCGCGCGATCTGCTCGGCGCCACCGCGAACGCGAACTCCGCGTTCCTGGCGATGCTCGGGCCGCTGCACGACTGGTCTTCGCTCGGCGGCCTGGTCGTGTGGCGCTGGGGCGTCTTCTCCGGCCTGTTCATCGCGGTCATGGCCATGTTGGTCGTCACCCGGCACACGCGCGCCGAAGAAGAAGCGGGCCGTACGGAACTCATCAGCGCGGCGGTCGTCGGCCGGCACGCGCCACTGGCCGCCGCCGTGATCGTCGCGGGCGGCACCAGCCTGCTGATCGGGCTGCTCCAGGCGTTGGCGCTCATCGGCAAGGACCTCGCTCCGGCGGGTGCCTTCGCGTTCGGGCTGTCCACGGCGAGCGTCGGGCTGGTGTTCACCGGTGTCAGCGCGTTCACCGCACAGCTGTCGGAGAACTCCCGCGTGTCCAACGCGATCGCGGGCGGGTTCCTCGGCGTGACCTACCTGTTCCGCGCCGCCGGCGACGCGGCGGGGGAGTCGGGCCCGCAGTGGCTGACCTGGTTCTCGCCGATCGGCTGGACCGAGCACGTGCGGTCGTTCGCCGACAACAGGTTCTGGGTGCTGCTGCTCCCGCTGGCGGCGTTCGCAGTGCTGGTGAGCGTGTCCGCGTACATCGTGACCCGCCGCGACGTGGGTCTCGGTCTGCTGGCCGCACGGCTCGGCCCGGCGCACGGCACGATCAGCAGTCCGTTCGGGCTGGCGTGGCGGCTGCAGAAGGGCTCGCTGATCGGCTGGTCCATCGCGCTGTTCGGCGTGGGCGTGATCTACGGCAGCGTCGCCCAGGCCGTCGGGCAGATGGTGCAGGACAACCCGACGCTCGGGCAGATCGTCAGCAAGATCGGCGGCGCCGACGCGATGGTGGACGCCTTCTTCGCCACCATCACGCAGCTGCTGGGCCTGATCTCCTCGATCTACCTGGTCCAGGCGATCCTGCGGCTGCGGTCGGAGGAGACCTCGTTCCGCGCGGAGCCGCTGCTCGCGACCCCGGTCTCGCGCTGGGGCTGGGTGGCCTCGCACGCGGTGTTCGCCCTGGCCGGCGGCGCGGTCGTGCTGGCGGCGTCCGGTCTCGGCCTCGGCCTGGTCTACGGCCTGCAGATCGACGACCTCGGCACGGTCCTGCCGCAGATGCTCGGCGCGGCACTGGCCCAGCTGCCGGCCGCCTGGGTGATCGCTGGCCTCGCGCTGGTGTTGTTCGGCCTGTTCCCGCAGCTCACCGGCGTGAGCTGGGCGGTGGTGTCGGTGTCGCTGGTGATCACGCTGCTCGGCCCGGCCCTGCAGCTCGATCAGTGGATCATCGATGTCTCGCCGTTCACGCACATCCCGAAGTACCCGGACATCACCGCGGGACCGCTGCTGTGGCTCACCGGGGTGGCGGTGGTGCTTCTGGCTGCCGGGTTCGCCGGTTTCCGGCGCCGCGACCTGACCACGTGATGATCGCGGGCACGGTGACCAGCAGCGCGGCGGGCACGAGGAAACCCGCGAGCGGATGGGCTTGGTAGAGCGGGACGAACGCCAACGGTGCGGCGGCGGCACCCATGAAGCGCAGTGACTGCACGACACTGACGCTGCCGCCCCTGTTGGCGTTCTCGCTCTGCAACACCAACGCGTTGACGCTCACCAACACGCCCTGCGCGGCCGCACCGGTCAACGCCCACGCGAGAACCGCGACCGCCGCGAACGGCGTCGTGCCCACCGCGGCGACGAGGCCTCCGCCCAGCGTCGCGCCGACGACGACAGTGGTCATGGCGCCGAACCGGTCGATGGCCTTGCCGATGTGCCGCGCCGTCAGGAACCCGACGATGCCGAAGCCGGTGAGCAGCAGCCCGCGTTCACCGGCGCCCAGCCCGAACACGTCGTCCAGCCGGAACGCCACGAGGAACGACAACCCGCCCAGGCAACCCCAGCCGACGAACGCGACCAGGGCCGGCCTGATGGTGCTCGGCACGAACGCGCTGCGCAGACTCGCGTCGCGCTCCGGCTCGGAGTCCGTCTCCGGCACCCCCAGGATCGCCAGCCCGACGGCCACCACCGAGATCACCACGAACGCCAGCCGCCAGTCGATCTCCGCGGTCAGCCCGCCGACGAGCGGGGCCGACGTCTGCCCGGCCGCCTGCATCGACCCGAACAACCCGAGCGCGCGCCCGAGCTTCTCCTTCGGCGTCGAGGCGGCGATCACGGCGAGCAGCACCGGTGTCGTGAACGAGTTCGCCGCGCCCTGCAACGCCCGTGAGGCCAGCAGCACCTCGAACGTCCACGCGCTCGCCGCGAGTGCGGACGCGATGGCGTAGGCGATGTAGGCGATCCGGACAGTCCGTTGTGGACCCCAGCGTTGCGCGAACGTGCCGGACGCGAGCATCAGCACCGCGAACGGCACGAGGTAGAACGTCAGCGTCGAGGCCGCCTCGCCAGCGGACCTGCCGAAACTGTCCCCGATCTCGGGCAGGATCGACGTGGTGATGGCGCCGCCGAACGGCCCGATCAATGCGCCGGCGTACAACCCGGCGCGTGCCAAACGGCCCACAGACACCTCCGCCGCCCAACCCTAGTGCGGTGGACGGCGGAAGCGCGCTGTGATTGTTGTCGTAGCTAAATTCTTCAGCGGGGTCAGTTCGACGCGAGCCGGAACGTGATGTCCAGGAAGATGGCGACGGGGGTGACGATCTCCACCTCGTACGCCTGACCCGCGATCTGGAACGTCGTCCGGTAGCTGTCCTCCGCCACCTTCTCGGGCTTGGAGAACTCGACCGCCGCACACGAGGCGTCGACGACCTCGAGCACCTGCAGACCGGTGCCGCTGAACTCGTAGAACAGCTTGATCGCACCGACGGTCTTTCCGTCGCGGACCAGGGTGCCGGCGATCGGGTACTTGTGGTCGCCGGTCTGGAGCCGGGAGGCCTGGACGTCGACGGGGAACTGGTACCGCGACGGTCGAAGGACCGCGGGATCCTTGTCCAGGTGCTCTTCGAGGCACTCTCCGGCCTTGTCCGGCCGGGTGGGCGCGGAACCCGCCGTCGAGGCGGGTGTCCCGGTGGTCGGTGCGGTGCTCGGTGCGGTGGTCGGCCGGCCCGCGATCGACTCGTCGGCTCCGGCGAATCTCCAGACCACGAACGACAGCAGGGTGACCACCACGCCGAGCGTCATGCTGAGGGCGGTGAAGTTGTTGGTCCTGCGGGCGTCGACGTCGCGAATCCGCTGCGCCTGGATCCCGGTCCCGCTCAGCCTCTCCGCGTCGATCCGGTTGTCAGTCGACGAGCCGTCGTCGCCTCCAGCCACTGTTCTGCCTCGCATTCAGCCCCGGTGGCGTGCATTCGGGGCCGAATCATGTCAGCGAGGGCCGGTCGACGGCCAGCCCGGACCGCGCCCGCGGCGGCGCAGGTACCGCTCGAACTCCGCGGCGATGTCGTCCCCCGACGCCTCGGTGATCTGGATGGCCGCGTCCCCGCGCTCCTCCAGCGCGCGCACGTAGTTGCGCACGTCCTCGTCCTCGTCGGCCATCTCGGTGACCGTGCGCTCCCACTCCTCGGCCTGCTCCGGCAGCGCGCCGAGCGGGACCTCGATGTCGAGGACCTCCTCCACCCGGTGCAGCAGCGCGAGCGTGGCCTTGGGGGAGGGCGGCTGCGAGACGTAGTGCGGCACGGCGGCCCAGAACGAGATCGCCGGGATGCCGGCCTGCACGCAGGCGTCCTGGAACACGCCGACGATGCCGGTCGGGCCCTCGTACTTGGAGTGCTCGAGGCCGAACTTCTCGGCGGCGTCCGGGTCGTAGGCGGTGCCGGTGACGGGCACGGGGCGGGTGTGCGGCGTGTCCATGAGCAGCGCGCCCAGGGTCACCACGGTCGTGACGCCGAGCGTCTCGATGTGGCCGAGGAGCTCGGCGACGAACTTGCGCCACCTCATGTTCGGCTCGATGCCGTGCACGAGGACCACGTCCACAGCGGAGCCGGGCGGGCGGCACACCGAGAGACGCGTGGTCGGCCAGTCGACCCTTCGGGTGACACCGTCCACCATCCGGACTG
This sequence comes from Lentzea sp. NPDC054927, assembly GCF_053610285.1. Classification (NCBI taxonomy): domain Bacteria; kingdom Bacillati; phylum Actinomycetota; class Actinomycetes; order Pseudonocardiales; family Pseudonocardiaceae; genus Lentzea; species Lentzea sp. NPDC054927. Next base: position 216,368 of record NZ_JBSGXZ010000009.1, read on the forward strand.
TGGGCCTGGTCACCTGGAAGTCGTAGTAGTCGTCCGGGTCGATCTCGGCGAGCGGCGTGGCGTCCCAGGTGAGTTGCAGGTGCTCGATCGCGGTGCTGGCGGCATCCCCCGCGTCGTTCCATCCCTCGAACCCGCAGATCATGATCGGGTCGGTGAGAGGCTGACGCGTGTGCGACGGGGTCTGGGACGGATCGTTCACGGCGCCAGACTACGGCCTCCCCTATCTAACTCATCGTAGGCTTGGCCCATGCGTGATCGCGGAGAGTCGCCGTTCCTGGAAGCGCTGGTGAATCGGGTCGTTGTCGCTGACGGCGCGATGGGCACCATGCTTCAGGCAGCTGACCTCTCTCTGGACGACTTCGACGGTCTAGAGGGCTGCAACGAGATCCTGAACGTGACCCGGCCGGACGTCGTGAAGGCCGTGCACCGCGGCTATCTCGAGGTCGGCGTGGACGCCGTCGAGACGAACACGTTCGGCGCGAACCTCGCGAACCTCGCCGAGTACGACATTCCGGACCAGATCTTCCACCTGTCCGAACGCGGTGCCGCGCTGGCACGTGAGGTGGCGGACGAGTTCAGCACGCCCGGCCGGCCCCGGTTCGTGCTGGGCAGTGTCGGTCCCGGCACCAAGCTGCCGACGCTCGGGCACGCGCCGTTCGCGACGTTGCGCGACGCCTACCAGGAGCAGTGCAAGGGCCTGCTGGTCGGCGGGGTGGACGCGATCATCGTCGAGACCTCGCAGGACCTGCTGCAGACCAAGGCGTCCATCATCGGCGCCAAGCGCGCGATGACCGCTGAGGGCCGGAGCGTCCCGATCATCGCCCAGGTGACCGTCGAGACGACCGGCACGATGTTGCTGGGGTCGGAGATCGGCGCCGCGCTGACCGCGCTGGAGCCGCTGGGCATCGACCTCATCGGACTCAACTGCGCCACCGGTCCCGCCGAGATGAGCGAGCACCTGCGGACGTTGTCCAAGCACGCCCGCATCCCGCTGTCGGTGATGCCGAACGCTGGCCTGCCGGAACTGGGCCCGAACGGCGCCGTCTACCCGCTGGGGCCGGAGGAACTGGCCCAGGCGCTGGCCGGGTTCGTGCAGGAGTTCGGCACGCGGCTCGTCGGCGGCTGCTGCGGCACGACCGCCGAGCACCTGCGCCAGGTCGCCGCGGCGGTGCGCGATCTCGGTCCCTCGCAACGACGTCCGCGCCCAGAGCCCGGTGTGTCCTCGCTGTACCAGGCCGTCCCGTTCAAACAGGACGCCTCGGTGCTGATGATCGGCGAGCGCACGAACGCCAACGGCTCCAAGGCGTTCCGCGAGGCGATGCTCGAGGAGAAGTGGGAGAACTGCATCGAGATCGCGCGGGACCAGACGCGCGAGGGCGCCCACCTGATCGACCTCTGCATCGACTACGTGGGCCGCGACGGCGAGGCGGACATGAAGGCGCTGGCCTCCCGGCTGGCCACCGCGTCGACGTTGCCGATCATGCTCGACTCGACCGAACCGAACGTGCTCCAGGCGGGCCTGGAGTGTCTCGGTGGCCGCTCCGCCGTCAACTCGGTGAACTACGAGGACGGCGACGGCCCCGACTCCCGCTTCCAGAAGATCATGCGGCTCGTCTCCGAGCACGGCGCGGCGGTCGTGGCGCTGTGCATCGACGAGGAGGGCCAGGCCCGCACCGCCGAGTGGAAGGTCCGCGTCGCCGTCCGGCTGATCGAGGACCTCACGCAGAACTGGGGCATGCGGGTCAACGACATCATCGTCGACTGCCTGACGTTCCCGATCTCCACCGGCCAGGAGGAGGTCCGCCGCGACGCCCTCGAGACGATCGAGGCGATCCGCGAGCTCAAGCGCCGTTATCCGGACGTGCAGACGACTCTGGGCCTGTCGAACGTCTCTTTTGGACTGAACCCCGCCGCGCGCCAGGTGCTGAACTCCGTGTTCCTGCACGAATGCGTGCAGGCGGGCCTCGACACCGCGATCGTGCACGCCTCCAAGATCGTGCCGATGGCACGCATCCCGGACGAGCACCGCGCGGTGGCGCTGGACCTGGTCTACGACCGACGGCGTGAGGGTTACGACCCGCTGCAGAAGCTCATGGAGCTGTTCGAGGGCGTCACCACGAAGTCGAACTCCGCCACGCGGGCCCAGGAACTGGCCGCGCTGCCGTTGTTCGAACGCCTGGAGCGCCGGATCGTCGACGGTGAGCGCAACGGCCTCGAAGCCGACCTGGACGACGCGCTGGACCAGCGCCCGGCGTTGCAGATCATCAACGACACGCTGCTGGCGGGCATGAAGACCGTCGGCGAACTCTTCGGCTCCGGCCAGATGCAGCTGCCGTTCGTGCTGCAGTCCGCCGAGGTCATGAAGTCCGCCGTCGCGCACCTCGAACCGCACATGGAACGTTCCGACGACGGCGGCAAGGGCCGCATCGTGCTCGCCACGGTCAAGGGCGACGTCCACGACATCGGCAAGAACCTCGTCGACATCATCCTGTCCAACAACGGCTACGAGGTCGTGAACATCGGCATCAAGCAGCCGATCAACACGATCCTGGAGGCCGCGGAGGAACACCGCGCGGACGCGATCGGCATGTCCGGCCTGCTGGTCAAGTCGACCGTGATCATGAAGGAGAACCTCGAGGAGATGAACTCCCGGGGCGTCGCCGCGCGGTGGCCGGTATTGCTGGGCGGCGCGGCGTTGACGCGTGCCTACGTCGAGAACGACCTGACCGAGATGTACTTCGGCGACGTCCGCTACGCCCGTGACGCCTTCGAGGGCCTGCGCCTGATGGACGCGATCATGGCGGCCAAGCGCGGCGAGGGCCCGCTCGTGGATCCCGAAGCCGAGGCCAAAGCCGCGGAACGCAAGGCGCGCCGCGAACGTTCGCTGCGCATCGCCGCCGCCCGCAAAGCCGCCGTGGTGGAGGAAGAAGTGGTCGCCGGCCGCTCGGACGTGGCCACCGACAACCCGATCCCGGCGCCGCCGTTCTGGGGCAGCCGGGTCGTGAAGGGCATCCCCGTCGCCGACTACTCGGCGTTGCTCGACGAGCGGGCGACGTTCATGGGCCAGTGGGGCCTGAAGGGCACCCGCGGCGGCAACGGACCGTCCTATGAGGACCTGGTGGAGACCGAGGGCCGACCGCGCCTGCGCTACTGGATGGAACGCCTTGCCACCGAAGGTGTTCTTGCCCACGCCGCCGTCGTCTACGGCTACTTCCCGTGCGTCTCGGACGGCGACGACCTGGTGATCCTTTCGGAACCTTCGGTGGACTCGCCTGAGCGCTTCCGGTTCACTTTTCCGCGCCAGAAAAGGGATCGGAGGCTGTGCCTGGCGGACTTCTGGCGCTCGAAGGAGTCCGGCGAGGTCGACGTCATCGCGTTCCACCTCGTGACGATGGGCCAGCCGATCGCCGACTACGCCAACGAACTGTTCGGCAAGAACGCGTATCGTGAGTACCTGGAAGTCCACGGACTGGGGGTCCAGCTCACCGAAGCGCTGGCCGAGTACTGGCACAAGCGGGTGCGCGAGGAGCTGACCTGGTCGTCGGGCGGCACCGTCGCCGCCGAGGACCCGGCCGACGTCGAGGAGTTCTTCAAACTCGGCTACCGGGGCGCGCGCTACTCGTTCGGCTACGGCGCCTGCCCCGAGATGGAAGACCGCCGGCGCATCGTCGACCTGCTCGACCCCGAGCGCATCGGGGTCTCACTGTCCGAGGAGCTCCAGCTGCACCCAGAACAGTCCACCGACGCCTTCGTGGCGCACCACCCGGAGGCGAAGTACTTCAATGTCTGACCCGGCTGTCTCTCATCCCCTTGGTGTCCTGTGGGACATGGACGGCACGCTGCTGGACTCCGAAAAGCTCTGGGACATCCCGCTCTACGAGTATGCGGAGAAGCTCGGCGGGGTTCTGTCGCTGCACACCCGCGAACGCATGGTCGGCACCAACGTGCCCACCACGATGCGGCTGCTGTTCGCCGACGTCGGCATCGAGCCTTCCGAGTCGGACCTGCTCGACGGCGCCTCGTGGATCTCGCGCCGCACCGAGGAAGTGTTCCGCGCCGGCCTGCCGTGGCGTCCGGGCGCTGCCGAGGCTCTGCGCGCGGTGCGAGCTTCCGGCGTGCCGATGGCGCTGGTGACGTCGACCGAGCGGGCGCTGACCGAGGTCGCTCTGGACACGATCGGCCGCGACCTGTTCGACGTCACGGTGTGCGGCGACGAGGTGGACGGCCTGAACAAGCCGCTGCCCGAGCCGTACCTGAAGGCCGCCCGGCTGCTCGGCGTGGACGCGGCGCGGTGCGTGGCGATCGAGGACTCGCCGACGGGGGTGGCGGCGGCGGTGGCTGCCGGGTGCACCGTGCTGGTGGTGCCTTGCGACGTCGAGGTGGAGGCGGGGGAGCGGCGGATCTTCCGCGACTCGCTGGTGGGCGTGGACCTGGACGTCCTGAAGGCCCTCTAGTTTCCATTCGTCCAAGGCGGTACCGGCAGGCCACTGCGACCATGACACCCATGGCGACATGGGAAGACGTGGTGGCGATGGCGTCGCGGCTGCCAGAGGTCGAGGAAGCGACCTGGTACCGCACGCCGTCGTTGAAAGTGTCCGGCAAGGGGTTCGCACGGCTCCGGACCGAGGCCGAAGGCGGACTCGTGGTGATGTGCGACCTCGACGAGAAAGCAGCGCTGCTCGCTTCTCGAGACCCGGCGTTCTACACGACACCGCACTACGACGGGTACGGGGCGATCCTGGTCGACCTGACGAGGGTCGACCACGGCCAGCTGGCAGAGCTGATCGAGGAGGCGTGGCGGCTCAAGGCGCCGGCGAGGTTGCGCACTGCTCCCAGCAACCCTGAGGGATGAGCGTCGGCGCCGTCGGTGCCCACTCCGGCACCGGCGGCAACGCCCGCCCGGCAGGCGTGTCCACCGGCCGCGTCGACGACAGGTTCCGCCACGTCCGCCGCTCCGCCCCGAGATCGCTCGACAACGGGAACCGCATCCCCACGCCCTGCCGCAGCCGCACCTCGTCGGCGAGCTCAGCGGCCCGCGGCGTGCACACGAGCCATTCCTGCACCGGCCCCCACAGCCACAGCGCGGGCCCGTCCACCAGCTCCGTCCTGATCTCGGTCCGCCCGTCCGCCGCGCACCACCGAACGGGCCGATGCGTGCCCCGCACAGTCCCGGCACGCACCACGTGCCAGGCGGCCAGCGGTTCGCTCAACGACGACGTCGGCGCCGCGTCGACAACCACCCCGGGCGACACGGGCTCGAAGCCGAGGAACGTCCGCCGCACCGACACCGAGAACCGCACACCGTTCGCCAGCGTCTCCGAGACCACCGGCAGCGACTCGGGATACGGCAGCGCCGCGGGCACAGTCGGCTCACCGGCGGGCCATCCTGGAGACAACGGGCCGATCGGTGCCGCCTCGGAGCTGTGCCACTTCCCGATGGCGGGCTCCAGGGGCGCGCCTGGCAGGACGCCGGGTTCGTAGCCGTCAGGGCCCGCCACCCGCAGCCGTGGGTTGATCTCCCAGACCAGGGACGACGCCACGCCGCCGTAGCGCGCGACCCGGTGCCGGCGGCGCTCGATCTCGGCGGCCAGCCCGCGGGGATCCGGGGTGGGGATGAGGATGTCGTAGGCCGCGCGAATCCACACCGCGGGTCCGGCGGGCAGCTCGAACTTCAGGGGATGGCTGGACGAGTGCTCCGGCGTCCGGTACTTCACGGGCTTGAGCAGCACGCCCGGTTCGACCTTCATGACGCCCGCCAGCGGCACGCCGATCACGTCGGTGGCCACCCGCGCACCGTTCACCAACAGCGTGAACAGCACCCGGTCCTGCTCGATCACCACGGCGCCCTCGTCGGACAGCGGTACGACGATCGGCGCGTCGTTCATCGGCGCAACTCCGGTGGTAGCAACGAAATCAGGGTGTTGAGGTAGTTCGCGGCGGCCACGTCGTGGCCGATTCCGTTGCGGTGCACGGTGATCCGGCCGCCACCCAGTTCGAGTCCGCCGGTCGACTCGCACGGCTCGGCGGTCAGCGCCGGGGTCAGGTAGCGCACGAAGGCGAGTTCTTCGCAGAACACCAGGAACCTGTCGTCGAACGACGGAACGCCGACGGCCACCGCGCCGGCGTTCTCGTCGTGCGTGATCCGGCGCCAGTCCTCTTCAGCACGGGCGGCGACTCGCAGGGGAGGGCACAGGCCCAGCGAGGTGCTCACCGCGACGAAGGCTTCCTCGCGTGCTTTCTGGTCGCCACCGCCGGCGGACTCCAGGCCGACCACTCGGACCTCGGTGCGCGTGGTGAACGTGCGCCCGCCGACGGACGTCACCACCTCGGTGGGCGTGAAGCGCTTGGGCCGCCACCACATCAGATGTCGAGCTCCTGGTCGGTCTTCTCCGCTTCCTGGTCCGCGCCGCGCTGGTCGTACGAGATGGTCTTGTAGATGCCGTCGGCGTACCCGGCGACCTTGTTCGCGATCTTGACCGGGTCGGTGTACTTCATGCCGTCCGGGCCGCTCTTGTCCAGACCCAGCACCTTGTCCGCGTTCTTCTCCACGGCTTCGGAGAACGCCTTGCCGAGCGTGTCGGGCTTCTTCGACGCACCCTCGACGAACGCCTTGCCGATCTTCGAACGCCCGATCACCTCACGGATCCGCTTCAGCACGTTCAGGATCTTCTGGATGATCGAGCGGACCTTGTTCACCTCGCCCGTGGCCTTCGCGGTCGAGACACCCGCCTCCACCGGCGTCGCGGCGGCCGCGGCGACCTCGGAGGCGCCGCAGGTGGGGATCGCGGCGAGCTGCGCGGCGATCCACGTGACGACCAGCCACTCGATCAGGTCGCTCAGGATGCCCTTGATGATGTCCTCGGCCACCTGCATGAACATGGAGCTGGCCTGCAGCACGGACGCGACGTTGCCCGCGGTGGAGGCCGTGCCCTCGATGCCGTGGTGGAAGCTGCCGAGCTTGGCCGCCGCCTTGTCGCCGGCCTCGGACTTCCAGCTCTGCAGGCCTTCCTTCAACTGCTCGTCGAACGTGCGGGCCAGTTCCTCGGTCTGCTCGGCGATGTCGTTGAACGCGCCCGCGGCCTTGCTGGTGGCCGCCGGGTCGCCGCTGACCAGGTCGACGGCCTGCTTCAACGGTGCGACGACGTCCAGCAGCCAGCCGAGTCCCTTGCTGATCAGGAAGTTCAGCGGGTCGGCGATGGCGCCGGCGAGTTTCATGCCCTCCTGCATGAAGTTGTTCATGTCGGAGATGACGCTGATGGTGTCCTTCGCGATCGCCGCGCCGTCACCGGATTTGATGGAGTCACCGAGCTTGGTGGCGTCCTTCATGAGCGAGTAGCTGCTGCCACCGAACGGAACGGACTTCGCGGCCTGCTTGCCCACGTTGCCGCCGGAGAACTGGTCGCCGTAGCTGCTGCCCACCGCACCCGCGTTGGAGGTCGCCTTGCCGCCGGAGACCATCGGGGCCGCGGTCGCGTTGTCGAGTCCTGTTCGGAGGGTCTTGCCGAACGCGTCGGTGGTCGTCTTCTCGTGGTCGGCGTAGGTCTGCGCGGTGGCGGTGAGGGCGGCGTCGATCTTGCCGAAGCCCTCGGTCATCTTGCCGAAGTGACCGTGCAGGTCGCCGAGCAGCGCGTCGTACTGCTCGTACAGGCCGAGCAGGTGCCCGAGCGCGCCCCAGCTGATCGCGGGCACGGACGCGGTGGTCGCCGTGTCGTTTAGCTTGGTCGAGGTGCCGGTGAGCCCGCCGACGGCCTTGGCGCACCGGGCCAGTTCGTCCGGGTGCACGACGTAGCCGGTCACCAGCGGTCGTCCTTGCGGAAGATGCTGCCGGTGTCGCCGCCGTCGTCGTCCGCGGGCGGGCGCGGGCCGGCAGGAGGTTCGCCGGGCTGCCCGAAGATCTCCTGCTGGGTCTTCATGACCCGCTCGGCGATCGGGATGTCCGTGCCGACGTGGCCCTGCACGATCTCGGCCTGCTGGCGCGCCGCGGCGGCGACGGCCAGCTGCAACGTCGACATCACGGCCTGGGAGAGCTGCGTGGTGCTGAGCCGCTTCGCGTCCTCGGTGAACCGGATTTCCTTGATGGAACCGGACAAACCCGCGACCACCGTCACGGAACGGTCGGGGGACTGGGCGCTGGCTTCCACTGTTCTGAGCTCGGTGCCCATCGCGTCGTACCCGGCGGCACGGGCCTCGGCCGCACGGTTGGCCTGCTCGAAGAACTCGAGCTTCTGACGCATCTCTTCCAGCAACTCGGCGCTGTCAGGCATGCGCCGAACGTACCAATGCCGCCTGGGCGGGGTGGCCGTACCCTCGGCCACCCCACACCATCAGGCGACAGCAGTCTTTTCGACGGCCTTGATCCTGCGCGTGGCCGGGTCGATCAGCAGGCCGAACACCACGCCGAGACCGACGTAGAGCGTGGCGAGCTGGGCGAGCGAACTGAGGCGGAACTGCCACAGCACGTTCACCGGCATGTCCGCGGGGATCGTGTCCGGCGGCGCGGGGAACGCCACGAGGACCACGGCGACGGCCGCGGCCACCGCGAGCAGCACCGCGGTGACCCGCAGCGGCTGCGACTGGGCGCGCAGCTGCTCGGCGAGCCAGCTGGCACCCCACACGATCACCAGACCGGCCACCACCACACCGAGGTAGAGCGCGGTCCGGTAGTTCACCGTCTCCGGGTCGCCCACGGCGGGCGGGTTGGCCGGGTACTTGAGCCACGGCAGCAGCGCCACCGCACCGAACACGGCGGCACCGAACGCGAAACTGCGGCTGAACGGCGTGCGGCCGGCGAACCAGCGCTTCGACAGCGCGTAGGCCGTGGCGAACACCAGCCCGACCGCGATGCCGACGATGACCACGCCGAGCATGCCGCCCGCGATCTGGGCGCCACGGCTGACCAGCTCTTCCTCGCCGCCGTGCGAATGGCCGGCCTCACCGGCGGGTTCCCTGGCCTCCTCGACCGCGAGCGCGGCGCGAATCGGGATCTCGGTCACCAGCAGCTGCACCAGCGCGGAGGCGACACCGGCGATGCCGCCGGCCGCGATTCCGCGCAGCGCAAGAGACTTGTACGTCGTAGTCATGAACTTCCCTGCCCGGGATCAGAGATCGGGATCAGTGGCAGGGGACGCCGAGCGCGTGCCGGCCGTCGTGGAAGAACTCGTGCAGCATCTCGGAACCCGCGCCGAGCGCGAGACCGTTCTCCTGCAAAACCAGGTAGGTGACGATGAGGCCGAGCAGTGCTACTGCGAAGGCCCACTTGGGCACCTGGACGGCGGACAGATTTGCTGCGGGGCTCGTCATGACGGGCTCCTCCATACCTCGTGGAAGTCAACTCTCCTAGCGGCGCCGCAGCCGGTCTCCTGACTCCCGGATCAACGCTGCCCCCGCGTCTTCCCAGCCCCCTCGCGGGGACCAGTGACGTGCTCGGCGGGGATCGCTTCCCGGTCACAGTGGCGAGGACCGCGCCGGATTTTCACCGGCTTCCCGTCACTGCGGCGCGTGCACCGTAAGTTGATCGGTGGCTTAAACACAACCGGCCATAAGAGTTGTCGTGTTCATCACTTCACGAGTGGGCAGTCACCGCACTTCCCACCTGCGGCAACGCGGTAGTAGAGGCAGCACGACCGACGCCGGAACGTGACTTCGCCCGGAAAACTGATGAATTCTCCCGCTTGTTCGAACGGCGGTGCGCTCATGAGCTGTTCACCGCGTTCTTCCGCTTCCTCGGCCGTGAGCATGCGTGCGCGGACAACCATTTTGAGCGCGCCCGCGATGTTCGACATCGCGTTGCCCCACAACAATCCGCGCGCCACCGGCGTGACCGCCTGGATCGCTTCCACCACGGGTTCGAGCGCTTCAGCGGCCGGTGGGCCCAGTCGCGGCTGGTCGATGCGGACGCTCAGGCCGTTGGCTGGATGGTGGTGCCACCACAGGTTCTCGGGCCGGACGTCGATCGGGATGTTCGCGGCGGTGAGCGGGCTGAGCAGCCGCGCGGTGTAGCTGAGGAAGAACAGGCTGGCCGCTACGCGTGGTTCCTCCGCTTTGTACCGGGTCGCGATGGCGTCGATCGTGGTTCTGAGCGCCGGGCCTTCCAGCAGCGCCGTTCCCGGCAGCCACGTGTCGTCCGGACGGCCCACGTCGAGCGCGAAGAACGGGTTGATGCCGCGCACCCGGCGCAACGCTTCGAGCACTTCGGCGAACTCGGACACGGAAGTTCACGCTACCGGGTGTCCATGCAGGACAGATCACGTCCACGGCCTGGGACAGATGCGACCGCGGTGTGGACGGCGGTCCGGGAGATGGGAGGATGTCGTGCCGTGAAGACCTTCGACTCCCTGTTCGCCGAACTGACCGAACGAGCCGCCACCAAGCCGGCAGGTTCCGGCACCGTCGCAGCGCTCGAGGCCGGCGTCCATGCGCAGGGCAAGAAGGTGCTGGAGGAGGCGGGCGAGGTCTGGATCGCCGCCGAGTACGAGTCCGACGAGAAGCTCTCGGAAGAGATCTCGCAGCTGCTGTACCGCCTCCAGGTGCTCATGCTGGGCCGCGGCCTGACCCTCGAAGACGTTTACAAGTACCTCTGACGGAGACTTTCACATGCTGCGCGTTGCAGTCCCGAACAAGGGCGCGCTCGCCGAACGCGCCTCCGCCATGCTGACCGAGGCCGGCTACCGGCAGCGGCACGAGCCGCGCGACCTGACCGTGCTCGACCCCAACAACGACGTGGAGTTCTTCTTCCTGCGTCCCAAGGACATCGCGATCTACGTGGCGTCCGGCGACCTCGACCTCGGCATCACCGGCCGGGACCTGGCCGCGGACTCGGGCGCCGACGACAACGGCTCGTCGGTGCAGGAGCTCCTGGCGCTGGGCTTCGGCTCGTCCACCTTCCGCTACGCGGGCCCTCGCGGCACCGACTGGAAGGTGTCCGACCTCGAAGGCAAGCGCCTGGCCACCGCCTACCCGAAGCTGGTGGGCCGCGACCTCAAGGCCCGCGGCATCAACGCCCACGTGATCCGTCTCGACGGCGCCGTGGAGATCTCGATCCAGCTCGGTGTCGCCGACCTGATCGCCGACGTGGTGGGCTCCGGCCGCACGCTGCGCCAGCACGACCTGGTGCCGTTCGGCGAGCCGATCTGCGAGTCCGAGGCCGTGCTCGTGCACCGCGCCGCCTCGGAGCTCACGTCGGCCAAGAAGCAGCTGACGGCCCGCCTGCAGGGCGTCGTGTTCGCGCAGCAGTACCTGATGCTCGACTACGACTGCCCGCGCGCGTTGCTCGAGGCCGCCATCGCCCTCACCCCTGGCCTGGAGTCGCCGACGGTGGCGCCGCTGGCCGACGACAACTGGGTGGCCGTGCGGGCGATGGTGTCCCGCAAGGAAGCGAACCGCGTGATGGACGAGCTGGCCGAGGTCGGCGCCAAGGCCGTGCTGGCCTCGGACATCAGGTTCTGCCGCCTGTGATCACCGAGCACGCCCTGCTGGACGTGCTGCCAGGTGCCACGGACGAGTTCGAGTGGGCGTTCGGCGAGGCGCGGGAGCTGATCTCCGCCTCGCCGGGCTTCCGCGGCCTCGAACTGCTGAGGTGCCTGGAAACGCCGTCGCGCTACCTGCTGCTCGTGCGCTGGGACTCGGTCGAAGCGCACACCGTGGGCTTCCGGCAGGGGCCGTCGTACGAGCGCTGGTCCGCGCTGCTGCATCGCTTCTACTCGCCGTTCCCGACGGTCGAGCACTACGAGAGCGCGCTGAGCACCTCGTCGTCCGTGGTCTGATCGAAGCTGTCGTACCACCGGCTGACCGCGCCGAAGTGGCGCGGGGTCAGGACGGCCACGATCGGGGTCGTGAACGTGCGCAGCGAGTCCCTGGCCGCCACGGGGACCGCCAGCGTGACGCTCTTCGGTTCGTGTTTGCAGATCCAGTGGAGCGCGGCTCTGGCGGTGACGCCGGTGGCGAGGCCGTCGTCCACGAGGATCACGTCGCGGTCCTTGATGGTGAGCGGTTTGCCGCCGCGGTACAGAGTGGTGCGTCTGGCGGCTTCGGCGCGTTCCTCGTCGCAGGTGCGGCCGAGTTGTTCCTCGGTGAGGTTCAAGGCTCTGAGCACTCTGGCGTCGTAGATGGGTTCGCTGTCCGCCGTCACGGCTCCTACGCCGTACTCCGGGTGGCCTGGAGCGCCGATCTTGCGCGCCACCACGACGTCCAGTTCGGCGTTCAGGTGCGTGGCCACTTCTTTGGCGACCGGGACGCCGCCGCGGGGGAGGCCCAGGACGAGCGGGTCGTGCCACGGCTGGGTGGCGAGTCGCGCGGCGAGGGCGCGGCCCGCTTCCTGCCGGTTCGCGAACCTCTTCACAGTCCCGCTGACGCTACGCCTTCTCCTGCTCGGCCGGTGCCAGCCAGAAGGGGAATCACGAAGCCGCAGCGGGCAGCCCGATCGTCACGCGGTCAGCGCTCGCGGACGAACAGCGCCTGCGCCGTTGTGCCCACCGGCCCCTCCACGTCGTGCACCACGCTGGTCGCGAGCCCGACCCCGTCCGGCCCGATGGTCGTCCGCGCGTCCATCCCCACCCACTCGCCGACAGGCTGCCGGTGCAGGTGGACGGTCAGGTCGGTGTTGATGGCGTACCACTTGCGAATGTCCACACGGGACGAAACGCCGCTGGCCGAGTCCACCACGGAGAACAGTCGCTCCAACGGCGAAGGCTCGAACCCTTCGACCACGGCGACGCGCGGGCGGGCCCACACCTGGGCGTCGCCCGGGGTGAAGATGCCGCCTGACACGGAAAGCCACTCGACGGCGGCCAGGTAGCCGCCGCCCCAGAAGTCCGGGATCTCCATCGGCACGGCGGATGTGGGCGGTGTCATCGCTGGGGCGTCGCCTCCCGCTACGGCTGTGGTGTCCGAGTCGACGATGCGCCAGGCACGCGCCGTCAGCACCGCGCGGCCTTCGTGGGACAGCGAGGCCGCCAGCAGTTCCACGGAGCGGCCGGGGCGTTCGACCGAAGTGGACACCGTCAGGTCGGCCACCGGGACCGGGCCGAGTACCTCGAAGGTCACGCGGGCCAGGGCGGACGACGGGTTGCCCAGGGCCAGCAAGGAGCGCACCAGCAAGGCGGAAGGCGGGCCCAGGTGCTGGCTGTCCGGGCCCCACGGGCCGACGGTGTGCTGGGTGGAGCGGAAGGTGTTGTCGCCCAGAGGCTCGTAAAAGGCGGTCATGTCGTGGTCCTGGCGATCAGTCGCGGTCCTGGAGGGGTTCGGTGTCGTCGGGTTCCGGCCAGCCGGGGTAGGGCGGCGGGGTGCCGTCGAAGGCCGGGCAGAAGGCTTTGTGGTCGCAGTAGTCGCAGAGGCGGCTGGGGTTCGGGCGGAAGTCGCCGGTCGGCGCCGCTCGCATGATGGCCTGCCAGATGGCGTCCAGGGTGCGTTCGAAGCGGGCGAGTTCCGCCTCGTCCGGGGTGTAGGCGAGGGCCTGGCGGTCGGCCAGGTACATCAGGCGCAGCTGGCGGGGGACCACGCCGCGCAGCTTCCACAGGACCAGGGCGTAGAACTTCATCTGGAACAGGGCTTTGGCCTCGCCGATCTCGCGAGGGGCCGCGCCCGTTTTGTAGTCCACGACGCGGATTTCACCCGTCGGGGCCACGTCCACGCGGTCGATGTAGCCGCGCAGCAGGACGCCGGACGGGAGTTCGGACTCGACCAGCAACTCCCGCGACTCGGGCTCCAGGCGGCGCGGGTCCTCCAGACCGAAGTAGCCGTCGAGCAGTTTGGTGGCCGACGCCAGCCACTCCTCCTCCTCGGCGCCGCCCTGCTCCTCGAACAACGTGGAGAACTCCGGGCGTTCGGCCTTCACCCGTTCCCACGCCGGCACGATCATCGTGCGGGCTCGGTCCGGAACGCGTTCCGCCGCGGGCAGGGCGAAGAGGTCTTCGAGCACCGCGTGCACCACGGTGCCGCGCACCTGCGCCTTGGTCGGCCTCTCCGGCAGCCGGTCGACGGCGCGGAACCGGTAGAGCAGCGGGCACTGCTTGAAGTCCCCTGCCCTGGAGGGCGACAGCGCGGGCCTGCGCAACGTGGTGCTCATGGTTCGCACCATAGGACAGGGGTCTGACAATCCTGGGAACCGGCACCGAACCGCGAGATCACACCCACCGCTCTACAGTGCACCCGTGGCCGCGCGGATCAGTGAGAGAGAGGGCGGCCTGCTGCTGTTCCGGGTGGCGGGCATCCCCGTCGTGCTCGCGCCGTCGTGGTGGATCGGCTCGGCGATCGTGGTGGCCTTCTACGCGCCGCTCGTCGACGACCTCGCCCCCGGCACGCCACCGGGGGTCGGACTTCTCCTGGCGGCGTTGTTCGCCATCTTCCTCGGTCTCTCGGTGCTGGCCCACGAGCTGGGTCACTGCGTTGCGGCGTTGCGGCTCGGGTTGCCGGTCAGGAGACTGCGGCTGTACCTGCTGGGCGGGCTGTCGGAGATCATGCGCACGCCCGGCAAACCCAGCCACGAGGGCGTGGTCGCGGGTGCGGGGCCGCTCGTGTCGGTGGCGCTGGCGATCATCTTCGGCGTCGGCGCGCTCGTGATGGAACCGGGCGACGTCGTGTGGGTGCTGGTCTTCCAGATCGCCGCCGCGAACGTCGCCGTCGCCGTCTTCAACCTCCTGCCCGGCCTGCCGCTCGACGGCGGCAGGATCGTCAGAGCAGGCGTGTGGGCCGCGACCGGGCAACGGGCGATGGGTACGCGTGTCGCCGTGGTCGGTGGTTTCGTCGTTGCCATCGCACTGGTCGCGTGGTCGCTCTACGGCATCGCGGAAGGCGCGGAAGATCGTTGGCTGCGCTTCGGCGTGTGCGTGCTGACGGCGTGGGTCGTCGTCGCCGGCGCGAGGAGCGAGCTGGCCAGCGAACGGCGCCGTACGTGGCCCGCGGGCCTCACCCTCGCCGACCTCATCCGGCCGGTGCTCCAGCTGCCGGCGGAAAGCCCCGTCGCGGACGCGCTGAGCACGTCGGCAGGCCGGGGCGTGGTGCTGGTCAGGGCGGACGGGGTGGCGGCCGGTCTGCTCGACACCGAACTGGCCCGCAAGCTCGCCGCGTCGAGTCCGTTCGCGCCCGCGGAGCAGGCCGCGGAGCCGATCCTGCCGGAGACCGTCCTGCTCGCCGACGAGCCGGGCGAGGAGATCGTGGAACGCGTCCAGGGCACCGCCGCGTGGCAGTTCCTGGTGGTCGATCTGGAGGGCCGCCCGGCCGGTGTGCTGCGCAGGGAGGACCTGCGTGCGGCCATTGAGAAGGGCGTTTGACACCATTGCGCGGTGATTAGCGCAAGTGGACCGTTCCAGCCGGGTGACCGGGTTCAGCTCACCGACCCCAAGGGACGGCATTACACCGTCGTCCTGGAGCCCGGCAAGGAGTACCACACCCACCGCGGCGCCATCCCGCACGACAAGCTCCTCGGGCAGCCCGAGGGCTCCGTGGTGCAGTCGGTGGGCGGCACGAACTTCCTGGCGCTGCGCCCGCTGCTGCCGGACTACGTGCTGTCGATGCCGCGCGGCGCGCAGGTGATCTACCCGAAGGACGCCGCGCAGATCTGCATGTACGGCGACATCTTCCCGGGGGCGCGCGTTCTCGAAGCGGGCGCGGGTTCTGGTGCGTTGTCGTGCTCGCTGCTGCGCGCGGTGGGCGAGAAGGGCAGCGTCCAGTCGTACGAGGTGCGCGACGACCACGCGGTCCACGCCATCCGCAACGTCGAGACGTTCTTCGGCGAGCGCCCCGGCAACTGGTCGATCACCGTCGACGACGTGAAGAACCACGAGGGCGAGGTCGACCGGGTCATCCTCGACATGCTCTCGCCGTGGGAGGTGCTGCCCACGATCGCGAAGAACCTCATCCCCGGCGGCGTCCTCGTCGTCTACGTCGCCACCACCACGCAGCTGTCCGTGGTCACCGAGGCGCTGCGCGAGATGACGTGCTTCACCGAGCCCCACGCGTGGGAGACGCTCGTCCGCCCGTGGCACGTCGTCGGTCTCGCCGTGCGGCCGGAGCACCGGATGATCGGGCACACGGCGTTCCTGCTGACCACGCGCAGGCTCGCGGAGGGCGTCACGGCGCCCAGGCCGCAGCGCCGCCCCAGCAAGGGCTGACCCGCTCACGCAAAAAGGGCCCCTCCGAACTGCGGCGGGGCCCTTTTCGCACGTCAGCGAGCTACTTGGTCGGCGTACCGAGGCTGTCGATACCGCACACCTTCCAGTCGCCGCCTTCCTTGGACAGCTTGTAGACGATCTCGCCCGACTGGGCCTTGCCGGGGTTGTTCGGGTCGACGAGCCCGGTCAGCCGCTGCGTGAACGTGCCGCTGCTGCCCGAGGTCTTGACGTCGGCCACGGTGGCCGTCGCGCCCGTCTGCGGGGCACCGGTCTTGGCCTTGAGCTTCGGGAACTCCGCCGCGCAGACGTACTGCTTGACGTCGTTCGGGTCGCTGCTGCCCGCCTTCATGCCCTTGAGGACGATGTCGCTGAACTTCTTCGCGACCTCCTCGGCACCGCGGTCACCGCTGCCGCTCTTGGTGCTGCTCGGCGCGGTCGACTTGGTGCTGCGCGGTTCCGAGGTGTCGCCGGCGGGCTCGGTGGTGTTGGACGACGCCGTGTTGTTGCTGCCCGAGTCGTTGCCGGCGAACAGCACGGCCGCGGTGATGCCACCGCCGACGAGGACCAGCACGCCGATGACGACGCCGATGATCATGCCGGTGTTGCTCTTCTTGGGCGGGGGTCCGCCGAACCCGCCGGGCGCGCCGTAGGGCTGCTGGCCGTAGGGACCCTGCTGCTGGCCGTACGGGCCGGGCTGGCCGTAACCCTGCCCAGGACCCTGCTGGGGGCCAGGACCTTGCTGGGGGCCGGGACCCTGCTGGGGGAACCCGCCGCTCTGCGGTCCGGGCTGGCCGTACGGGCCCGGCTGGGGCTGGCCGTAGCCGGGCGGCGGCTGCTGGCCGTAACCCGGCTGCTGTGGCGGCTGCTGGCCGTACGGGCCCGGCTGCTGCGGTGGATAGGTCATGGAAGATTTCCCCCGATGTGCCTGTGCTGGTCTTCTGAACTGCGGCCCCGCCGAATCGGCGGGGCCTCCTCGCGTCAGCTCACTTCGTCGGCTGGAAGTCCGGCAGCTTCAGGTCCTTCGCCAGCGTGCAGAACTTCCAGTCGCCCGAGTCCTTCTTGAACTTCACCGTCGTGTCGAAGGTCTTGGACTCGGTGCCCACCGTCACCGTGGTGGAGACCGCGACGTCTGCGGTGTTCCCGGTCGCGGTCGCGCTCTTGACCGTCACCTTGGGCTGCGGCATCTTCTTGAACTCCTCGGCCAGCTTGCGCTGCTCCGGCGTGAGGTTCTTCTCCGCTTCCTCGGCCTCCTTGAGGGCCTCGGCGCAGATCATCGACTTCGACTTGCTCTCGTTCTTGGCGGCGTTCGCGGCGTAGAACTCCTCGGCGACCTTCTTCACGTCGGCCGACTCGTCACCGCCGCCCGAGTCGCTGTTGCCGCTGTTCGGGTCGGACGACGAGCTGTTGGAGCTGCTCGAGCCGTTGCCGGAGAACAGGACGGCGGCCGTGACGCCACCGCCGACGAGCACCAGCACGCCGATGACGACGCCGATGATCATGCCGGTGTTGCTCTTCTTGGGCGGGGGTCCGCCGAACCCGCCGGGCGCGCCGTAGGGCTGCTGGCCGTACGGACCCTGCTGAGGCTGGCCGTAGCCCTGCTGGGGGAAGCCACCGCTCTGCTGGCCCTGCTGTCCGAACGGGTCCTGCTGCGGCTGGCCGTACTGCCCCGGCTGCTGTCCGTAGCCCGGCTGCTGCGGCTGGCCGTACGGGGGCTGTGGCTGCTGGCCGTACCCCGGCTGGGGCTGCTGGCCGGGACCCGGCTGCTGCGGCGGCTGCTGCCCGTACGGCCCACCTTGCTGCGGCTGCTGCCCGTAGGGGCCGGGCTGCTGCGGCGGGTAGGTCATCGAAACTCCCCCGATGCGGATGAGGTGATCTTTTCGGTGGACATTGTGGTACTTCGTGGACTAACGCGCGGCCGAATGGGACCTATCGACCCGCACGAGTGGTTATGCACACCCTGCGTGGCGCGATCTGGCCGCGCGAAGGCCGTGTCTGATAACGATTGCGGCACCTCCACCGGAAATCGAGCGCGATGCACTGCGCTGTCGGAGTGGTGCGCCGGTTGCGCCAGCGAAACCACCCGGTTGGCCGCACGCCCTCCGGTCGCACCGGAGCCTCGCCTGAACGGGTCCTCCGACGAACACGAACGGGGTGGGTAGCGGTGCGTGACCACCGATCGGACTATCCAGTGGTCCACCTGGTGGGACGACGGCGGGTTCCCGCCCGTCGCCGGGCCGCGAGCCGTACCAGGTGTGTTCGCGGTCGTCCAAGGGTGGTCGCGGACCGTAGGGGCCGGGCGGCCGCCCAGGTGCTCCCATGACCCTCTCCTCGGACTTCTCGCAGGTCGGCTGGCGTGTCGCGGGGCGAAACGCCGGTAGAGGTTTCTGGGACGCACCGTAGCGGTCGAGCGGTCGAACCGGACACCGGGATGGAGCAGTTGACCTCTGTTGGAGGCGGGACCGTTGCGTCACACGAGCGAAGATGATGTTGTGAGTACACGATTTTGTCGGTGATCGCCGGTACCGTAATCGGTACGAACACGGGAGGAGGGTGCCGACATGCAGCACGGTCATCCCGGCAGCCAACCCGATGAGGGTGGCGAGCTGAACCAGGGCAACAATTCCGCTGAGCTGACTGCGCAGATCAGGTTCCTCGAGGACGAGATCGCGTCGTTGCGTCGAAAGCTGACCGAGTCACCGCGGCACACGCGGTTGCTCGAGCAGCGCTTGGCTGAGGCGACAGAGCGCGTCAGCCAGCTGACCGAGCGAAACACGAAGCTCATAGACACCCTCCGCGAAGCACGAAGCCAGCTGCTCGCGCTGCGTGAGGAGGTCGACCGGCTGGCCCAGCCACCCAGCGGGTACGGCGTCTTCATGGCGCGTTACGACGACGGAACGGTCGACGTCTTCACGTCCGGCCGCCGGATGCGGGTCGCCGTGTCCCCGGCGGTCGAGCCGGAGAAGATCGCCTACGGCCAGTCCGTCCGCCTCAACGAGGCGCTGACGGTCGTCGAAGCCGGTGGGTTCGAGCGGTCGGGTGAGGTCTGCGCGCTGCGGGAGGTGCTCTCCGAAGAAGGAGAGGACCAGATCGCCCGCGCGCTGGTCGTCGGCCACGCGGACGAGGAGAGAGTGGTCTGGCTCGCCCAGCCCCTGCTCGACTCGCCGCTCAAGCCTGGCGACTCGCTGCTGGTCGACTCGAAGGCGGGTTTCGCCTACGAACGGGTCCCCAAGGCCGAGGTCGAGGACCTCGTGCTCGAAGAGGTCCCGGACATCGACTACAGCGACATCGGCGGCCTGTCCCGGCAGATCGAGCAGATCCGCGACGCCGTGGAGCTGCCCTTCCTGCACGCGGACCTCTTCCGCGAGTACGAGCTGCGCCCGCCCAAGGGCGTGCTGCTCTACGGCCCTCCCGGCTGCGGCAAGACGCTCATCGCCAAGGCGGTGGCGAACTCCCTGGCCAAGAAGGTGCGGGAGATCCGCGGCGAGACCGACAAGCAGGCCAAGTCCTACTTCCTCAACATCAAGGGCCCCGAGCTCCTCAACAAGTTCGTCGGTGAGACCGAGCGGCACATCCGCCTGATCTTCCAGCGAGCTCGCGAGAAGGCGTCAGAGGGCACCCCGGTGATCGTGTTCTTCGACGAGATGGACTCGATCTTCCGCACCCGCGGTTCCGGCGTGTCGTCCGACGTCGAGACGACGATCGTGCCCCAGCTGCTCTCGGAGATCGACGGCGTCGAGGGCCTGGAGAACGTCATCGTCATCGGCGCCTCCAACCGTGAAGACATGATCGACCCGGCGATCCTCCGCCCCGGCCGACTCGACGTGAAGATCAAGATCGAGCGACCGGACGCCGAGGGCGCGAAGGACATCTTCAACAAGTACCTGACGCCCAACCTCCCGCTGCACGCCGACGACCTCGCCGAGTTCGGCGGGGACCCGAAGGCCTGCATCGAGGGCATGGTGCAGCACACCGTGGAGCGCATGTACGAGGAGTCCGAGGAGAACCGCTTCCTGGAGGTCACCTACGCCAACGGTGACAAGGAGGTCCTGTACTTCCGGGACTTCAACTCCGGCGCGATGATCCAGAACATCGTCGACAGGGCCAAGAAGGCGGCGATCAAGTCGCTGCTGGACACCAAGCAGCCCGGCCTCTCGGTCCGGCACCTGCAGGCCGCCATCGTCGACGAGTTCGCCGAGAACGAGGACCTGCCGAACACGACGAACCCGGACGACTGGGCACGCATCTCGGGCAAGAAGGGCGAGCGGATCGTCTACATCCGCACGCTCGTCACCGGGAAGAACCAGGAGACGGGCCGCGCGATCGACACGGCCACGAACACCGGCACGTACCTGTAAGACAGCTACACCGAACCGCCCCTGCCGGCTACCGGCAGGGGCGGTTTCGCGTGGTCAGACCAGGCCCGACTCGTAGGCCGCGATCACCAGCTGGGCGCGGTCGCGGGCGTGCAGCTTCGCCAGCAGGTTCCCGATGTGCGTCTTCACCGTGCCCGTGCTGACGTGCAGCCGCGCCATGATCTCCGCGTTCGACAGGCCGCGGGCGATCAGCAGCAGCACCTCCTTCTCGCGCTCGGTCAGCACTTCCAGCCCCTTGACCGCGGGGGAGGAGGGTTGCCGGACGAACTCCGAGATCAGCCGGCGCGTCACCGTCGGCGAGAGCAGCGACTCGCCGGCGGCCACCACCCGGATCGCTGCCAGCAGCTCGGCGGGCGGCGTGTCCTTCAGCAGGAAACCTGAGGCACCGGCCCGCAACGCGCCGAAGACGTACTCGTCCAGGTCGAACGTCGTCAGCACCAGCACGCGCGGGCCGTCCAGCAGCCGGGTGGCCTCGATGCCGTCCATCTCGGGCATGCGGATGTCCATCAGCACGACGTCCGGCTTCAGCTCCGCCGCCAGCTTCACCGCTTCGGCGCCGGTGCCCGCCTCGCCCACCACGGTCAGGTCCGGTTCGTTGTCCACCAGCAGGCGGAAGCTGGCGCGCAGCAACGCCTGGTCGTCGACGATCAGCACGGTGGTCATGAGTACGGCAGCTCCGCCACGACCCGGAAGCCGCCGCGCTCGCCCGGCCCCGCGCTGAACGTGCCGCCGTACACCGCCACGCGTTCGCGCATGCCGATCAACCCGTGCCCCACACCGAGCTCCTTCACCCCAGGTCCGTCGTCGTCCACCTCGATGCGCACCAACGACGGTGTCACCTCCACGAGCACCGTGCACGAGGCAGGCGCCGCGTGCTTCACGACGTTCGTCAGAGCCTCCTGCACGATCCGGTACGCCGACAGCCCGACCCCTTCCGGAACCACGGTGTCGCCCCGCACGTCCAACGACACGCGCACGCCCGCCAGTGACGCGCGGTCGGCGAGGTCGGCCAGGCCTCCCAAACCAGGCGACGGCGCCAGGTCGGCGTCGGAGCGCAGGACGCCGAGCAGGCCGCGCATCTCGGTCAGCGCCGCGCGGCTCGTCTCCGAGATCACCTGCAGGGCTTCATAAGCGTGTTCGGGTGAGCGCACGTGTGCGGCGTTGCCGGCCTGCACGGCGATCAGGGAGAGGTTGTGCGCCACCACGTCGTGCAGCTCGCGGGCGATGCGCAGGCGTTCGTCGGCCAACGCCTGTTCGGCGTGCTGTGCCGTCTCTCGCGCGACCATCGAGCGGCGCAGACGGGTCGTGTAGCCCATGACCCACACCGAGCCCAACGCGGCGAAGGCGACCAGCACGCCCTCGGCTTCGCCACCGGAGATCCCGGCGGTCGCGATGATGGTGACCACCAGCGCGACCAGCGACCAGGTGCGTTCGCGTTCGACCGCCACCGTGTAGAGCCCGAAGCAGACGGCCCCCACCGGGGCACCGAGCGCCTGCACGGGCAGCACCTGGCTCACCACCGACACCACCATCGCGGCGGTGCTCACGCCCAGCGCGATCTCCGGCCACCACCGCCGGACCGCGACGGGTACGGCGACCAGTCCGGCCACCGGCACCGCGATCCACGGTGACGCGTGCACGTGGGGTTCGAGGATCGCGTAGGTGACGAGGATCCAGATCACCAGCGCGGCCGCCACGTCGACCAGGTAGAGGTGCAGTTTCGCGATCACGGCGTCGACGTTAACGAGCGGGGGACCCCAGCGCCTCGGACCACGGTCCGATTCCGGAGTTCGGCCCGCGGTCCGATCCGCCGCACAGCAGAACACCGGACGCTCTTCGGCATGATCGAGGTGCGGAACCTGACGAAGAAATACGGGGACACGACGGCGGTCGACGGCCTGTCGTTCACCGTCCACCCAGGACTGGTGACGGGCTTTCTCGGCCCGAACGGCGCCGGCAAGTCCACAACGATGCGCATGATCATGGGGCTGGACCGGCCCACGGAAGGCGAAGCACTCGTCGAGGGCAAGCGCTACCAGGACCTGGACCAGCCGCTGCGGCACGTCGGCGTGCTGCTGGACCCGGCCGCGGTGCACCACGGTCGCAAGGCGCTGGACCACCTGCGCTGGCTCGCGGTGAGCAACGGGATCAGCCAGAAGCGCGCCGTCGAACTGCTGGAGCAGGTCGGCCTGGGAGGCGTGCGGCACAAGCGGATCAGGGCGTTGTCGCTCGGCATGAAGCAACGGCTGGGCGTCGCGGCCGCGCTGCTCGGCGACCCGCGGGTGCTGATGTTCGACGAGCCGGTCAACGGCCTCGACCCCGAAGGCGTGCGGTGGATCCGCGACCTGATGCGCAGCCTCGCGAAGGAGGGCAGGACGGTCTTCGTCTCCAGCCACCTGATGAGCGAGATGGCGCTGACCGCCGACCACGTCGTGATCGTCGCAAGAGGACAGCTGGTCCAGGAGACGCCGATGGAGACGTTGACCCGCAACGGTTCACTGGAGGACGCCTACCTCGACCTCACCTCGGGGAGGGGACTGTGAAGAACGCACTCGCCGCGGAGTGGCTGAAGCTCCGGACCGTCCGGGCGCCGTACGGGCTGGTCATCACGATCGGCCTGATGGTGGCCGCGGGCACGCTGCTGTCGTGGCTGATCGTCCAGGACTACGACTCGTCCCCGGCCGCCGAGCAGGCGAAGTTCGCCTCCGCCGACAGCAGCGTGGTGATCACCCCGGTCGTCCAGTTCCTCGTCGCCGCGCTCGGCGCCCTGGTCGCGACCTCCGACCCGAGGCTGACCGCGCTGACCGCCGTGCCGGACCGGAAACGCTTGCTGGCGGCGAAAACCGCGCTCGTCGCCACCACGGCTGTGGTGATCGGCGCTGTCACGCTCGCCCTCAGCGTCGGCACCAGCTGGCTGATCATGGGCGACCGCCCGCCGCCGATCGCTCCGTGGGACGGCCTGGGCGACGTGCTGCCGTGGGCGGGCGCGGCGGTGCTGTCGATCCTGGTGACCGGCCTGGTCGGTCTCGGAGTCGGCCTTGCGGTGAGGTCGACGGCCGTCACGATCGTCGTGGTGGGCGTCCTGTTGTGGGGACTGCCGGCCATCACGCCGATGCTGCCCGACCCCTGGAACATGGACGCCTCTGCGGTGATGGTGCCCTACCTGGTGTGGGAGGTGGCCGGGGTCGTCAACGACGCTCCGCTGACTCCATTGGCCGCCGTTGCATGTTTGATCGTTTACGTACTGGTGACGCTGGGTGCCGGAGCGGTGACTCTCCTGCGACAAGACGCTTGACTCGCTCTTGGGGCGGCTTTAAGGTCATCTATACCATTAACGGTAAGGAAACTTACCTAACTAATCCGCCGCCAGCAGTCCGAGAGGAGACGCTGAATGGCTTGGCAGAGGTCTGTGGTGGCGCTCGCCGCGGCGGTCGTGCTCCCGTTGACCGGTGCGATGGCGGGCAGTTCCGTCGCCGCCGCACCCGCGGGTGACGTCTCCGCCGCCGCGCTGCCGCCGGGTTCGCCCGCGGCGGTCAACGGCCAGCTCAAGGTGTGCGGCGTGCAGCTGTGCAACAAAAACGGCAAAGCGATCCAGCTGCGCGGCATGAGCACCCACGGCATCCAGTGGTATTCCCAGTGCATCAAGACCGCGTCGCTCGACGCGCTCGCGAACGACTGGAAGGCCGACGTCCTGCGCATCGCGATGTACGTCCAGGAGGGTGGTTACGAGACCAACCCCCGGAAGTTCACCGACATGGTGCACGGGTACATCGAGGAAGCCACCAAGCGCGGCCTGTACGCACTGGTCGACTTCCACCAGCTCTCGCCTGGTGACCCGAACTACAACACCGCGCGCGCCAAGACCTTCTTCAAGGAGATCGCGGCACGGCACAAGGACAAGACCAACATCATCTACGATATGGCCAACGAGCCGAACGGCGTGTCGTGGGCGAAGGTCAAGCAGTACGCGGAGGCGGTCATCCCGACCATCCGCGCGGAGGACCCGGACAGCCTCGTGCTGATCGGCACGCACGGCTGGTCGACGTTCGGCCTGTCCGACGGCAAGGACATCAACGAGGTCAGCAGGAACAAGGTCAACGCCTCGAACCTGATGTACACGTTCCACTTCTACGCGAACTCGCACAAGGACTCGTACGTCAAGGCGCTCGACACGGTCTCCAGCCAGGTGCCGGTGTTCGTGACCGAGTTCGGCACGCAGACGGCGTCCGGTGACGGCGGCAACGACTTCACCACGTCGCAGAAGTTCATCGACCTGATGGCCCGCAAGAAGATCTCGTGGACCAACTGGAACTTCTCCGACGACAGCAGGTCCGGTGCGGTGTTCAAGGGCGGTACCTGCTCCGGCAGCAACTTCAGCGGTACCGGTGTGCTGAAGCCGGCCGGTGTCTGGGTGCGTGAGCGCACCCGCACGCCGGACGACTTCTGATCTCGCAGTAAAACCGACCCCGGCGGGTCACGTGAGCGGCGGTCCTTCGGGGCCGCCGTTTACCGTTGTGCGCATGGCTCAACTCGCTCTCGGTCTCGCGTCACTCGGTCGTCCCGCGTACATCAACCTCGGCCGTGAGGACGCGTTGCCTCGCGTGCGGGACGTCGAGTCGATGCGCGAGCAGTGCCACCGGGTTCTCGACACGGCCTACGAGCTGGGTGTTCGCTGGGTCGACGCGGCCCGCTCGTACGGGTTGTCCGAGGACTTCCTGTCGTCGTGGCTGCCCGGTCATGACGACGTGACGGTGTCCAGCAAGTGGGGTTACGCCTACACCGCGGACTGGCGGCCCGACGCCGAGGTGCACGAGGTGAAGGAACACTCACTCGCGCGTTTCACTCAGCAGTGGCGGGAAACCTCGGCCCTGCTGCCGCGCGTCGACCTCTACCAGGTGCACTCGCTGACCGCCGACAGCCCGCTGTTCGAGGACAGGGCGTTGCGGGACGCGATGGTCGCGATCGGTGTCCCGCTCGGCTTCTCGACGTCCGGCCCGCGGCAGGCCGACGCGATCCGCAAGGCGGTGGATCTCGGCGTCTTCCGGTCCGTCCAGTCCACTTGGAACCTGCTGGAAACGTCGGCCGGTGAGGCGCTGCGCGAGGCGCACGACGCCGGGTTGCGCGTGATCATCAAGGAGGGCGTGGCGAACGGGCGGCTCGTGGTCGACCCTCCGCAAGCGGTTGCGGCACAGGCGAAGCAGCTCGGCGTCGGTCCGGACGCCGTCGCGCTGGCGGCGATCGCCCGGCAGCCGTGGGTGGACGTCGTGCTGTCCGGCGCGGCGAGCCCGGAGCAGCTCAGGTCCAATGTGGACGCGATGCGGATCGACGTGGACCTGCCGGACCTGGCCGAGCCCGCCGAGCAGTACTGGACATTCCGTGCCGGTCTGAGCTGGAACTAGATTGCCCGGTTTCTGACAGATGTCACGGCGAGGTCGTGCGGAACCTCCCTACCAGTGGAAACGCTGGACGATCAGCATTGCTGGCATGACGAACCAAAGTGGATCGACAGTGACCGTGACCGACCCCGACGCTCGCGAGAAGCTGCACATCGCCCGGATGTTGCTCGGTGGCTACGCGGCGGTGAGCGTGCTGACGTTGCTGGCGATCGTGGTGTTCAGCGGCGACCCCGGCATCGTGACCGGCGCGGTGTGGATCCGCGGTTCGATCCTCGCCGTCGCTTCACTGGTCACCTTCGCGATCGGCGTGTCCATGGCCAAGGGCTCGCGCGGCAACTACCGCAGGGTGCGGATCATCGCACTTGCCCAGGTCGTGGCGATCATCGTGATCGAGTCCGTGCCCGGCGCCTTCCCGGTCTGGTTCAAGATCGCGAATGGGGTGTGCGGCGCGCTGCTGATCATCGTGGTCCTGCTGACGTTCGCACGCACCGTGCGCGCCACCTTCGCGGCCTAATACGGTTCTCGACGTGGACGAACCGCGCGGCCTGGACGAGCGGCGCCGGCTGCTGCTCTCACTGGGCATGCTCTGCTATCCGTTCCTGGCGGCCGCGGGCGTCAACCAGTACGCGCAAGGTGCCGGGCTCGTCGTCGGCTACCTGCTGCTGGTGGCCGTCTCCGCCTGCTACCTGGCCGTCGTGATGGCCTCGATGCGGTCGGCGTGGCGGATCCACTGGTGGCTGGTCGCGATCATGACGGTGCTGGCCGTGCTGCTCGCGCCGCTGGCCCACGAGCAGGTGCTGATCCTCGTCGCGGTGATCGTGCCGGCGGCAGCGGCGCGCGTCGGCGGCCGGACGGCAGCGGCTCTCGTGGTGCTGGGTGCCACGGCGTGCGTGGTCGTGCCGGCGGTGGTGCCCGGCTGGAGCACCGCCGGGAGTTGGTACTACGCGGTGGCCGTCGTGTTCACCACGCTGCTGGTCCTCGCCTTCAGCCGCACCGCCACGGCCAACCAGCAGCTGCGCGAGGCCAGGGCGGAAGTGGCCAGGCTGGCCTCCGAGGCCGAACGCAACCGGATCGCCCGTGATCTGCACGACCTGCTCGGCCACTCGCTCACCGCGATCACCGTGAAGAGCGCTCTGGCCAGAAAGCTGGCCGCCGGGGCGAGCACCGCGGCGCTGGCGGAGATGGAATCGGTGGAGCGACTGGCCCGTCAGGCACTGGCCGACGTGCGGGCCGCGGTGTCCGGACACGGCGACGTCACGCTCGCCGGCGAGCTCGCCAGGGGCCGGGAACTGCTGCGGGCGGCAGGGGTCGCCGCCGATCTGCCCACCGCCTGCGACGGGGTGCCGCCGGAGCGCCGGGAACTGTTCGGCTGGGTCGTCCGGGAAGGGGTGACGAACGTGGTGCGGCACGCGCGGGCCGGGCGGTGCACGGTCGAGGTCACGTCGTCCACAGTGGAGGTTCGCGACGACGGGGTGGGCGGTCTGGTGGGCACCGGGTCCGGGCTGGACGGCCTGAGGGCCAGGGTGATCGCGGCCGGTGGCGTGCTGACCGCGGGCCCGGCCCAGCCCCGCGGGTGGTCGCTGCGGGTGGAGGCGCCGGTATGACCATCAGGCTGTTGCTCGCCGACGACCAGGAGCTGATCCGGCAGGCACTGTGCGCACTGCTCGACCTCGAACCGGACTTCGAGGTGGTGGCCTCGGTGGGCCGTGGCGACGAGGTCACGGCCGCGGCGCTGGCACACCGCCCGGACGTCGCGCTGCTGGACATCGACATGCCCGGCCTGGACGGGCTCGCGGCGGCCGCGGTGCTCAACGCGCAGGTGCCCGGCTGCCGCGTCGTCATCCTGACCACCTTCGGCCGCACCGGCTATCTGCGCCGAGCCATGGAGGCGGGCGCCGTCGGGTTCGTCGTGAAGGACGCTCCGGCCGACGCACTCGCCGACGCGGTCCGGCGGGTGATGGCGGGAGAGCGCGTGGTGGACCCGGCGCTGGCCGCGGCCACGCTGGCGGCAGGCGAGTCGCCGCTCACCGCCCGTGAACGCGACGTGCTCATCGCGGTCCGCTCCAGCGCCACCGTGGCCGAGATCGCGGCCCGGCTGTACCTCGCCGAGGGCACCGTGCGGAACTACCTGTCCGGGGCCACCACCAAGACCGGCACCCGCAACCGGACGGAAGCCCTGCGAGTGGCCGACGAGCGCGGCTGGCTGTGATCGTCCTCAGCAGGTCCGTGTCCGCCGCAACCACTCCTGGGCGACGACCCGGCCGTCCGGCACCAGCGGCCAGCCGGGATCGCCGATCTTGCCGCGCAGCTCGTCCAGGCCCATCCACCCGCCCCAGGCGACCTCCTCCGGCTGGTGCGTGAACGGGCCGTCGGAGCGCGTCTCGTAGATCCACGCGTGGTAGCGGGTCTGCTCGTCGACGTAGGTGGTCTGGAAGAGGAACGTGAGAGGTGTCTCGGCGCCCAGCTCCTCGCGCAGCTCGCGGGCCGCCGCCTCGCCGGGGGTCTCGCCCGCGTCGATCACACCGCCGGCCGTGCAGTCGTAGAGACCGGGGAAGATGTCCTTGGTGTCGGTGCGGCGGTGCACGTAGACGCGTTCGCCGTCCAGGGACAGCACGACGATCGTGGCGCAGCCGTGCCAGAGGTTCTCCGCCCGCATGCGCTCGCGGGTCACCTCACCGACCACGTTCGCGTCCTCGTCGTAGCGGTTGATCATCCCCGTGTCCTCCTGTGGTCGTACGTCAGCTTGCTACCCCAGTCCGACGCCCGCTGATCGTCTCCCTTCCTACCTTCGTGAACGTCAGACGTCACCGAGGAGGATTCGTGTCCACTTCCCTGCGGCTCGGCGTCGCCGAGTTCCGCGCCCGGCCGGGCCGCGCGCTGTTGCCCGGCGTCGCGCTCGTGGTCGGCGTGGCGTGCCTGCTGGCCGCCCTGGTGCTGAGCGACGCGCTCACCAGGTCGGTCGACGAGGGCGCGCCGCTCACCCCGTCCTCAGTGGGACACGTGGTGGACGTCAAGTACGCGGACGGCGGCACCAAGGCCCAGCTGGACGGCGCGCTGCTGGCCAAGCTGTCCGGGGTCGGCCGGGCGGTCCCGGTGCAGATCGCGCAAGCAGACCTGTTGGACAGCAACGGCCGTGCGGGGGAGCACCGCGCCGAAGTGCACGTCCAGCAGCCGGACCTGGCGCGCTGGCCGCTGGCCGAGGGCAAGCAGCCCGCCGCGGACAACGAGGTCGCCGTCGACAAGATCACCGCGTACGAGCGGTCGATCAAGCCCGGCGACAAGATCAAGCTCGCCTCCGCGGACGGCAAGCCGTTCGACGTGACGGTCAGCGGGATCATGAAGAAGGGCGGCATGGACTCGCGGCCGATCCTGGTGGCCGGTCCGGATCTTGCCCGCAAGCTCGACCCGCATCCGTTCACCAAGGAGGTGTGGGTCCTCGGCGGCAGTCGTGAGGCCGTCACGAGCGCGGCCGGTGCGGCGTACTTCGTGTCGGACCCGGCTCCGGACGCCGACAAGATCGGCAACGACCTGACCTTCATCCTGCTGCCGTTCAGCGTGCTCGCACTGGCGACGGCGGTGTTCGTCGCGGCGGCCACGTTCCGTGCGGTCTACGCGCAACGGCAGCGTCAGACGGCGTTGTTGCGGTGCATTGGTGCCCAGCGCGGGCCGTTGGTGCGCAGGAGCCTGTTCGAGGCGTTCGTGACGGGTGCGCTGGCGGGTGTCGGCGGTGCGTTGCTCGGCGGGCCGATGGCGTGGCTGCTGGCCAGGACGTTCGACGTCACCGGCATCTCCGCGCTGTTCGGCGCGGTGGAGCTCAGCCCGGACCTGCTGCCGTCGCTCGGGTACGTCATCCTCGGAGTTGTTGTTGCCGCGCTGTTGAGCGTGATGGCCGCTGTCCGGCCCGCGATCAACGCCGCGCGCGTGTCACCGTTGGCCGCGTTGCGTGAGGCGGACAACGAGGTTCCCCCTCGGTCCGTGCGTCGTCTGCGGCTGGTGTTCGGTGTGCTGTTCACCGGTGGCGCGGCGCTGCTCGCGATGCTGGCCATCGCCGCCAAGGGCACGGTCGCGGCCCCGCTCGCCGTCACGTTCTCCGCGATCGCCGCGGTCACCGGCCTGTTCTGGATCCTCGGCCCGGTCACCGTGCCGTTCATCGCGCGGTTGTTCGGCAAGATCGGCGGCACCCAGTGGAAGCTCGCCGGCGCCGAGGTGCGCCGGATGCCGCAGCGGTCTGCGTCGGTGGCGCTGCCGTTGCTGCTGGCCAGCTCGATGGTGACGTTCTTCCTGGTGCTGCTGGGCGGCGCGCAGGACATGACGTACCAGTACGCCAACGAGGAACGCCCGGACGCCACCGTGGTGGACGCGGGGGACCGGCCGCTGCCGGCCCTTCCCGCCCAGGCCGACGCCGCCGCCAGCGTGGTGCTGCACAAGGCCGAGAACGGGTCGGGCGTCGACCCGGACGAGTTCAAGGCCTGGCTCAAGGCGCAGAACGTGTCCGTCGTCGACCAGTTCGTCACCGGGACCGCGGTCGTGCCGGAGCACTGGTCGGACAAGCCGTTCGTCGAGAACGACGGCAAGCAGTACAAGGTCGTGGGCACCGTGCCCGGCAGCCTCACCGGCTACACGCCGATCATCGGCGGCCTCACCTCGGGACCGGCGGAGAAGATGCTGGTCGCGCTGAAGCCGGGGGTCGACCCGGCCCAGTTCCGGGCGAACCTGCAGGCCGCGCTGCCGAACCACCCGACCGTGATCGTGCAGACGGACGCGGACGAGCGGGCCGAGGCGGACCGGTACATGCACCTCGGCACCGTGCTGATGATGGTGCTGCTCGGGCTGTCCGTGGCGGTCGCTGTAACCGGTATCGGCACCGCGCTGACGATCTCCGTGCAGGAACGCCGCAAGGAGCTCGCACTCAGGCGCGCCTTGGGCGTCACTCAGGGCGGACTGCAGGGCGGGGTCATCGCTGAAGCGATCATGCTGGCCCTGGTCGGGGTGATCGGCGGCGGAGTGCTCGGATTCGGCTACGCCGAAATCGCGATTCTCTCGACCGGCATCGACATGTCACTGCCAGGCCTGAAAGTGGTGTTGCCGCTGGTCATCGGCGCGGCAGCGGTCGTGGTGCTGGCCGTGCTGGCGGCGTTCGGGCCTTCTCGCGGCGCGTCCCGCATTCGTCCGGCGGCAGGACTGGCGTCCGGGTGAATAGGGTGAGGGGAGTTTCACGGTGAAGCTCCCCTCACGCTGTTGTCGGGGTCAGGCCATAAGGTGTTGCGCATGCGGCGGATCATGGGAACCGAGGTCGAGTACGGCATCTCAGTGCCGGGTGACGCGACCGCGAACCCGGTGCTCACTTCGACACAGGTGGTTCTTGCGTACGCGGCGGCGGCGGACATACCGCGCGCCAGGCGGGCGCGCTGGGACTACGAGGTGGAGTCACCGCTGCGCGACGCGCGCGGGTTCGACCTGGGCTCGCCCGGCGGGCATCCCTCCGACTCCGACGTCGAGGACCTGGGCGCGGCGAACGTCATCCTCACCAACGGCGCGCGGCTCTACGTCGACCACGCGCACCCCGAGTACTCGGCTCCCGAGGTCACCAACGCGCGTGACGCGGTGATCTGGGACAAGGCAGGGGAGCGGGTGATGGAGGAGGCCGCGATCAAGGCAGCCTCCGTGCCCGGCCAGCCCCGCCTGCAGCTGTACAAGAACAACGTCGACGGCAAGGGCGCGTCGTACGGCACGCACGAGAACTACCTGATGCAGCGCTCGACGCCGTTCACGGCCGTCATCGCGGGCCTCACGCCGTTCTTCGCGTCGCGCCAGGTCATCACCGGTTCCGGCCGGGTGGGCATCGGCCCGTCCGGCGAGGAAGCCGGCTACCAGCTCTCCCAGCGCTCCGACTACATCGAGGTCGAGGTCGGCCTGGAGACGACGCTCAAGCGCGGCATCATCAACACGCGCGACGAGCCGCACGCGGACGCGGACAAGTACCGCCGCCTGCACGTCATCATCGGCGACGCGAACCTGGCCGAGTACTCCACGTTCCTCAAGGTCGGCACCACGTCCCTGGTGCTGGACATGATCGAGGCCGGCCAGCGGTTCGACGACCTGCGCATGGTCGACCCGGTGCGCGCGGTGCACCAGATCAGCCACGACCCGACGCTCAAGACCAAGGTCGAGATGACCGGCGGGCGCAAGTTCACCGGCCTCGACGTGCAGTTCGCCTACCACGAGCGGGCGACCGCGTTCGTGGACAAGGAGGGCGTCGGCGACCGCGACGTCCTGCGGATCTGGGGCGAGGTGCTCGACGCGCTGGCCCGCGACCCCGCGGAGTGCGCCGACCGGCTCGACTGGGTCGCGAAGCTGCGGCTGCTCGAGGGCTACCGCCAGCGCGACGGCCTGGAGTGGGGCGCGGCCCGGCTCAACCTGGTCGACCTGCAGTACTCGGACGTGCGGCTCGACAAGGGCCTCTACAACCGCCTGGTCGCACGCGGCTCGATGAAGCGCCTCGTCAGCGAGGAAGAGGTCCGCGCGGCCATCACCTCGCCGCCCGAGGACACGCGTGCGTACTTCCGCGGCCGGTGCCTGGAGCGCTACCCGACCTCGGTCGCCGCCGCATCGTGGGACTCGGTGATCTTTGATCTCGGTCGAGAATCCCTCGTGCGAATTCCCACCCTGGAACCGCTCAGGGGAACGAAAGCGCACGTCGGAGCCCTTCTGGAGGCCTCTGACACCGCCGAGCAGCTGGTGGACGCGCTGACTCGCGGGTGATCGTCTACCCGAGTGGCTCAGGATTTTTGTCGGTGCTGCTAGGTAGTGTTCTTGTCAGGCGAGCAAGCGGGAGGCCGAGATGTCCCAGGAACAGAAGCAGCGCCAGGGCGGTGGCGACGGCGACGAAGGTGGCGAGGACGCCGCCGGAGCCGGTCAGGAACGCCGCGAGAAGCTCGGCGAGGACGTGGACGCGATCCTCGACGAGATCGACGACGTGCTCGAGGAGAACGCGGAGGACTTCGTCCGCGCGTACGTGCAGAAGGGTGGTCAGTAGGCCTTCGGGGGCCTGTTGACCACCTTCGGGGACGGGAGAACAACCAACACATGGACCACAGCTCGACCGGGCGTTACCCGGCCGCGGCGTTGCCCTCTGCGTACCTGACGCCGGGCTCGTCGTCGTTCACGGACTTCTTGCGGGCGCAGGCACCCGACATGCTGCCTTCGGCCCGGAAGCTCCCGGAGGGGACCGTCCAGGCCCCGCACGGGACGACGATCGTCGCGGCCACCTACAAGGGTGGTGTCGTGATCGCCGGTGACCGGCGCGCGACGATGGGCAACGTCATCGCCCAGCGCGACATGAAGAAGGTCTTCGTCACCGACGACCACTCCGCCGTCGGCATCGCGGGCACGGCAGGCATCGCGATCGAGATCGTCCGGCTGTACACGGTCGAACTGCGGCACTACGAGAAGATCGAGGGCGTATCGCTGTCGCTCGACGGCAAGGCGAACCGCCTCTCGGCCATGATCAGGGGCAACCTCGACGCGGCCATGGCCGGCCTCGCCGTGGTGCCTCTGTTCGCCGGGTACGACACCTCGGCCGCGGACTCGGATCGCGCAGGCAGGATCGTGTCCTACGACGTCACCGGCGGCCGCTACGAGGAGTCGCAGGGCTACCAGGCCGTCGGCTCGGGCTCGCTGTTCGCGAAGTCGGCGCTCAAGAAGCTCTACGACCCGGACGCGGACGTCGACGCCGCGATCCGCTCGGTCATCGAGGCGCTGTACGACGCGGCGGACGACGACTCGGCCACCGGAGGCCCGGACCCGGTCCGCCGTCTCTACCCGGTCGTGGTCACGATCAACGGTGCCGACGGCGCCGTAGAGGTGCCGGACCCCGAGGTCGCCACGGTCGCGAACGCGGTCGTCGAAGGCCGCAGGTCCCGCCCCTCAGGCTGAGTCCCCATCAGGTTCGACGTCAGGAGCACCACCCATGACGATGCCGCTGTACGCATCGGCAGAGCAGGTGATGCGCGACCGCTCCGAGTACGCCCGCAAGGGCATCGCCAGGGGCCGCAGCGTCATCGTGCTGAAGTACGCCGACGGCATTCTTTTCGTCGCGGAGAACCCCTCGAGCACGCTGCACAAGGTCTCGGAGATCTACGACCGCATCGGCTTCGCGGCCGTGGGGCGGTACAGCGAGTTCGAGAACCTCCGCCAGGCCGGCATTCGGTTCGCCGACGTGCGCGGGTATCAGAACGACCCGCGTGACGTCACTTCTCGCTCTCTCGCGAACGTGTACGCGACGACTCTCGGTACCTACTTCACTGAGCAGATCAAGCCGTTCGAGGTGGAGATCTGTGTGGCTGAGGTCGGCGACTCGTCCGCTTCGGACACGTTGTACCGGTTGACGTATGACGGGTCCATTGTGGATGAGCCGCAGTACATCGTGATGGGTGGCACTGTTGATGCCGCCAACACGGCTTTGAAGGACGCTTTCGCTGACGGGTTGTCGTTGGCTGAGGCTGTTCCGGTTGCGGTCAAGGCGTTGTCGGCTGGGTCGTCGTCCACTTCTACCGCGGCGTTGTCGGCTGCTTCTGGGAGTGGGTTGCCGGAGTTGTTGCCTGCCAACAAGTTGGAGGTCGCGGTTTTGGAGCGGGCTCGGCCTAGGCGGGCGTTCCGGCGGATTGCCGGGGCGGCTTTGGATTCGTTGATGCCTTCGCCTACCAAGGGTGGGCAGGCTGTTGAGGATGTTGAGTTGCCGGGCTCGGAGGATGAGTCCAAGTAGGTTTTGAGGGGCTGGGTCGCCGGCTTCGCGGGGTGGTCACCTTGCGGGCGGCGACCTTTGCCTTGCGTGCGTTTCCTGGGGGCGCTGCCCCCAGACCCCCGCCAATCTGATCTGG
>NZ_JBSGXZ010000010.1:0-233641 GCF_053610285.1 Lentzea sp. NPDC054927
TCGCTGGGTGTTGGGGGCTCGTTGTGGTTATTACGCCGCCGGCCGGGGGGCGCCCCACCGGGGCCTTCCGCGTGTCCGGGTTCGGGGGGTTGCCTGCCCTGCCTGGGAGGCGTGGCGGGGGCCTCGGGAAGGCGCTGGCACGCCTGGGAAGCCGCCGGGGGTGGCTGGGAAGGTCATGTGGGGCAGGGTGAAGCGCCCGTGGGTGCGGCGAGAAGCCTGTGACCTGCTTGAAAGGGCCGCTGATGAGCGTCTGCGGCTGATGTTCCCGGCTGGTCTGGGACGAGGCGCGGGGGCCTCGGGAAGGCGCTGGCACGCCTGGGAAGCCGCCGGGGCCGGTCGGGAAGGTCATGTGGCGCAGGGGAGCCGCCGCACGCCTGAGGCGCTGCTCTGGTCGGCGCACTCGACGGGTCTGCCGCGGGGGTTCGGCGTAAGTCGCTGATATGCCTGGAATGCGGCGACAAGCGTCGGAAGAAGCCCCTGACCTGCTTGGAAGGCGGCGGACAGGTGTTCGCGGAGCAGGCGCGACGCAGATGTCTCGGCCGCCGACATAGACGTAAATGGGAGCGCGGGACCCTGCCGCGGAAACGTCCAATGGCCGCCCGCCAAGCGTCCCAGTCGTACGCTCGCCACTGGTGAGGCGTCCAGAAATTCGCCGGGCCCTGCGCATTTCGACGAAGTCTCCGAGGGGTTCCCGCGACGTCCCGGACCGGCTCCCGGGAACGCCTGTCGCCCCAATAGAAATAACGCCGCCACGCCTGCGAACACGTCCCGCACAAGCGAAACCGCCGCCTCTCCACCC
This sequence comes from Lentzea sp. NPDC054927, assembly GCF_053610285.1. Lineage (NCBI taxonomy): Bacteria > Bacillati > Actinomycetota > Actinomycetes > Pseudonocardiales > Pseudonocardiaceae > Lentzea > Lentzea sp. NPDC054927. The sequence continues at coordinate 800 of NZ_JBSGXZ010000010.1, forward strand.
GACTTGGTTGCCAGAGGCGAACTTTTGTCGAGCCGGAGAGACGGCGGCTGAAAACGTCTGCACGCAGCCTCAGGGGCGCGGCAGCGGTGAGGCCAGGTAGTGCGCCGACACCAGCGTTGGCCAGCGCGAAGGTGAGTCCGAAGTGGACCAGGTGCCGAACGGCCTGGTGAAGGCCAGCACCCACACGCTGCCCTTCTTGCACGGGAACTCGTCGAACCGCAGCCCGCCCAGTTCGGCCAGCGACTGCACCACGGACGGGATCACGCCGCCCTGCGAGGACACGACGGCCCGGTCTTCCAGGGCGGCCACCTCCAGCAGCCGCACGAGGCCGGCGTCCGGGTCGGGCCAGTAGCCCTCCTCGGACAGCCGCGCTTCCTCGACGATGTCGACGGAGAGGTCCTCTGCCACGCCTCGCACGGTGTCCGCGCAACGCACCCTGGGCGCCGTGTGGACGCGGGCTGGTGCCCACAGGGGCAACAACGACCGCAGTGCCGCGGCTTGCTTCCAACCCGCGTCGGACAGCGGGCGGAGATCGTCGTCGTCGTTCCACTCGGACCGCTTGCCTGCCTTCGCGTGCCGCACGAGCAACACCAGCAACAGGTCCGCGGGCAGCCGGCCGAACTCCGCCAGCACCGCCCGGTCGTGTGAGTACGTCAGCAGAGAAGAAGCGTCGGCGATCGGCAACCAGCGCAACGAGTCGACCTCGTCGTTGGCCACGAACGAACCGGAGACGGCCTCGGCGGCGTAGTAGTCGACGGTCTTCGCGTCGCCTCTGACCGTGTAGGAAATCTGCTTCAGGAACCGTCCCAGCACGCACGAGTACCCGGTTTCCTCCCGGATCTCACGCGCCGCGCAGGCGGGGATCGTCTCGCCGCGATCCAGTTTTCCCTTCGGCAGGGACCAGTCGTCATAACGCTGGCGGTGCACCACCGCGATTTCGACGTCACCGTCGGCCTCGCGCCAGAGCACCGCCCCAGCAGCTTTGATCACCCAAGAGCTCCGTGCTTGTGCAGCAGATCCATCTGATGGTCGCGCACCGACGAACCGTCGGACGGCGATGCTTCCCATTCTCCGTCAGAACGCAGCACCCAGCAGCGCGTCTGAGGGTCGAGCGCCGAGGTGTAGACGTCCGCCAGCTGCGCGGCCAGGCGGGGGCTGATGACGCGCACGGCCACCTCGACGCGGCGGTCCAGGTTGCGGTGCATCATGTCCGCGCTGCCGATCCAGTACTCGTCGGAGGCGACGAAGTGGAAGATCCGCGAGTGCTCCAGGAAGCGGCCGAGGATCGAGCGCACCTTGATGTTCTCGGACAGGCCCTTGATGCCCGGCTTCAGGCCGCAGATGCCGCGCACGATCACGTCGACGGGCACGCCCGCCTGTGATGCCCGGTACAGCGCGTCGATGACCTGCTCGTCCACGAGCGAGTTCACCTTGATCCGCACGCCGGACGGCTGACCCGCCTGCGCCTGCTCGATCTCCAGGTTGATGCGGTCCACGATGCCCTTGCGGACGCCGTAGGGCGCGACCATCAACGAGCGGTACTCGTCCTGGCGCGCGTAGCCGGTCAGCACGTTGAACAGATCCGTGAGGTCCGCGCCGATCGTCGGTTCGGCCGTGAGGATGCCGACGTCCTCGTACAACCGCGCGGTCTTCGGGTTGTAGTTGCCGGTGCCGATGTGGCAGTAGCGCCGGATCGTCGAACCCTCCTGGCGCACGACCAACGACGTCTTGCAGTGCGTCTTGAGGCCCACCAGGCCGTAGACGACGTGCACGCCCGCCTTTTCCAGCGCCCGCGCCCACTTGATGTTCGCCTGCTCGTCGAACCGGGCCTTGAGCTCCACCAGCGCCACGACCTGCTTGCCCGCCTCGGCCGCGTCGATCAGCGCGTCCACGATGGGCGAGTCGCCGGAGGTGCGGTACAGCGTCTGCTTGATGGCGAGCACGTGCGGGTCGGCGGCGGCCTGTTCGATGAACCGCTGCACCGACGTGGAGAACGAGTCGTACGGGTGGTGCACGAGGACATCGCCCTCGCGCAGCGTCGCGAAAACGCTCTTCGGTGTCTCGCGCTCGCCGAACGCCGGGTGCGTGGCCGGCACGAACGCCGGGTCCTTCAACGTCTTGCGGTCGATGCCGTAGAGCTGCCACAGGCACGACAAATCGAGCAATCCAGGCACGGTCACGACGTCGTGCGGGTCGACGTCCATCTCCCGCAACAGCAGTTCGAGCATGTGCTCGGTCATGTCGTCGGCGACCTCGAGGCGCACCGGCGGGCCGAACCGGCGCCGCGCGAGCTCGCGTTCCAACGCCTGCAACAGGTCCTCGTCACGGTCCTCTTCGACCTCGAGGTCCGCGTTGCGCGTCACGCGGAACGCGTGGCACTCGATGACCTCCATGCCGGCGAACAGCTCGCCCAGGTGCGCGGCGATGAGTTCCTCCAGCGGCAGGAAAGTCGCGGAGGAAGACGAACGGTCCGCCTCCACCCGCACCAGCCGCGGCACGTTGTCCGGCACCTTCACGCGGGCGAACCGCTCGCCGCCGCCCTCGGGGTCGCGCACGGTCACCGCGAGGTTCAGCGACAGTCCGGAGATGTAAGGGAACGGGTGCGCCGGGTCCACCGCGAGTGGCGTGAGGACCGGGAAGACCTGCTCGCTGAAGTAGTTGGAGAGCCGCAAACGGTCGTAGTCCGTGAGGTCGCCCCACGCCACGATGCTGATCCGGTGCTCTTCCAGACCGGGCCGGATGTGGTCGAGGAACGCGCGGGCGTGCTGCTCGACGAGTTCCTGCGAACGCTTGGAGATCGACTGCAACTGCTCGAGCGGCGTGAGCCCGTCCGCGCTGCGCACCGTGAGCCCGGTCTCCGCGCGCCGCTTCAGACCCGCGACCCGGACCATGTAGAACTCGTCCAGGTTCGAGGCGAAGATAGCGAGGAACTTCGCGCGCTCGAGCAGCGGCTGCGAGGAGTCCTCCGCGAGCGCCAGCACGCGGGCGTTGAAGTCCAACCAGGACAGTTCACGGTTGAAATACCGGTCGTCCGGCAGGTCGGTGGGCAGGACGCTCGACGTCACCGCAGGCGGCGCCGAGGGGACACCGCGCACCGGCGTCGAGATCGGCTGAGTCGGCTGGGTCTTCCGCCGCGGTGGGTTGGAGGCCCGCCTGGTAGCCGCGCGAGGCTGCTTCTGCGGGGTCGCCGCCGCCTTGCTACGCGTGGAGCGGCGTCGGGAGGGGCTCGCCTTGTCGTCGCTGTCGTCCGTGCTCACGCCCCGCATTGTTCCGCACTATCGCCGGAAGCGCCCCCAAGCAGGACATCCGTCTGGTGAACTCCTCGTCACAGAACAGGCATGCGCACGGCGGTGACGCCCCCGTCGGGACTACGTTCGAGGGTCACCCGCTGACCCGGACGCAGCATCCGCCAGCCACCCGCGGTGACCGCGGTTGCGCTCACATCGAGCAGGACGCCGTCGTCTCGAAGGACGGTCGCGGATCCGTCACTGTTAAAAGTAGACACAGTCGCCTGCACAGCCCAGAAGCCTAGACGTTCGGACCTACACGTCTCATTCGCGGCGCTGCCAGGGTCGATCCATGAAGGTTATTGCCACGATCACTGCGGCGACCCTGTTGGCCTTCACCACGGCAGGACTGGCATCGGCTGCGGCGGCCGAGCCCAGGACTCCCGAGGTGGACAAACCACGACTCCAGGCGGCGGCCAAGAACGTGCGCCTGAAGGCCTCCCTTCCCGGCACCGAACGGGCCATCTCGATCGCGTTCGCCCAGTACGGGCATCGCGACGTGGCGTTCGTAAGCATGGAGACCGGGCTGAAGACGTTCGACGTCACCGATCTGGACCAGCCGAAGCTCCTCGACCACCTCACCAAGGAGGAGATGGCGCTGCCGGGCGACGACCCGACGAAGCGCTTCTGGGAGAACGAGGACATCAACGTCGACCCCAAGCGCAAGCTCGCGTTCCTGGCGCGTGAGGTCAACTCGTTCGGGCGCGCCCTGCCGGGTGACCGCCCGACCGGCAACTACATCGTGTCCGCTGTGGACCCGAGCGATCTGAAGGTCCTGAGCTTTCACAGGCAGAACACCGGCCACACCAGCACCTGCATCAACGACTGTTCCTTCCTGTGGACGGCCGGACTGGACAGGTCGGACGCCAAGACCGGGCGGATCTTCGTCACCGACATCCGCGATCCGAAGACGCCGAAGGAACTTCCGGTCTCGGTCGACGTCCGCGGCAAAGCGGGCGAAGGCAAGATCACGCACGACGTCCAGGTCGACGCCCAGGGCATCGCGTGGGTCGCCGGCGACGACGGCACCCGCGGCTACTACACGCAGGGCTGGCACCGCGACCCGTTGAGCGGCAAGTACCGCGAGGCGAAGGCGTGGGACCCGGTCCCGTACGCGGGCGGCACCGTGCCGAAGGCGGACATGCCGACCTCGTTCACGCACAACTCGTTCCGCCCGATCGGCCGCACGCTCGACGACGGCCCGCGTCCCACGCGGGAGAACCCGCCCGGCTCGCTGCTGCTGCACACCGAGGAAGCGTTCGGTTCGCCCACCTGCAAGACCGAGGGCCGATTCGTCATCTCCTCACTGCAGGGCACGCACAACGGTGAGGGCTGGGGCGAGACGCCCAAGGAGATGAAGACGGTCGGCATCTGGAGCCCGGACGACCAGGAGGGCACGATCCCCGGCAACGTCACATGCTCCGCGCACTACTTCGACGTGCAGAAGAGGATCGTGGCCTACTCCTGGTACAACCAGGGAACCCGGTTCCTGGACATCTCGAACCCGGCCAAGCCGATCCAGGTCGGCTACTGGCGACCGGACACCGCGACCTCGTGGGCGCCGTACTGGCACCGCAACACCGTTTTCGTCGCCGACATCTCGCGCGGCGTCGAGATCCTCCAACTGGAGAAGGGCGCTTACGACGCCCAGGCGAGCGGCACGCCCGTGACGCTCACCGAGCACTACGCGCAGGAACTGGCCAGGGAGAGCGACCGGGAACCCGTGCCGCTCGCCCCGAACCCGTTCTACGGCTGGGCCTGCCCGATGGTCGCGAGCCGCGACGACTCGGACTGCGGCGTGGGAGCCTGCGGCGCACCCTGCTGAGTCGTCTGCTGGGTCACCTGCCGGGCGACTCCAGCCCGGACAGCGGCCTGAGCGCGCTGGCGGGTGATCACACGTCGGCCGACGTTGATCATCGGGATCTCCACGGTCACGTAGAGAACACTCGCCAGCGCCAGTCCCAGCCCGGTGACCACCGCGGCCTGGCCGAGACCCGACAAAGCGGGCCAGAAGAACCAGATGATGGTCGCGGCGATCGTCTGCACCAGGTAAAGCGAGTACGAGCGCTCACCGACGAACTGCATCGGCTTCGTGGACAGGAAGGTCGTGACCGGTCCCGGCGCGATCAGAGCCGCGAGCAGCACCGCCGTCGCGAGTGCGTACACCGGAACGACCAGCACGTGACCAGGAATTCCGTTGATCCCGTCCAGGAATCCGGCGATCGGCTTCACGCTCAGGTGCACCGCGATGAATCCAATCGAGACGATCGCCTGCGCGACCGGACTCGTGAGCGGCCGCAACAGCGCGAACGCGCGCGGGCTGTGCAGCGCGATGGCGAGCAGAACGCCGGTCAGGATCGAGAAGTAGTGCAGCGGCCAGCCGGGGTTGCTGTGCGAGCTGGTGAAGTTGACGATCACGACGGCGAGCAGCATGCCGAGGGCGGCGGCACCGGCGCGGCGCCGGAGCACGACGGTGCCCAGCGCGATCGCCACCAGCGGCCAGACCAGGTAGAACTTCTGCTCGATGCCCAGCGACCAGGACTGTCCGTACGGGCTGGCGCCGGCGAACTCGTTGGTGAACGTCAGGAAGTACTTGAGCGCGGGCCCGATCCCGTTGCTGACGAACGTGCCGTACAGCGCCGAGCCGACCGCGGTGACCAGCAGCAGCACGAAGTAGACGGGCAGAATCCGGAACGCCCGCCGCAGGTAGAACTCCTTGAGCGAGATCTCGCCGGTACGACGTTCCTCGCGCAGCATCAGCGTGGTGATCAGGAATCCGCTGAGGACGAAGAACATCTGGACACCCGCCCAGCCCTGCAGCCAGTCCGGGCCCCCGTAGTGGAAGAACACCACCAGCACCGCGGCAATGGCCCGAAGACCGTCAAGAGCGGGAAAGCGGCGCAACGCCAGGTAGTCGGCGTGCGTCAACAACTTCATGCAGGTACACCTCGGGGCAACGCGTCGGGGAAACGACGTCGGGGGATGCGTCGTCATGGGGGGATACGGATGTAAAGGTGCTGGGGTTTCCCGTTACGTTGCTCTGAACAACCTTTTCGTGTTGTTCGTCACGGCGTTAACAGGTGGGCAGCGGCGAAAGTGAAGACAGCGGCGCGGACGAGGCCACCCGCCATCCCTGCTGCGTAAGCGCTCCGCCGTGCACCTCGAGCCAATAAGCACCTTCGGTCGTGTGCATGGTCGCGCCGCTGCGCATGTCCGTGACGTACGAGGCCTCGGACTGCCAGGACACGAAGTCGCCGCTGACCCGCGGGAACAGGATGCCCTCCGTCCTGGGCGCGGACTTGATCTCGGCGAGCTCACGCGGTTCGGTCCAGCCCTCGCGCCAGCCGCGCAACGCATCATCCTGCGTCCACACGACCGTGCGGCCGTCCGAGGCGACGCGGTCGCCGGGCCTGGCGTTCTTCAGCTGCTCGGGCAACGCGTCGACCGCGCGGAACTTCCCGTCCTGCAGCCAGATGACCGCGTCACCCAGGAAAGCGGGCGACGAACCCTGACCCACGACCTTGTCCTTCTTCTTGGCGAGGTCGTAGACGTGCACGCCTTTGCTGTCCGACCAGGCGGCTTTGCCGTTGTGCACCACGGCGCCGGCGTCGCCGATCCGCACGGGCGCGCCGTCGTTGCGGGCGTCCCACGCGTAGGTGGTCGTGGTGCGGTCGGCCGGGCCGGGACTCGTCGAGAACGTCACCCAGCGGCCGTCGAACTCGACGCCGAAGAGCTGCCCGTCGTTCTGCACCGCCATCACCTGCTGGCGCTTCTTGCTGTCGCGCAGCACGAGTTCGGTGGTCCTGTTGCGCGTGGTCTTGACCAGCGTCGTGTCACCGTTCTCGTTGGCGCCGACGACCGTCACCTGCTCGTGCGAGCCGGCTTCTGTTCGGTCGCGTGCCAGCCGGTCTTTCCAGTTCTGGGGAAGGTCCACGCGGCACGATGTGAGCTTGCTCGGTGCCGTGTAGTCGGAAGGTCGGTCGATCGGTACAACGGCGACACAGCCGGCGATGGCCGTGACAGCCGCCAGCGCGATGAGCGCTCGCATCAGTCTCCCAAATCGTGATCACCCCGGTGACCCGGAAGACGCGTGAGGACAGCTCAGGTTGTCCAGGCGGGCAAGGCGTTCGCGGTGTGCACGCCTAGACCGAGCGTGAGGGCGAGGCGCAGATCTTCTTCCGTGTCCACGTCACAGCGCAGCGACGGCCACGGCCCGAGCAGCGCGACCGCACCGGAAACCCGGTGATGCCCGGCCGATCCGACGCCGAACCGCGGATCCAGCGCACCGCCGGGAGCCGCGAGCAACAACGTGGTGCCGGTGCCCTGCCGGTCCGGGACGAACGCGCGCCGCCCGGCCGCGGCTTCGAGCGCGGCCTGGAGCTCGGCCGACCGCAACGCGGGCAGGTCCGCCTGGAGCGCGCCGATGCGAGGTGATCGAAGCGTGCGCGCGCCGTGGTCGAGCGCCGCGTTGAGTCCGGGCTCCGGTGGTTCGGGCACCGAATCGACACCCAATGCGGCCATTTCGGACGCCACCGCCGGATCCGATGTGATCGTCACCACGCGCCGGACGCCGGGCGTGGCGAGAGCGGCGCTCACCGTGTCCATGGCGAGCGCCAGCGCCAGCGCCGCGTGTGACACCGGATCTCCGCCGGTGGCGCTGGTCAGCCTGGTCTTGGCCCTGCCGAGCGTCTTGACCGGGACCACGAGGTCGACTTCGTCTCGCACCTCGTCATAGTCCACGATCTGACGACGAGCCCGTCGACCCCTAACCCTCATCGTTCGATTTTCGCCGCTCAGACGGGTGCATCGTGGTGCCGACCCCCGCCCCTCATATCGGGCATATGGGGGGCGGGGGTCGGCACCACGAGGTGCCCTGCTGAGCGCCGGAAGCGAGCGATGAGGATTGGGGTCGACGGGCTAATGTGCTCATGGGCGCAGGTTCGTGCAGGTCCGGGAGTGAGGAGAGGGTCCACGTGGCCAAGGAGAAGGGCGGCTTCTGGGTCGGGGTCGCCGCGGCGATCGTCTATCCCATGTCGTTCGTGCTGGGCAGGCACCGGATCCTGCACGGCGACCGCATCCCGCGCGAGGGATCGGCGCTGCTGGTGATGAACCACATCTCGCACCTCGACCCGTGCTACGACGCCGTGTTCGTGCACCGCAACGACCGGGTGCCGCACTTCCTCGCCAAGCACAGCCTGTGGAACGTGCCGATCATGGGTTCGATCCTGAAGGGCGCGAAGCAGATCCCGGTCTACCGGGGCACCTCGGACGCGCAGCAGAGTCTGCGGGCGGCGCACGAGGCGCTGGAGACGGGTCAGCTGGTGGTGATCTATCCGGAGGGCACGATCACCAAGGACCCCGACGGCTGGCCGGCGAACTCCCGCACCGGCGTGGCGCGGCTCGCGCTGCAGCACGACGGCCCGGTCATCCCGGTCGCCCGCTGGGGCACCATGGATCTTTACAACCACTACCAGAAGAAGTTCCGGCCGCTGCCGCGCAAGACGATCACCCACTTCGTCGGTGAGCCGGTCGACCTCTCCGCCTACCGCGGCAAGGAGGAGACGCTCCCGGTGCTGCGCGAGGTGACGGATCTGCTGATGGGCAAGGTCAAGGACCACCTCGCCGAGGTCCGTCAGCAGCAGGCCCCCGAAGGCTATTACGGACCGAGGAAGGCCTGACCATGGCGATCGAACGCGTTGCGGTGCTCGGCGCCGGTTCGTGGGGCACGACGTTCGCGAAGGTCATCGCGGACTCGGGTCCCGAGGTCGTGCTGTGGGCGCGGCGGCAGGAGATCGCCTCGGCGATCACCGAGACCCGCGTGAACGCCGACTACCTCCCCGGCATCTCGTTGCCCGGCAACCTGGCGGCCACCTCCGACCCGGCGAAGGCGCTGGACGGGGCGGACGCCGTGGTGCTGGCGGTGCCGTCGCAGACGTTGCGGGTGAACCTGTCGGCGTGGAAGGAACTGCTGCCGCCGGACGCGACGCTGGTGTCGTTGTCCAAGGGTGTCGAGCTCGGCACGTTGAAGCGGATGAGCGAGGTCATCCGCGAGGTCGCCGGCGTCGACGAGTCGCAGGTGGCCGTGGTGTCCGGGCCGAACCTGGCCAAGGAGATCGCCGTCGGGCAGCCGACCGCGACCGTCATCGCGTGCACGGACCACGACCGCGCGGTCGACCTGCAGCACGCGTGCTCGAACTCCTACTTCCGCCCGTACACCAACACCGACGTGGTCGGCTGCGAGCTGGGCGGGGCGTGCAAGAACGTCATCGCGCTGGCATGCGGCATGGCGGCCGGCATGGGCTACGGCGACAACACGATGGCGTCGATCATCACGCGCGGCCTGGCCGAGACCGCACGTCTCGGTGCGGCGCTGGGTGCGGACCCGCTGACGTTCGCGGGCCTGGCGGGGCTCGGTGACCTCGTGGCGACCTGCGCGTCGCCGTTGTCGCGCAACCGGTCCTTCGGCGAACGGCTAGGCAAGGGCGAGACGCTCGCGCAGGCCCAGGAAGCCGCTCACGGACAGGTCGCCGAGGGCGTGAAGTCCTGCTCGTCGATCCGCGAGCTCGCGGCCGCGCACGGCGTCGACATGCCGATCACCGAAGGCATCCACCAGGTCTGCCACGACGGGCTGAGCGTGCGCGACCTCGGCGCCGCGCTGCTGGGCCGCGACCGGAAGCACGAGCGCCAGTGACCGAGCTGGGTGACGGCACGCGGGTCGTGCACGCAGTGTCGGGTGCGCCGGGCGAGCCGTTCGGCGCGCAGCCGGTGTTCGCGTCGGCGTTCCACTTGGGCGGCTCGGACTACTACGGCCGTGCGGGCAACCCGACGTGGCGATCTCTGGAAGCCGCGCTGGGTTCGCTCGAGGGCGGGGAATGCGTTGTCTTCCCGTCCGGGATGGCGGCCATCTCCACGTTGCTGCGGGTCGTTCTGTCCACTGGGGACACTCTGGTGGTGCCGTCGGACGGCTACTTCCTGACCCGCAAGTTCGTGTCCGAAATGGACGTGAACGTGGTCGAGGTGCCCACGAGCGGACCGTATCCGTCCTTCGACGGGGTGAAGCTGGTGCTGCTGGAGACGCCGTCGAACCCCGGCCTGGACGTGTGCGACATCGCGGATCTCGCCGCTCGGGTGCACGCGGTGGGCGCGTTGCTGGCCGTGGACAACACGACCGCGACGCCGTTGGGGCAACGGCCGCTGGAGCTCGGCGCGGACATCGTGGTCGCGTCCGACACCAAAGCGGTCGCCGGCCACAGCGATGTCCTTTTCGGACACGTGACGGTGGCTTCTCCCGAGCTGGCCGCTCGGGTGCGCGACTCGCGGACGTTGAACGGCGCGATCCCCGGGCCGTTCGAGACGTGGCTCGCGTTGCGCGGCCTGGGAACCTTGGACCTGCGGCTCGCGCGGCAGGCGGAGAACGCGGAGGCGATCTACGCGCTGCTCAAGGGCCGGGTCGAAGGCCTGCGCTGGCCCGGTGCGCCGGAAGACCCCGCGTACCTCGTGGCGGCGCAGCAGATGCGGCGGTTCAACGGCGTGTTGACGTTCGAGCTGGAATCGGTCGCGGCGGTGGAGAAGTTCCTGGCGCGCTCGAAGCTCGTGTCGGCGGCGACGTCGTTCGGCGGCCTGCACTCCACGGCCGACCGGCGCGCGCAGTTCGGCGACCCGGTGCCCGAGGGCCTGGTGCGTTTCTCGGCCGGCTGTGAGGACACGCGGGACCTCGTCGCGGACGTGTCCCACGCTTTGGGACTGGATTGACGGAGGGTCCCGGTTCCGGGACCCTCTTCCGCATGTCCTTCACTGCTCTGTGTTGTACCTGGCGATAGTCCCGCGTCCTCTTTTCGCGCATTCGCCACGGTTAGGACTGTTTTCCCCGATGTTCGCCGTTCCCGAGAACAGCACCGTTCTGCCTGAAAACACCGCGCTCCTGCACCCCGTCCGGGTGGCTTTGGCGTGGGCGGCCGACCGCGATCGCTGGAAGCACCTGCTCCGGTACGACCCGGAAGAGCGCTTCTCGGCGTTGGTCGACAAGACCGACGACCAGGAGATCTGGCTGATGAGCTGGCTCCCTGGTCAGACCGCGTCGCTGCACGACCACGACACCACCTCCGGCGCGTTCACGGTCGTGAGCGGCCTTCTGACCGAGGTCGTGACCACGCGCATCCAGGTCGTGCACTCACTTCACGCCGGTCAGTCACGCGTGTGGGGGCCTGGCTACGTGCACCAGGTGCGCAACGACGGCGTCGACCCGGCCGTGTCGCTCCACGTGTACCGCCACGGCACACGCGCCATGACCCCCTACCGCTACGACCCGGTCAACGGCCCCGTGCGCTGACGTGCGGCGGGATGCCCTTGTCCGTCTCGTGCGGCACCGGCGCACCCCACGTCTGGATGAGCGGCATGTGCCCGGCCCACACCAGGTTGGCTTCGAGGTCTGACGGCTCCTCGCCAGGCCCGCCGTCACGCACCTTGACGCTCGCCTCGGTGAGGTCGATCTCCAGCGCGGCGGTCTGCGCGAGCTCCTTCTTGGACGGCTGACGCGCGTAGTCCCAGCTGCCCGGCGTGACGTGCTCGACGATCGTGCGCAGCGCGTGCTCGGCGTCCTCGGCGATGTTGGCGGTGCCGTGGATGATCGCCGACCGGTAGTTCATCGAGTGGTGGAACACCGACCGCGAGTAGACGACGCCGTCCACGAGCGTGACCGCGACGCAAACCTGCTTGCCTTCCAGCATGCTCCTGATGGACCGTGAGCCCGTCGACCCGTGCAGGAAGATGCGGTTGCCGTCCCGCCCGTACGCGGTGGGGATGAGGAACGGCGCCCCGTCGACCTCCACGGCGAGATGGCAGACCAGGCCCGCGTCGAGGATGTCGTAGAGCACCTGGCGGTCTTCGACGGCTCGCTTCTTGCCGCGGACGACGGTGCTGCGCGGGGTGGGGGAGAGCTGCGTTTCAGCGGTCATGCTCCTACTGTGACGGCAGAAGTGGCATCATTGAAGCGCCAGTATCCGTCGATTTGAGAAGGCCACTTTGCGCCTCAGGCCCGCTGGGAGTGTCGGTGCTGTCTGGGAGAATTGAAACAAGGGGTCCCCTTCGCGGGGGGACGCCTGCGCGAGCATGGGCGGCCGGCCGTGGCTGAGACCGCGCTCCCCGTCGCACTCGACCGCGAGTCGCCCGAACCACTCGCCGTCCAGCTGGCCGACGCCCTGCGTTCCGCCGCCTCCGAGGGCAGGCTGCGCGCGGGCGACCGGCTCCCGTCCACACGGGCGTTGGCCGAGAGCCTCCAAGTTTCCCGCACGGTCACCGCCGCCGCCTACGAGCAACTGCACGCGGAAGGCTGGATCGCGGGTCGCCACGGCTCCGGCACCTACGTCACGACGACGCCGCCCGGCCCGTTGCGCAAACGTTCGCGCAAGCCGGTCGTGCCCGCCATCACCGACTTCGTCGACCTGGGCACCGGCGCACCGTGGGCGAGCGGCCTCGATCGCGCGGCCTGGCGGAGGGCATGGCGGGCCGCGGCCGACACCCCACCGTTGTTCCGACCCGAACGCGCCGGGCTGTCCGACTACCGCGAGGCCATCGCCGAACACCTGCTGCGCCACCGCGGGCTGGCCGTCAACGCCGACCCCGTTCTGGCCACCGGCGGCACCACGGCGGTGCTGACCGAGATCGCGGTCGCGGTGCTCCAGCGCGGCGACGCCGTGGCCGTCGAGGAACCCGGCTACCAACGGGCGGTGGGCGTCTTCCGCGCCGCCGGCCTCAAGGTCGTGCAGGCGGCCGTCGACGCCGAAGGGCTGCTCCCGGACGCCGTGCCGGCCGGCGTGAAAGCCGTCTACTGCTCGCCCGCCCACCAGTACCCGCTCGGCGGGCGCATGTCGGCCGGGCGCAGGGTCGCGCTGGTCGAGCGGGCGAGACGGGACGGCTGGCTGGTCATCGAGGACGACTACGACGGCGAGCTCCGATATGACGTGGCGCCGCTGCCGTCACTGGCCGCGCTGGCCCCGGACGTCGTGGTCCACCTCGGCACCACGAGCAAGATCCTCACCCCGACGCTGGGCGCGGGCTGGATGGTCGCCCCCGAGCACATCGCCACGGCCGTGCTCGAACACCGTGACCTGACCGGTACCAGCCCGGCGGCCGCGGGACAGCGGGTCGTCGTCGAGCTGGCCCGCATGGGCGACCTCGGCCGGCACCTGCGCAAGCTGCGCCGAGAGCTGTCCGAACGGCGCGCGCTCATCATCGACACGTTCGCCGACGCGGGTATCAAGGTGCTCGGCGACGACGCGGGCGCGCACGTCGTGGTGTTGCTGCCCAGTGCCGAACAGGAGCGCGAGCTCATGAGAATGGCGCTCGAACGCGGCCTGCGGGTCGACGGGCTGGCGCGGCACTACGTGAACCGGGCCAAGCTGCACGGGCTCGTCATCGGATACAGCGCGTGCTCGCGCGAGCAACTCGTCAACGCCCTGCCCGTGCTCACGGAATTGCTGAGCCGATGACCCCCTTCGTCCCCGACGACTTCGTGGTCCCGCGCGAGCTCACCACGGAGTCGTTCCGCCTGGAGCCCCTCGGCCCGCGGCACAACGACCGCGGGCAGGGTTCACCTACTCGGTGGTCGACGAGGAGGAGGTGATCGGCTGCGTGTACATCTACCCGCTGCGCGACGACCGCACCGTGGCGGACGTGCACTCCTGGGTGCGTGCCGACCGGGCTGACCTGGACAAGCCGCTCTACGACGCGGTTTCCACCTGGCTCGTCAACGACTGGCCGTTTCCGGAGATCCGCTACGCGCCGCGACCTCCAACTGGCGAGTAGGCACAATCGCCCAAACGGGTAGGGTCGCCCGCATGACGCAGCGCAAGACGAGGGTGGCCGTGGTCTTCGGCGGCCGCAGCTCCGAGCACGAGGTCTCCTGCCAGTCCGCCAAGAGCGTCCTGCCCTACCTGGACGCGGACCGCTTCGAGGTGGTGCCGGTCGGCATCACGCCGCAGGGGCAGTGGGCGCTCGGCACGGACCCGAACGCGCTGGAATCGGGCGCCGGCAACCTCCCCACGCTGCGCAACAAGGCCGACATCACCCCGATCGAGCCGGGCGTCGCGCTCCAGGACGTGGACGTGGTCTTCCCGCTGCTGCACGGCGCGTGGGGTGAGGACGGCACGATCCAGGGTCTGCTCGAACTCGGCGGTCTCCCGTACGTCGGGCCGGGCGTGTTCGCGAGCGCCGCCGCCATGGACAAGGTCTTCGCCAAGAAGATCCTCGAGGCCGAGGGCCTGCCGGTCGGCAAGTTCGTCGCGCTCGACCGCGCCGCCACCACGCTGACCCTCGACGAGCGCGAGCACCTCGGGCTGCCGGTGTTCGTGAAGCCGTCGCGCGCCGGGTCGTCCGTCGGCATCTCCAAGGTGAACGACTGGGCTGACCTGGACGCCGCGATCTTCGAGGCGCGCCAGCACGACCCGAAGGTCATCATCGAGGCCGCCGTGCCCAACGTGCGCGAGATCGAACTCGCGGTGCTGGAGTTCCCGGACGGCCGCGTCGAGGCCTCGCTGCCCGCCGAGCTGCGTCCGGTCGGCACGGGCGCCGACTGGTACGACTTCGAGGCCAAGTACGTCAACGACTCCTACGAGGCAGACATCCCCGCGAAGCTCGACGACGACATCACCGCGCAGCTGCGTGAGATGGCCGTCGTCGCGTTCAAGGCGCTCGACTGCCAGGGTCTGTCCAGGGTGGACTTCTTCCTCACCGAGCAGAACGAGCTCATCGTCAACGAGCTCAACACCATGCCCGGTTTCACGCCGATCTCCATGTACCCCAAGGCGTGGGAGGCGACCGGCATCGACTTCTCGACCCTGCTGACCACCCTGATCGAGACGGCGATCGCGCGCGGCTCAGGCCTCCGTTAGGGCCCGGCCTTCACCGGCTGCTTCGGCAGCAGGTCGCGCACCGTCGTGGAGATGTCCTGCAACGGTCCGGTGCCCGCGTCGTCGGGCACCGTCAGCGCCACGTACGCCTCGCGGTCCACGATCACCCACGTCGAGCTGCCGGAACCGGGCAGCTGCAACCACTGCACGTCGGAGATCACCCGGAGCTGCGAGGTCGCCGACAGCTCGGACGGCCGCGGCATCCCGCACCGCAGAACCACCGGATCGTGTTCGGCGTCACCCCACGCGACGGTGGCGAGCGGCGCGGGCGAGGCGAGCTCCCGGCGCGGCAGCATGTCCTTCCCGGACGGCAGCCCCACCGGCAGCTTCTCGATCAGCGACACGCACGTCGGTGAGCCCGCGTCCGGTGCGTCGATCGAGACCAGCGCGAGGGGACCCGTGCGACCGGGTACGTCCTGCGTCTGGTTTCCCGTGCCCAGCACTAGACCGAGCGTGGCGACACCGATGGCGAGCAGCACGGCGAGCCCGACCGCCGCGAGCAGCGGCCGGGACAGCGCCGACGTGGATTCCTGCTGAGTCACCCAGTTATGACAACACGAGCTAGAGATGCACCACCGGGCAGGTCAACGTCCGGGTGATTCCCTCGACGTTCTGGATCCGCGCGACCACGAGCTGGCCGAGCTGGTCGACGGTCTCCGCTTCGGCGCGCACGATGACGTCGTAAGGACCGGTGACGTCTTCTGCGGTTGCTACGCCGGTGATTCCGGAGATCTCGGAGGCGACTGCGGCGGCCTTGCCGACCTCGGTCTGGATGAGGATGTATGCATGCACCACGGCGTGCCCCTTCGTCGCGACAGGTTGGGTCGAGGTAGGAACGTGTCACGCAACGTACCCCAGTTGGGGTTCCGAATGCTCAGATTGGGAGGCAACTTTGCGTCCGGAGCCGCCGCGCGACGCGGAGACGGTCGCCGCCGTGGGTGAGTTCAATCTCATCCATCGGGTGACGACCGGTCGGGCGCAACCCGAGACGACCATCCTCGGTCCCGGTGACGACGCGGCTGTGGTCGCCGTTCCGGACGGCAGGGTCGTGGCCTCCATGGACGTGCTGGTCGAAGGTGTCCACTTCAGACTCGACTGGTCCAGTCCCGAGCAGGTGGGCCGAAAAGCGGCCGCCGTGAACCTCGCGGACGTCGTCGCGATGGGAGCGTTGCCGTCCGGTCTGCTCGTCGGGATCGCGTGCCCGCCGGACACTCCCGCGGCGACGGTCGAGGGGATCATGTCGGGACTCTGGCAGGAGGCGGCGATGGCCGGCGCGGGCATCGTCGGCGGCGACATGGTCAGCTCCGCCACGCTGGTGATCTCGATCACGGCCATGGGTGACATGAACGGGCTCGAGCCGGTCACGAGGTCCGGCGCGCTCGTCGGGGACGTCGTGGCGGTGAGCGGAAGACTCGGCTGGGCGGCCGCGGGACTGGCCGTGCTGGGGCGCGGTTTCCGTTCCCCGGTGGGCATCGTGAACGCCCAGCGCACGCCGGAGCCGCCGTACGAGGAGGGCCCCAGGGCCGCGGAGGCCGGCGCCACTTCGATGATCGACGTCTCGGACGGACTGCTGCAGGACCTCGGCCACATCGCGGACTCCAGCGGCGTCGCGATCGACATCCGCACCGAACTCCTGCCGCTGCACCAGCGTCTGCTCGACGTCGCGTCGGCGCTCGGCGGTGACGCGCGGCACTGGGCGTTGACGGGAGGCGAGGATCACGCGCTCGCGGCGACGTTTCCCGGCCCCAAGTCGGTTCCGGAGAACTGGACGACCATCGGCACGGTTCGCGCGGGCGAGGGTGTGACGGTCGACGGGAGGGTTTACGAAAAACCTCCTGGCTGGGAGCACTGGCGCGCGTAAACTGGTCGATGTGGAACTATGCACGCGGACGTATGACCATCCAGACTCGGTCAAGATGATCGCTGACCTGCAGCAGGTCTACGTCGAACGCTACGGCGACGTCGACGTCACGCCGGTCGACCCGGCGCAGTTCGCCGCACCGCTCGGCTACTTCGTGATCGGCTACCTCGACGGCGTGCCCGTCGCGTGCGGTGGCTGGCGCATCAACCCCGAACTCGACGGCGCCGCCGAGATCAAGCGGATGTACGTCGTCGACTCCGTGCGCGGCAAGGGCCTCTCCCGGTTGGTTCTCGCCCACCTGGAACAGACCGCGCGCGAGGGGGGCCTGGCGCGGATGGTGCTCGAAACCGGTCTCCGCCAGCCGGAGGCGATCAGCCTGTACACCTCCAGCGGGTACGAGCAGATCGACAACTTCGGCGTGTACCGGGACCACCCGGAGAGCCGCTGCTTCGGGAAGTCGTTGTAGGTTCGGGCGCATGGCCATTTATGCGTTGGGGGACTACACGCCGCAGATCCACCCGGACGCGTACGTGCACCCGGATGCGACGGTGATCGGTGACGTGCGCATCGGCGCGTTCTCGTCGGTGTGGCCGCAAGCCGTGCTGCGCGGCGACTACGGGCGCATCGTCGTCGACGAGCGCACGTCGGTCCAGGACGGCACGGTGATCCACTGCACCGAGGTCCACCCGGTGCACATCGGTTCGTCGTGCGTCATCGGCCACAACGTGCACATCGAGGGCGCGACCGTCGCGGACGACTGCCTGATCGCCTCGGGTTCGGTGGTACTCAACGGTTCCATCGTGGAAAAGGGCGCGATTGTCGGCGCCGGCGCGGTGGTCTCGTTCGACGGCCACGTCCGCGAACGTTCGATGGTGCTGGGAGTTCCTGCTCGCGAGCGTCCCGGACATGTTGTGCCAGAACAGGCCTGGGCATTCATCGTAGAGAAATACGTTCAGAACATCGCCTTGTACCGGGAGAAGCTCCGTCGGCTGGATTGAGTGAGATAGGGTTCACAGCCGTGGCTCGTCCCCTCAACGAAGTTGTCGAAGCCGGTTGGGCTGAAGCTCTCGCCCCCGTTGCTGACCAGATCGCCGCCATGGGTGAGTTCCTGCGCGCGGAGGTCGCCGCCGGCCGCACCTACCTGCCGGCGGGTGAGAACGTGCTGCGAGCGTTCCAGCAGCCGTTCCACCAGGTGAAGGTGCTGATCGTCGGACAGGACCCGTACCCGACGCCCGGCCACGCGGTCGGCCTGTCGTTCTCGGTGGCCCCTGACGTGCGGCCGATCCCCAAGTCGCTGGTGAACATCTACAAGGAGTACGCGGAGGACCTCGGTCACCCGTTGCCCTCCAACGGCGACCTCACGCCGTGGTCCGAGCGCGGTGTGCTGCTGCTCAACAGGGCGCTCACCGTGCAGCCCGGTAAGGCGAACTCCCACCAGGGCAAGGGCTGGGAGGCCGTGACCGAGCAGGCGATCAAGGCGCTGGCCGCTCGCGACGCACCTCTTGTCTCCATTTTGTGGGGCCGCAACGCCCGCAACCTGCGCCCCTTGTTGGAACCGTTGCCCGCCATCGAATCCGCGCACCCGTCGCCGCTTTCCGCGCACGCCGGGTTCTTCGGCTCGAAGCCGTTCAGCCGCGCCAACGAACTGCTGGAGAAGCAGGGCGCCGACCCGATCGACTGGAAGCTTCCGTAGTTCCGCACCCAAGACGAGATCTCTGGCTGACGGCCGCGGGAGCGGCCGTCTCCGAGTTCGGCAACGCGTTGTCGCTGCTCGTCCTGTTGTTCTGGGCGACGCCGATCAGCTCGTTGCTCGTCGCCGCGATCCTGGTCGCGGAACTGCTGCCGCTCGTGCTCGGCGCACCGCTGGCCGGTGTCCTTGTGGACAGACTGCCCAACCGCCGCCTGCTGATCATCGCGTTGCTGTTCCAGGGCGCCGCGATCGCCGCCATCGCGCCGTTGATGGGTCAGCCCGTGTTCGTCGTGGCCCTGGTGTTCCTGTCCGGCTGCGGTCGTGCCGTCGCCCAGCCGGCCACCTCCTCGTTGATGCCGCACATCGCGGGCGAAGAAGAAGCGACGCGCGGTTATGCGTGGCTCGGCACCTCGCGCAGCATCGGCAACATCGCGGGCGTGACCGGTGGCGCGTTGCTGGCCGGGTTCTTCGGTCACGCCTCGGCGATGCTCATCGACGGCTGCACATTCATCGTTTTCGCCGCGCTGCTGGCGTTCGTGCGCTCGGAACGCAGGCCGTCCGGCGAACACGAGAAGCGGCCGAGCGCGCTGGCCGGCATTCGCCACGTGCGGCGCGATCCCGTGTTGTTCGCGGCGATTCTCGGGCTGGCGTGCTTCGTCGGCGCCGTTGTGGTGATCAACGTGGCCGACCCCGCGTTCGTGCGGTTCGTGTTGCACGGCGACGAGTTCCTGCTGGGTGCGATGCAGGCGTGCTGGATGATCGGCGTGATCGTCGGCAACAGGCTGTCCGCGCGGCTGACGACCGTTCCCCAGGTGGCGTACGCGCTCGCGATCACCGGCATCACCACGGGCATCGCGGTGCTGATTCCGGCCACCTTCCCGTTCGTCGTGGCGGCCGGGATCGGCTGGTTGATCGGTGGTGTGTCGAACGGCGTGGACAACGTCGCGGTGAACGCGATCGTCCGGCTGCGCACGCCCGAGAAGATGCGCGGGCGGGCGTTCGCCGCCGTTGGGTCGATGGTGACCGGCGCGAACCTGCTCGGCACGGCCACCGCAGGCCTGTTGTTGCTGTTCATGGGGCCTCGGGCGGTGTTCGCGCTGGGCGGCACCGGGGCGTTGCTCAGCGGTGTCGCGTGCCTGGTGTTCGTGCACCGAGCCCTGCGCCGTCAGGCCGCCAACGGTGACGTGGACCGGTACCAGGACACTGTCTCGCCAAGCCCCTGACGCAGCGCCCGTGGTGTGACCAGCTGGTACATCCGCGTGGTGTCGAACGGGCGAGGGGGCGCGCCGGTCGGTTTGGTGAGATCGAGCCGCACACGCTCGGGCACGTCCAGGAGCGCGCACAACGTCCGAGCCAGTTCGAGGATCGAGATGGTCTCGCGGGACGCCACGGTCAGCACGTCGTCGGCGTCCTGGGCGACCATCTCCAGCATCGCGGTCACGACGTCGCGCACGTGGACGAACGACCGCGTCTGCGAGCCGTCGCCCCAGATCTCGACGTCCTGACCGGAGGTGATCCTGGTGATCATCGCCGGGATCACCCTGTCGACCTTGTCCCGCGGACCGTAGACGTTCGACGGGCGCGGCAGGAAGATCCGCATGCCGTACTGCTTGCGGTACTGCTCTGCCAGCAGTTCGACCACGGACTTCGAGAGCGCGTAACCGTTGTCCGACTCGACGGACGCCTCGGCGGAGCTGACCAGCACGATGTTCCCGACACCGGTTTCGCGGGCGCAGTTGAGCACGTTCGAGCCGATGCGCAGGTTCGTGTCGAAGATCAGGGCGGTGTTGTCGCGCTTGAACGCCGCGTTGCCGTCCATCGCGGCGGTGTGGATCACCGTGTCCGCGCCGGGTGCCGCGTACCGCAGGACCGCGCGCAGTTCGTTCTCGTCGCGCAGATCGAGCGGGAACGTCTGGAGATTCGGCGCGGTGAACGGCGGTGGATCCGTGCGGTACAAGGCGACTACACGGGCGTTGGTGCTCAGCAGGGTTTCCACGACGTGCGAGCCGATGAACCCGCCCGCGCCCGTCACCACCACTGTCTTCATGTCGCCTCCACGAGTTGGGTGAGAGTCGAGACGACGGCTGCGGGTGGCGGCAGTGCCCGCATCTCGTCGCGGATCTTCTCCGCGGCCACGCGCGGCGCTGGATCGTCGAGCATCCGGCGGGCGTGGTCGCGGACGATGTCCGCGGTGACGTCGTCTCCGAGCAGCTTGCTTGCGGCGCCGACCGCTTCCGCGCGGTCGGCGTGGCGGTGCTGGTCACACATCTGCGGCAGGGCCAGCTGGGGCAGTCCCGCGTGCAGCGAGGTCATGGTCGTGCCCGACCCGCCGTGATGGATCACGGCGTCACACACCCGGAGCACCTGGTTGAGCGGCACCCAGTCGACGACGCGAGCGTTGGCGGGGACGGTGCCGGGGTCGAGCGCGCCGCCGCCCGTGATCACCAACACGTCGGCGTCGATGGTCTTGAGTCCTGCGAGAACCGTGCGCAGCACACGGTCGTGTTCGCCACCTGGGACGGGCACGCTGCCGAGCGTGACGCAGATCCTCGGCCTCGTGCGTGGCTCGAACAGCCACGCGGGGAGCACACCTGAGCCGTTGTAGGCGGTGTAGGCCATCGGCAGGCCTTCCGGCGCGTCCGGGTACTGAAGTGACGGCGGGCAGACGTCCACGAGCAGCGCCGGGTCGTCCGGGAATCCCCACTCGCGGTGCACCGGTTCGAGCGTGACGGCCTCCGCGGCGGCCAGCTCGGGCGGCAGCGCGACACCCCAGGTGTGCCGGACGAGCGGAATCCCGAGTCGTGCGGCGGCGATCGGCCCCGCGTACTCCCACGGTGTGTGCATTACGGCATCCGGTCGCCATCTCTCGGCCAGATCGATCACGCTCGGGACCGTGAAATGGGCGATTTTCGCGTAATGCTCGGTGACGTGCTCGATCAGAGCCTCGGTCACATTTTCGGAATAAAGTGCGTGATTCGAGTTCGCGAAGACAGTCCGGATGGACACCTCGCCCACCGCTGCGGCCGGTAGCCCGGTAGCGGCTCCCACCTGCGCGAACCGGTCAGGCAGCGCGAGCAGCACGTCATGCCCGGCGTTGGTCAACGCCCAGCTGAGTGGAATAAGTGGATACAGGTGCCCGTAACCCGGACAGCTTGTCACCAGGACTCGCACTCAACCAACGTAAGGGCAGGTTCGGGATTGTTTCAACATCGTCTTGATTGGCGAGTCAACTACACGTCTTGACTGGGTTTTTCCGTGAACTTTCCGGAAAAGCAGAAGAGCCCGGCCGAAGCCGGGCTCTTCCTGAACTAAAAACGAACTGTGGCGGTGATCAGCCGCGCACGACCTTGCCGGCCTTCAGGCAGGACGTGCACACGTTGATCCGCTGGCGCTGCGAGGCCGAAACCTTGGCGCGCACAGACTGGATGTTCGGGTTCCAGCGGCGGTTCGTCTTCCGCTGGGAGTGCGAAACCGAATGGCCGAAGCCCGGCCCCTTGCCACAGACGTCGCACACGGCAGCCACGTCAGCCACTCCTTCAGGTTCCTCAAGCGGTAAGTCTCGCGTCCCGGTGGGCGCGCAAGCGTGCACAAGCCTCAACCGGGCACGGCAACCCAATCAGGGTAGCCGGTGGCCTCACTCGCGACCAAACCGGGTGGATACTCTCGCCGCCATGCAGGTCATGGATGCGGTCGCGGTGCGCAGGTGGGCGGACGCATGCGTGCGGTCGTTGGACGCCAATCGGGAGTCCATCGACCAGATCAACGTCTTCCCCGTGCCCGATGGTGACACGGGCACCAACCTGCTGCACACGATGCAGTCGGCCCTCGACGCACTGCTGCGGTCGCCGATCTCCACGGTGGGTGACGCGCTGTCCGCGTTGGCCCGAGGCGCGCTCGCGGGGGCGCGCGGCAACTCCGGCGTGATCCTGTCCCAGGTGCTCAGGGGGCTGGCGGAGACCGTGCAGGAGGTGTCCCTCGTCACCGGCTCGGCGCTGCGCAAGGGCCTGCAACGGTCTGACGAGCTCGCCACGGCCGCTGTGTCCAAGCCGGTGGCCGGCACGGTCCTGTCAGTGCTGCACGCTGCCGCCGAGGCCGCGCGTGACTGCCCGTCCGACGAACTCGACGAGGTGGTGCTGGCGGCCTCGCGCGCGGGTGCCGTCGCGTTGGCTGACACGCCTCGTCAGCTGGCCGTGCTGGCCAAAGCAGGAGTGGTGGACGCCGGCGGGCGCGGCCTCGTTGTGTTGTTGGACACACTGGCCGCGGTGATCACCGGTCAGACCGTGGAAACCCCGATGGACGCGCCGTTGCTGCCGCGCACGCCCGAGTCGCTGACGACCGCGCGCGAGAGCGGGTCGTCGGAGTTCGAGTACGAGGTCATGTACCTGCTCGACGACACCTCGGAGGACGCGGTCGTGGAGCTGCGTGCGTCGTTGAACATGCTCGGCGACTGCGTGTCTGTCGTGGGCGACGGTGCTTCTTTGTGGACCGTGCACGTGCACTGCAACGACATCGGTGCGGCGATCGAGGCGGGTGTGCGCGCTGGGCGTCCGCACCGCATCACGGTGGCGCGGTTCGCCGACCAGATCGCCGCGCAGGCTTCACGGTTCGTGCGCGACCGGGCGATCGTGGTGGTGGTGAGCGGCGCCGTGGACCTGTTCCGTGCGGAAGGTGCCGCGGTGTTCGACCTCGCTACTACTTCGGCGACGCCCACGGACCTGTTGTCGTCCATCGTGTCGACGCGCGCGCGCCACGTCGCCGTACTACCTGGCGATCCGGACATCCGCGAGGCGCTCGAGGAGGCCGTGGCGTACGCACAGGCCGCAGGGCAGGACGTAGTGGTGGTGCCGACGTTCTCGCCCGTGCAGGCACTCGCGGCGTTGGCGGTGCACGACCCGTCCAGGCGTGCCGGTGACGACGTTGTCGCGATGGCCGAGGCCGCTGCCGCCACGCGTCGCGGTGAGCTCTCGATCGCCGCCGACGAGGCCATCACGTGGGTCGGCCGCTGCCAGCCGGGCGACCTGCTGGGCATGCTGGACGGCGAGGTCGTGCTGATCGAGCCAGGTCCCGCGTCGCCGGAGACGTTGATGGACCTGTCCTGCCGGCTGGTCGACCGCATGCTCAACGGCGGCGGCGAGCTGGTGACCGTGATTTTGGGCGCGGACAGTCCGGATGGTTTGGTGGACGTGCTCGAGGACCACCTGCGGGTCACCCATCCGGAGGTGGAAGTGACGGCGTATCCGGGCGGTCAGCCGGACGCGGTCATTTTTGTCGGTGTCGAGTAGTTCAATAGGGCGCGATGATCTCCTTCGACGACAAGCTGCAGCCGTTGCTCGGCAAGAAGACCGCCGACGCACTGGAGACCGGCCTCGGCCTCACGACGGTCGGTGACCTGCTGCGCCACTACCCGCGCCGGTACGACGAGCGCGGGAAGCTGACCGACATCCGCTCGCTGGAAATCGACGAGCACGTCACCGTGCAGGCCGAGGTCCGCAAGTGCACCAAGAGGCGGATGAAGGCGCGGCACGGCCACATGACCGAGGCCGTGATCACCGACGGCACCTCCGAGCTGCACCTGGTGTTCTTCGGCAAGGTGGCGTTCGTGGCCGAGCAGGAACTCCTGCCGGGCACGCGCGCCCTGTTCGCGGGCAAGGTCGGCCGCTACCGCCAGAACCTGCAGCTGGTGCACCCGGCGTTCGAGATCCTGACCGCGGAGCAGGACGGATCATCGTTCCTGCAGACGTTCCTGCCCGTCTACCCGGCCTCGCAGCACATCAACACGTGGAACATCGCGAACTGCGTGAAGCAGCTGCTGGAGATCTGGGACGGCGTGCCTGAGGACCCGCTGCCCTCCGACTTCCGCGCCGAGCACGGCCTGATCGGGCTGGAATCCGCCCTGCGGGCGATCCACCGGCCGGAGAGCTGGGCGGAGATCTCCGTGGCGCAGCTGCGGTTGAAGTGGGACGAGGCGCTGGCCGTGCAGCTGGCCCTGGCCCAGCGCCGCAAGGCGTCCACGGCCCGCCCGGCACCGTCCTGCGCGCGCCGGTCCGGCGGCATCCTGGACGCGTTCGACGCGCGGCTGCCCTTCAAGCTCACCAACGGCCAGGTGGAGGTCGGCGAGCAGATCGCCACCGACATCACGTCCGTCGTGCCGATGAACCGCCTGCTGCAAGGCGAGGTCGGCTCGGGCAAAACGATGGTCGCGTTGCGAGCAATGCTCCAGGCCGTCGACGCGGGCCGTCAGTCCGCGATGCTCGCACCCACCGAAGTCCTTGCGGCACAACACGCTCGCTCGTTGCAGGAGATGCTCGGCGACCTCGCCCAAGCCGGTCAGCTGGGCGGCGCGGAGGACGCCACACGCGTGACGTTGCTGACGGGCTCGATGAACACGGCGCAGCGGCGCCAGGCGTTGCTCGACATCGTGACCGGCGAGGCGGGCATCGTCGTCGGCACGCACGCGATCATCCAGGAGAAGGTCGAGTTCTACTCGCTGGGCCTGGTCGTGGTGGACGAACAGCACCGCTTCGGCGTCGAGCAACGCGCCGCTCTTAGTGCGCGGGGTGAACGGGAAAACCCGCACGTGCTGGTGATGACCGCGACACCGATCCCGCGCACGGTGGCCATGACCGTGTACGGCGACCTCGAAGTGTCCGCGCTGCGCGAGTTGCCCGGCGGCCGCTCGCCGATCAAGACCTCCGTGGTGCCCGTGCGCGAGAAGCCGACGTGGCTCGACCGCGCGTTCGCCCGCGTGCGCGAAGAAGTCGCCGCCGGCCACCAGGCCTACTTCGTCTGCCCGCGCATCGGCGACGAGGAGCCGGCGAAGTCCGAGGACGAGGACAAGCGCCCGGCCCTGTCCGTGGTCGACGTGGCGAACATGCTGGCGCAGGGCCCGTTGCGCGGCCTGCGCATCGAAATCCTGCACGGCCGCATGCCGTCCGACGAGAAGGACGCCGTGATGCGCGCCTTCTCGGCCAACCAGGTCCAGGTGCTCGTCGCCACCACCGTCATCGAGGTGGGCGTCAACGTCCCGAACGCCACCGTCATGGCCATCATGGACGCGGACCGCTTCGGCGTCTCGCAGCTGCACCAGCTCCGCGGCCGCGTGGGCCGAGGCAGCGCGCCCGGCCTCTGCCTGCTGGTGACGGAGATGCCCGAGATGACCGCGACCATGGAACGCCTGCGCGCCGTCGAGTCCACTCTGGACGGTTTCGAACTCGCCCAGCTCGACCTCGAACTGCGCCGCGAGGGCGACATCCTGGGCGCCGCGCAGTCCGGCCGCCGCTCGGGCCTGAAGATGCTCTCGCTGTTGCGCGACGAGGACATCATCGCGGACGCCCGCGTGGCGGCTCAGCTGGTGGTGGACGCGGATCCGGACCTGGCGAAGCACCCCGGGCTCGCGGGGATGGTGGCGACGCTGCTGACGGAGGAGAGGGCGGACTTCCTGGAGAAGGCCTAGGCAGGATGCGGCCTGGTCACGACATCACCTGAAGGTGTCCGCGTGGCAGGTGCCGGATCTGTCCGGCCGGCGTCGTACGTTCCCATCCGTGCGCCGCCTGATCATCACCGCGCTCGTCGCCGTTCTCGCCGTCGCAAACCAGGCGCCGGCCCTCGCGGACCCCGTCGTGCTGACCGGTGAAGAGTCCCGCTACCCCCACGCGATCCGCCTGGAGCACGGCCCCCAGCGGGGATCCATCCTGCTGGCGCTGCACGGCAACCACGTCGTGGACATTCTTCGCGCCGGCCGGGCCGGCAAGAAGTTCAAGCGGATCGCCGCCTTCACCGACACCGCGAGCACGTACGCGACCTGCTGCGGGCACCTGTTCGAGCTGCCGAGCCAGGTCGGCGCCATGCCCGCCGGCACGGTGCTGTGGGTGGGCTCGGTGGGCATCAAGGAAGAGACGCTGAAGGCGCGGATCTGGCGCAGCGCGGACGCCGGCGAGACGTGGACGTACCTGTCCGAGTGCGCGCGGGCCAAACCTCTGGGCGGGCTGTGGGAGCCGGATCTGTCGGTCGACGCCCGAGGCCGGCTCAACTGCTACTTCGCCGACGAGACGGACCCCGGGCACAGCCAGTACATCGGGCGCACCGTCTCGGCCGACGGGGTCGGCTGGTCGGCCAAGGAGAAGGTCGTCGCGATGCGCCAGAAGGGGCTGCGGCCGGGGATGGCGCAGGTCAAGAGGCTGCCGACGGGCCAGTACTACATGATGTACGAGATCTGCGCGCAGCCGAACCAGTACTTCTGCGAGGCGTACCACCGCACTTCGCCCGACGGCGTCGGCTGGGGTGATCCGGCCTGGTCCGGGACCAGGCCGACGACCAAAGACGGCAAGTACTTCGCGCACACGCCGTCGATCGCCCTCGCGCCCAACGGCACGCCTGAGGGCCGGGTGATTCTCATGGGGCAGATGCTGATGTCCAAGGACGGCAAGGTCGACCCCGGCAACGGCAGGACGGTCTTCGTCTCGGAGAACGGCGGCAGGGACGGCTGGTACGAGGTCGCCGCGCCGGTTCCGGTGCCGGGGGCGCGCGACAACTACTGCCCGAACTACCACCCGGCGGCGGTGGCCTCGCTGGACGGCACGGCGCTCATCGGGTTCGCCAGCGACCACGCGGCGAACGGCGGCTGCCACACGAGCTGGGCCACGGGCAGCCTGCCGCCGTTCCCCGGCTGATCGAAAGAGCTCAGTTCTCGCGCGGCTTGGGCAGCTGCTGGGTCTTGTCCCTGTCCTTGTCCTCGTCGGCCTTCTCGGCGTCGTCCAGCGGCTTCAGCACGGACATCGCCGCGTCCACCGCTGCCTGGGCGGCGTGGAACTGGGTCGCGAGGTTGTCGTGCGCCGAACGCAGTGACGCTTCCTTCTCGGCCGCGGCGGCGGCGCGCTGGTCGGCCTGGGCGACCGCGGCGGCCCTCTTCTCCTCCGCCTCGCGCACCAGCGCCGACGTCCTGGCCTCGGCGTCGCGGACGAGCGTCGAAGCCTTCTCGTCGGCCTCGCGCACCAGCGCCGACGTCTTGGCCTCGGCGTCGCGGACGAGCGTCGAAGCCTTCTCGTCGGCCTCGCGCACCACCGAAGCCGCCTTCTGCTCGGCGTCCGCGACGGTGGCCTCCGCCTTGTCGGACGCCTCGCGCAGGGTCGTGGCCGCCTTGTCCTCCGCCGCGCTGACCAGGGCAACTGCCTGCGCGGACGCGTCGGACGTGGTCTTCTCGGCTTTGGCGAGCGACTCGGCCTCGAGGTCGGCGAGCGCCTTCTCGGCCTCGGACTGCTTGAGCTTGAGGGCGTCGTCGAGCTTCTGCAGCGCCTCGACCCGCGTGACCTCGGACTCGGCGGCGATCCGCTCGGCCTCGGACCGGGCGTCCGCGAGCACCTTCTTGTGCTCGGCGGTCAGCGTCGCCTTGAGGCCGTCGTACTCCTTGTCGAGCGTGTCGTGGTACGCCTTGTACTTCGCGTCGAGCTCCACGCGACGGGCGTCCAGGTCGGCCGACTTCTTGTCGAACTCGGTGGCGACGCGCTCGGCGTCGGCACGCACCTCGGCGACCAGGGCCTCGTGCTCGGAGGTCAGCTTCGTGCGCAACGCGGCGTACTCGGCCTCCAGCTCGGACTTGCGGCCGGCGAACTGCTGGTCGAGCTCGGCGTGGCGCTGCTGGTAGGTGACCTCCAGCTGCTTGCGGCGGGCCTCGGTCTCGGCGAGCAGGCGGTTGTGGCTGTCGCGCTGATCGGCCGCCCACTTCTCGGCCTCGCCGCGCGTGGCGGCGGCTTTGTCGAGGGCGTCCTTGCGGATGTCCGCGATCTCTTCCTCGGCGAGGCTCATCATCACGCGAACACGCTCGGTGACGTTGGACGCGCTCACGGGGCTGTTGGCGAGGTTGTGGAGCTGCATCTTGGTCTTGTCGAGATCGGCGCGCATCGAGTTCAGGAGCTTGGTCAGCTCTGCCACCTGCGCGGCAGCCGCGTCTCGGGAGCGGTTGGAGTTCTTGAGGTCGAACTCGAGGCGAGTGACTCGTTCATTCACCTGTCGCTGGTTGTAACCACGAAGGACAACGTCGAAATGCGGTGTGCGGGCAGTAGGCTGCCCGGCTCCATCAGCCCCGGCCATATGGCTCACCCTACCGAGATGTTTCCCAAGATCGTCACTCGATCTGGTTAATCCCACTACCGGCCGCAGCTGACCGGGTGGTGGGTGTCCATCTAGCTCCCCACACGCGAGAATTGTCACGAGCAAGACCGATCACGATGACACCCATCACGTGGGACAGTCCTCCCAACAGGCAAGAGTCGCACGGTAACGTGCCCGAACTGACCGCTGAGCAATACCGGGAGGGCTACGGATGTTCCGCAAGGTTCTTGTCGCCAACCGCGGCGAGATCGCGATTCGCGCGTTCCGGGCCGCCTACGAACTGGGCGCGGGAACGGTCGCCGTTTTCCCTCACGAGGACCGAAACTCGCTGCACCGGTTGAAGGCGGACGAGTCTTACGAGATCGGCGAGCCCGGTCACCCCGTGCGCGCGTATCTCTCCGTCGAAGAGATCATCAAGGCCGCCCGCAAGGCCGGTGCCGACGCGATCTACCCCGGTTACGGCTTCCTGTCCGAAAATCCGGAACTCGCGCTGGCTTGCCGTGAGGCGGGTCTCACGTTCGTCGGCCCCGTCGCCGAGGTTCTGGAGCTGACGGGCAACAAGGCGCGCGCGATCGCGGCCGCCCGCGAGGCCGGGCTGCCGGTGCTGGAGTCGAGCGCGCCGTCGTCGGACGTCGACGAGCTGCTCGAAGCGTCGAAGACGATGCGTTTCCCGGTGTTCGTCAAGGCGGTTGCCGGTGGCGGTGGCCGCGGCATGCGCAAGGTCGACGACCCGGCCGCGTTGCGTGAGGCGCTCGAGGCGGCTTCTCGTGAAGCGGAGTCGGCGTTCGGCGATCCGACGGTGTTCCTCGAGCAGGCCGTGGTCGAACCGCGCCACATCGAGGTGCAGATCCTCGCCGACGGCCAGGGCAACGTGATCCACCTGTTCGAGCGCGACTGTTCCGTGCAGCGGCGCCACCAGAAGGTCATCGAGATCGCGCCGGCGCCGAACCTGGCGCCCGAGCTGCGTGACCGGATCTGTGCCGACGCGGTGAAGTTCGCCAGGCACATCGGCTACCGCAACGCCGGCACCGTCGAGTTCCTGCTCGACCCGCAGGGCCACTACGTCTTCATCGAGATGAACCCGCGCATCCAGGTCGAGCACACGGTCACCGAAGAGGTGACCGACGTCGACCTCGTGCAGTCGCAGATGCGCATCGCGTCCGGCGAGACGCTCGACGACCTCGGTCTGTCGCAGGACACCGTCCAGCTGCGCGGTGCGGCGCTGCAGTGCCGCATCACGACGGAGGATCCCGCCAACGGGTTCCGCCCGGACACCGGCATGATCAGCGCCTACCGCTCGCCCGGTGGCTCCGGCATCCGCCTCGACGGCGGCACGGCCGGCGCGGGCATGGCGATCGGCGCGCACTTCGACTCGATGCTGGTGAAGCTCACCTGCCGCGGCCGCAACTTCGAGCTCGCCGTCGCCCGTGCGCGCCGTGCGATCGCGGAGTTCCGCATCCGCGGTGTGTCCACGAACATCCCGTTCCTCCAGGCGGTTCTGGACGACCCGGACTTCTACGAGGGCCGCGTCACCACGTCGTTCATCGAGAAGCGCCCGCACCTGCTGACCGCGCGCCACTCGGCCGACCGCGGCACGCGTCTGCTGACCTACCTCGCGGACGTCACGGTCAACCACCCGAACGGCACCCGCCCGACCGCGGTGGACCCGCGCGAGAAGCTGCCGATCATCGACCTGAACGCCGAACCGCCCGCCGGTTCCAAGCAGAAGCTCGTCGAGCTCGGTCCTGAGGGCTTCGCGCGGTGGATGCGGGAGAGCAAGGCCGTCGGCGTCACGGACACGACGTTCCGCGACGCGCACCAGTCGCTGCTCGCCACCCGAGTGCGGACCAAGGACCTGCTCGCCGTCGCGCCGCACGTCGCGCGCATGACGCCGGAGCTGCTGTCCCTGGAGTGCTGGGGCGGCGCGACCTACGACGTGGCGCTGCGGTTCCTCGCGGAAGACCCGTGGGAGCGGCTCGCCGCACTGCGCGAGGCCGTGCCGAACATCAACCTGCAGATGCTGCTGCGCGGCCGCAACACGGTCGGCTACACGCCGTACCCCGAGGCGGTCACCAAGGCGTTCGTGCAGGAAGCCACGAACACCGGCATCGACATCTTCCGGATCTTCGACGCGCTCAACGACGTCGAGCAGATGCGCCCGGCGATCGAGGCCGTGCGCGAGACCGGGACGGCGATCGCCGAGGTCGCCCTGTGCTACACCAGCGACCTGTCCAACCCGGACGAGCGTCTGTACACACTGGACTACTACCTCAAGCTCGCCGAGCAGATCGTCGGTGCGGGCGCACACGTGCTGGCCGTCAAGGACATGGCCGGTCTGCTGCGCGCACCCGCCGCGGCACGGCTGATCTCCGCGCTGCGCAAGGAGTTCGACCTCCCGGTCCACCTCCACACGCACGACACGGCCGGTGGCCAGCTCGCGACCTACCTGGCCTCGATCCAGGCCGGGGTGGACGCGATCGACGGCGCCGCCGCGTCGATGGCGGGCACGACGTCGCAGCCGCCGCTGTCGTCGATCGTGGCGCTGACCGACCACACCGAGCACAGCACGGGCCTCAACCTGCAGAACGTGTGCGACCTCGAGCCGTACTGGGAGGCCGTGCGCAAGATCTACGCGCCGTTCGAGTCCGGCATCCCCGGCCCGACCGGCCGCGTGTACCACCACGAGATCCCCGGTGGTCAGCTCTCGAACCTGCGCACCCAGGCCGTCGCACTGGGCCTGGGCGAGAAGTTCGAGGAGATCGAGTCGATGTACGCGGCCGCCGACCGCATGCTCGGCCACCTGGTCAAGGTGACGCCGTCGTCCAAGGTCGTCGGCGACCTCGCGCTGCACCTCGTGGGCGCGGGCGTGGCACCGAAGGACTTCGAGGCGGACCCCGGCAAGTTCGACATCCCGGCCTCGGTGATCGGCTTCCTGCACGGCGAGCTGGGCGACCCGCCCGGCGGCTGGCCGGAGCCGTTCCGCAGCAAGGCCCTCGAGGGCCGTCCGGCGCCGAAGCCGATCGAGGAGCTGTCCCCGGAGGACGAGGCGGGCCTGGTCGACGACCGGCGGGCGACGCTGAACCGGCTGCTGTTCCCGGCGCCCACCAAGGAGTTCCGCGTTCACCGCGACGCCTACGGTGACACGTCGGTGTTGCGCTCCAAGGACTTCTTCTACGGCCTGCGTCCCGGCGAGGAGTACTCCGTCGACCTGGAGCCCGGTGTGCGACTGCTGATCGGGCTGGAGGCGATCTCCGAGGCCGACGCACGCGGCATCCGCACGGTCATGGCGACCCTGAACGGCCAGCTGCGGCCGATCCAGGTCCGCGACAAATCCGTGGCGGCGGACATCCCGGCCGCGGAGAAGGCCGACCGGACGAACCCGAACCACGTCGCGGCGCCGTTCGCCGGCGTGGTGACGGCAGCGGTGGCCGAGGGTGATTCGGTCGATGCGGGCCAGACGGTCGCGACCATCGAGGCCATGAAGATGGAGGCCGCGATCACCGCTCCGAAGGCGGGCAAGGTGCAGCGCCTGGCGTTGCGCGGGGCCCAGCAGGTCGAGGGCGGAGATCTGCTGATCGTCCTGGAATAACTGTTCTCGCGAAGGGCCCGGCCGGCTGGCCGGGCCCTTCGTCGTGCGGGCGGTGTGGAACTCGACGACCATTCCCTGCGTTGCACCGGGCACAGGTCAGGGAAGAGGGTTCGATGATGAAGAAGGCGTTGGCCGGCCTGCTCGGACTGGCGGGCGTGGCGTGGGCGTTGCGGGACGTGCCCAGACAGCTGGGCGGCAAGCCCGACCCCGTGGAGATGTCGCGATCGCCGCGCTACCGGGACGGCAAGTTCCACAACGACAAGGAAGTCAGCACGGTCCCCGACCGCGACTCCTTCTCCGTCCGCGACTTCATCTTCGGCGGCAAGGACCGCAAGCCGTCCGCCGCGGTGCCGTTGGTCGGGCCCGCTGCGCCGGTTTCATCCGGTTTGCACGTGACCTGGTACGGCCATGCGTCCGCGTTGATCGAGATCGACGGCGCCGCGGTTCTCCTGGATCCCGTGTGGAGCGACCGCGTCTCGCCCTCGGCACACGTCGGACCCAAGCGCTTGCACCCGGTTCCACATGAGTTGTCGGATTTGCCCGCTCTGAGCGCAGTCGTGATCTCGCACGACCACTACGACCACCTCGACATGGCGACTGTGGACGCGTTGGTCGCTTCGTCGTCGTGTGTGTTCGTGGTGCCGTTGGGGTTGGCGGCGCATCTGCTCCGGTGGTCCGTGCCTGCGGACCGGATCGTCGAGCTGGACTGGGACGAGTCCTTCTCCGTGGACGGATTTGAGCTCACTTGCACTGCGGCGCAACACTTTTCCGGACGGTCCGTGCAGCGGAACGTGACGTTGTGGGCCTCGTGGGTGATCTCGCGCGGGTCCCGTTCGGTGTTCTACAGCGGTGACACCGGGTACTTCCCCGGCTACAAGACCATCGGGGCCGCTCACGGGCCGTTCGACGCGGTGCTGATGCAGGTCGGGGCATATGGGGACGCGTGGCCGGACATCCACATGACCCCGGAGGAAGGCGTGCAGGCGTTCGACGATCTCGGTGGCGGGCTGCTGATCCCGGTGCACTGGGCGACGTTCAACCTCGCGCTGCACTCGTGGACGGAGCCGGTCGACCGGGTGTGGCGCGAGACCAAGGCCCGGGGTCTGAAGCTGGCGGTGCCGCGGCCGGGCGAGCGGGTCGACGTGGACGCGCCGAATGAGGTTGACGGGTGGTGGCAGGCTCTCGCCTGACGACTTCGTTGGGGGAAGCATGCGCACTGCAGTGGTCACGGGTGGTGGCACCGGCATCGGCCGGTCCATCGCTCTGGAGCTTGTCGCACAAGGACTTGACGTCACCATCACCGGGCGCCGTGCGGAGGTGCTGGCCCAGGTCCCGGACGTCCGGCACGTGGCGTTCGACGCCACCGACCCCGACGCGGTCCAGGCGGTGCTGGCCGATCTTCCGGCTGGTGTGGACGTTCTGGTCAACAACGCGGGAGGCGTCATCAGCCACGCCGACACCAAGACGCGGTGGCTCGCCAATTACGAGTCCAACGTCGTCAGCGCGGTGCTGGTCACCGAGGCGCTGGCCCCAAGACTCGTGGACAACGGTCGCGTGATCACCCTCGGCTCGATCGCGGGTCGGCGGGGCGGCGGCAGCTACGGCGCTGCGAAGGCAGCGGTGGAGGCGTGGACGGCGGAGCTGGCGGGGGAACTGGGCCCGCGCGGGATCACGGCGAACGTCGTGTCGCCCGGCTTGATCGTCGACACGGAGTTCTTCGGCGACTCGATGACCGAGGACCGGCTGAACACGCTCATCGGGCAGACCAAGAACGGGCGGGCGGGGACGCCGCAGGACGTGGCCGCGCTGGTGGCGTTCCTGGCGTCGGAACGGGCGGGGCACATCACGGGGCAGGTGCTGGCGGTGAACGGCGGGGCGCACCTGGGGCGGTAGCGCGCAGGCGGCGGACGGCGCGGAGCACCTCGTCGCGGTGTTTCGCCGACTTCAGCCACGCGGGGAGTTTCGCGAGGACCGTCATCCGGCGCACGGACGTCGAAGGCGGATCCTCGCGGAGCGTCGCGGTCACGTAGGACTCCAGCAGATCCAGGTGCTGGGTGTTCAACGCCCACAGGGTGTGGCCGGCGCACGACGTCCGGAGCCACAGGTCCGGTACGAAGCGGTGATCGTCCCAGCACCAGATGCGCTCGTAAGGCCGTACGTGGGCGCAGTCGGTGCAGACGAGGCGGCCGGAGACGACCACGGCCTGAGCCGCGCAGGCGGGGCACACCACCAGGACCGGGTGGGCGGCCAGGTCGCACAGGCAGTCGCCCGAGTCGCGGTGGCGGGTCATCGGCACAGGATGCACCTGAGAGCATGAACCGGTGACGCGAATTGTTGCCGGGACCGCCGGGGGGCGCAGGCTCAAGGTGCCGCCGAAGGGCACGAGGCCCACGTCGGACCGGGTGCGGGAAGCGCTGTTCAGCTCCCTCGAGGCGATGATGGACCTCGACGGGGCGCGGGTGCTGGACCTGTACGCGGGGTCGGGGGCGCTGGGGTTCGAGGCGCTCAGCCGCGGGGCCGGGCACGCGACGTTCGTGGAGTCGGACAAGCGGGCCGCCGAGGTCCTCAAGGCGAACGCGCGGGAGCTCGGGTTCGCCGGCGTGGTGATCGCCAACCGGACGGCCGAGGCGTACGTCACAGCCGAGGGGGAGCGGTTCGACGTCGTGTTCGCGGATCCGCCGTACGCGGTGGGGGACGACGAGCTCGCGAAAGTGCTGCACGGCCTCAAAGACAGATTGGCCCCTGACGCGGTGCTGATCGTCGAACGCGCTTCGAGGAGCAGCGAACCAGCGTGGCCGGAGGAAGTGGAACCCTTGCGTGCCAAGCGATACGGGGACACGGCTGTGTATTGGGGTCAGGTGCGTTCTGATGGGTGACGAGAACCACGGACACGCCTGGAGGCGTCCGATCGGGTGCTAACGTCCGGCTTATGACGCGTGCCGTGACGCCCGGCTCCTACGACCCGGTAACCAACGGTCACCTGGACATCATCGAGAGAGCCGCGCATCTCTTCGACGAGGTCGTCGTCGCTGTGCTCATCAACAAGACCAAGAAGACGCTCTTCTCCGTTGAAGAGCGCATGGAGATGTTGCGCGAGGTCACGCAGCCTTGGCCGAACGTGCGCGTGGACTCGTGGCACGGGCTGTTGGTCGATTACTGCCGCGAGAACGACATCAAGGCCATTGTGAAGGGCCTTCGCGCGGTCACGGACTACGACTACGAGCTGCAGATGGCGCAGATGAACCACCAGCTCACCGGGGTCGACACGCTGTTCATGCCTGCCACGCCCGCGTACTCGTTCCTGGCGTCCTCGCTGGTCAAGGAGGTCGCGACGTACGGCGGCGACGTGAAGACGCTGCTGCCCGCGACGATCGAGCAGCGGTTGCAGCAGCGCCTGGCCGAGACTCGTTAGAGCGAGAGTTTCATGCCTACGTGCGATGCGGTGAAGCCGAGTCGCTCGTAGAAGCGGTGGGCGTCGGTGCGTGAGGCGTCCGTGGTGAGTTGGATCAGGCCGCAGCCGCGTGCGCGGGCCGTGTCGACGGCCCAGGTCATGAGGACTTCGCCGAGGCGGTTGCCGCGCTGGTCGGAGCGCACCCGGACGGCTTCCACGGTGGCGCGGGTCATGCCCAGGCGGGACAGGCCGGACGTGAACGTGAGCTGCAGAGTGCCCACGACCTCGGCGGTGTCGGAGACGGCGACGGCCAGGTACTGGTGCGGGTCGGCGTCGATGACCTCGAAGGCCTTGAGGTAGGCGGGGTCGCCGGGGCGTTCGCGGGTGGCGCCCAGGGGATCGTCGGCGAGCATCGCCACGATCGGGTCTACATCGGCTGCTGTGGCCTGCCTGATGGTGATGGTCACGGCAAATCCTGACACGCCCTGCCGATCTCCCTCTTCGGGGGAGATCGGCAGGGCACACTTGTGGGTGGGATCCACAGGGGTTAGGGAGTGAGACGTGTACCGGGTGTTCGAGGCACTCGACGAGCTCGTCACGATCGTCGAGGAAGCGCGCGGAGTACCGATGACCTCGGGCTGCGTCGTGCCGCGCGGTGATGTGCTCGAACTGCTCGACGACGTGCGCGATGCCATTCCCGCGGAGCTGGACGACGCGCAGGACGTGCTCGACCACCGCGACGAGGTCGTCGGCAAGGCCAAGCACGAGGCTGAGTCCGGGGTGTCGAAGGCACGCGCGGACGCTGATCGCATGCTCGCCGAGGCGCAGGCCGAGGCGGAGGCGATGCTGTCCGACGCGCGGGCGCGAGCGGAGCGGATGATCGCCGAAGCGGAAGACCAGGCGGAACGGACCGTGGCCGCCGGTCGGCAGGAGTACGACGACCTGGTGGGTCGTTCGCACGCCGAGGCCGAGCGGATGATCCAGGCCGGCCGTGCCAACTACGAGCGCGCCACCGAAGACGGCCGTGCCGAGCAGGCCCGGCTCGTCAACGAGCAGGAGGTCGTCCGGGCGGCGCACGCCGAGTCTGCGCGCCTGCTGGACGCTGCGCAGAGCGAGTCGATCCGGTTGCGGTCGGAGTGCGACGCGTACGTCGACGGCAAGCTCGCGGACTTCGAGGACCTCCTCGCACACACGCTCAGGTCGGTCGGCAAGGGCCGTTCGCACCTGCGCGGGCCAGCCGTCGCGGGGGCCGCTGCGCCGTTCGACTACGGTTCTTAACGAACCAGCTGGGGTGCGGGGCGACTGAACGTGTGATTCGCGCTACGTCTTGCAGGTGCGATCACCTGCGGATTTCACGCGCGAGGCCGTCGTCCCGTACCCTGGACCGGCTGGACGTGGTAGGTCCCCGCCAGCAACAACCCGAAATCATGACTGAGCATCGTCACGCGTCCACGCGTCCCACAGCATCCAGTCCCTGGGTCATCGACACCAGGGACATCGGCCGTCGCGCCGGTCTGAGCCGACCCCTTGTCAGGTCGGTCCCCGGCGAAGGTGTGGGGCTGCTCGGGGTGATCGCGGTGCCCGAGAGCGGGGAAGTTGAGCTCGACCTCCTGATCGAATCGGTCGTGGAGGGCCTGCTCGTGTCGGGGACAGCGTTCGCCAAGGTCGCGGGGGAGTGCTCGAGGTGTCTCGAGCCGCTCACCGATGAGGTTGAAGTCCGGGTCACGGAGCTCTACGCGTGGCCGGACAGCACCACGGACGAGACCACTGATGAACACGAGGTCAGCCGGATCGTCAACGATCTGATCGACCTCGAGCCTGTGGTGCGGGACGCGATCGTCCTCGCGCTGCCGCAGGCGCCGCTCTGCGAGCCGGACTGCAAGGGGCTTTGCCCCGAGTGTGGTGGCAGGTGGGCGGAGCTCGGGCCCGACCACGGGCATGAGACGATTGACCCTCGGTGGGCCGCGTTGCAAGAGCGGTTCAGCGATGACAACAACGAGGAGAAGTAGTCGTGGCCGTCCCGAAGCGGAAAATGTCGCGTTCGAACACCCGTGCGCGCCGTTCCCAGTGGAAGACGTCTGCCGTGCACCTGGTGGCGTGCTCCAACAAGGCTTGCCGCCAGCCGAAGCCGCAGCACGTCGCCTGCCCGGCCTGTGGTCAGTACGCTGGCCGCCAGGTCGCTCAGCCGGCCTGATCTCCTCGGTTTCGTAGTGGGGGGAAAGCCGCCGCGCGCTCCGCAAGCCGACCGCGCGACTCTGTCCGAAGCGCTCGGCGTCCAGCTGGACGCCGAGCTGCTCGGGCTTTCGCTCACCCACAGGTCGTACGCGTACGAGAACGGCGGCCTGCCGCCGAACGAGCGTCTCGAGTTCCTGGGAGACGCTGTGCTGGGGCTGGTCGTCACCGACCACCTCTACCGCACTCATCCCGACCTTCCCGAGGGTCAGCTCGCGAAGCTCCGCGCCAGCGTGGTGAACATGCACGCTCTCGCGGGTGTCGCGCGTGACCTGGGACCGGGCGGGCTGGGCGCACACCTGTTGCTCGGTCGTGGCGAAGAACTGACCGGCGGCAGGGACAAGGCGAGCATCCTCGCCGACGGTCTCGAGGCCGTCATCGGTGCGGTGTACCTGCAGTTCGGTATTGATACCGCACGAACGTTCGTTCACCGGCTGTTCGATCCACTCTTGGCCAAAGCTCCGCTTCTGGGTGCTGGACTGGACTGGAAGACAAGCCTGCAGGAGCTCACCGCTCAAGCCAGTCTCGGCGTCCCGGAGTATC
Source organism: Lentzea sp. NPDC054927 (assembly GCF_053610285.1). Lineage (NCBI taxonomy): Bacteria > Bacillati > Actinomycetota > Actinomycetes > Pseudonocardiales > Pseudonocardiaceae > Lentzea > Lentzea sp. NPDC054927. The sequence goes on from NZ_JBSGXZ010000010.1 coordinate 39,406, forward strand.
GCGTGGACGACCAAGGGCCGGATCACCGCAAGGAGTTCACCGCAACGGTGCTCGTCGGTGGCCAGCCCTACGGCAAGGGTGATGGGCGCACCAAGAAGGAAGCCGAGCAGAAAGCCGCTGAAGCGGCTTATCATGTTCTGTCGGAGCGGGTCAAGGCCGAGCAGGAGTCGGTCCGATCCGCGAACGGACAGAACGGCGCCTCGGTGACGCCGCCAGGGACCCTCCCATCCGAGGAAGACTGAGACACGCAATGTATGCGACCAGGTACCGCACCAACCGCCGCACGCGCTCCGCTCGCGGCCCCGTGAACACCTCCCGCAACGGAGGCATCCAGGGACTTGTGCTGGTCAGGGACACGAGCCGCGCGGGTGTGTGGGTTCTCAAGCCCACCAAGCCGCAGGCCGCCGTGATCGAAGCGCAGCCCATCGACGAGGGCAAGTCCGAAGCCTGACGTGCCCGAACTCCCAGAGGTCGAGGTAGTACGCCTCGGCCTCGAAGCCCACGTCGCCGGCCGGGTCATCTCCTCGGTAGAGGTGTTGCACCCACGCGCCATCCGCCGGCACGACATGGGTTCCTTGGACTTCTGCGCGCGCTTGGCCTCGCAACCGATGGTGGCAGCCAAGCGCCGCGGCAAGTACCTCTGGGTCGAACTGGCCGACAAGGCCGCCATGCTCGCGCACCTGGGCATGAGCGGCCAAATGCTCGTTCAACCCTCGTCGGCTCCCGACGAGAAGCATCTGCGCGTCCGCTTCCGGTTCACCGACGGCGGCCCGGAGCTTCGCTTCGTTGACCAACGAACCTTCGGCGGCCTCGCTCTGGCCGAGCTGGTCGAGGTCGACGGCACCCTCGTGCCGGATTCCGTCGCGCACATCGCGCGCGACCCCATGGATCCTCTCTTCTCCCGCGATGCTGCCGTGCGTGCATTGCGTCTGCGTCACACGGAGATCAAACGCGCACTGCTCGACCAGACCCTCGTGTCCGGCATCGGCAACATCTACGCCGACGAGGCCCTCTGGCGTGCTCGTTTGCACGGCACCCGAATGACGGACAAGCTGGCCAAGCCCAAGGCGGCCGAGCTGCTGGACCACGCCGCCGATGTGATGCGTGAGGCGCTCGGGCAGGGCGGGACGTCGTTCGACGCCTTGTACGTCAACATCAACGGGCAGTCCGGGTACTTCGACCGATCGCTGAACGCCTACGGCCAGGAGAACCGGCCGTGCAAGCGGTGCGGTGCGTCGATGATCCGCGAGCCGTTCATGAACCGCTCCTCGTACTCCTGCCCGCGCTGCCAACCGCGCCCGCGCAGCTGAGCCAACCCTCCCCGTAGGTTCCGCGTCCTATTTGTGCGCCGTCATCCGCTTGAGCGGACTTCTCGCGCGCACGTTCGAACACGCTTTGACGATCTCGAAGCCGTAACGCGCGTTAGACAGTACTGCGCAGTGCGTAGTAGTGTTCACGGCGTAAGAGCGGGCGGGAGAGGCCATGGACACGAGTCAGCTGCTCAAAGGGGTGCTGGACCTGGCCGTCCTTGCGGTTTTGCGCAAGGACGACGGGTACGGGTACGACGTGGTGCGCAGACTGCGCGCCGGGGGATTGAACGAAGTGGGCGACGCGTCGGTGTACGGGACGCTGCGGCGGCTCTACAACGCGGGGATGCTCACCTCGTACGTGGTGCCCAGCGAAGAGGGGCCGCACCGCAAGTACTACAGCATCAACGAGACCGGGCGGGTGCGCCTGGCTGAGTCGAGGGAGACGTGGAGGTCGTTCGCCAGCACGCTGGACGGCCTGCTCGAGGAGGTCGCAGCATGAACACCCAAGCGCTCGGTGTCGAGTACTACCTGGCCGGGATGCGTGCGGCCCTCGACGACCTGCCGCCCAACGAGGTCGCCGAGATCATGGAGGACGTCGAGGCGCACGTCGCCGAGCTCTCCACGGAACTCGGGGAGAACGAGACTCTCGAGCAGCGGCTCGGTTCTCCCGATCAGTACGCGCAGGAGCTGAGGTCGGCCGCGGGGTATCCGCCGCGGACCGAACGGCTGCCGGTCACCACCAAGGGGAAGTTGCTGACCAGGCCGCGGGTGGCGGCGTGGGGGCTGGGGATCGCCACGGGCATCACGTTGCTCGCGGGCGCCACGACTCTGCGTGAGCCGGCGATTCTGTTGCTGCCCGGCGTGATCCTGGTGCTCAGCCTCGCGCTGGTGAACGATCGCGGGCCGACGCAGGCCGAGATCATGGCGTTGCCCGAGACGATCAAGATCAAGCAGTGGCTGACGCCGGAGGCCGGTACGCCGGCGGAACGGGCGTTGACCTACCTGCGGTCGTTGCAGCCCGCCTGGTGGTTGGTGCGGGCCGGTCTGCTCGGGCTCGGGGCGGTGTTGCTCGCCAGTCGCGACATTCTCGGGTTCCTGGCCATCGCCGGAATCGCCGTGTTGTCGGTGTTCGCCGGGCCGCGCGCCAAGACCGACCGGCGGTGGCTGTGGTTCAGCCTGCCGGCCTCGGCGCTGGCGGTCGGGCTGTTGTTCCAGGTGATCGACGTGACTGCGAACAACCTCGCCTACAACAACAGGTCGTCGTACCAGCAGGTGCCGAGCGTGCAGTCGTACGAGAACATCTATGCGTACGACGAGAACGGCAAGTTGCTCACCAACGTGCTGTTGTACGACCAGGACGGCGATCCCATCAACGCCCCGCGTCAGTACAACAACAACAGCTGCGGTGGCAGTGACCCGGAACCGATGATTCCTGCTAACAGGTATCCGCGGCCGAAGATCGACTACGAAAACGGTGTCTGTTACACGGTGGCACCAGGTGTGTCCGCTCCGTCATCGCCGACATCAACGACCAACACACCGCCGTCGAGTTCTGTTGTTACACCTTCAAGCTCGGTGTCACCTACTTCCGTGTCACCCAGCAAGTAATGCCTGGAGCGGGACCCGTCGGGGGGTCCCGCTCCTACTTGTTCTCCTGCGGTTCGGCCAGGTGGCGCAATATTGGCATGGCAGAGCGCAGGTGTTCTCTGTCTTCCGGCGAAAGTTCGGACATTCTTTCACTCAATAGTTCGGCTTCGCCGTGAGCGAGCGACAGGATCGTCTCGCGGCCGACTTCGGTGAGCACGACTATCGTCGCTCTGCCGTCGGCGGCGTCGGGCTCTCTTCGCACTAGGCCGGTGCCTTCGAGGCTGGTCACGACGGTTGTCGCGGTCGGCTGCGAACACAGTGCGCGCACCGCGATCTCGCCGATGCGCATCGGGCCGTGGGCGCTCAGTTCTGACAGCACCAATAACTGGGTGGGTTGCAAACGACGGGCCGGAGCGGCCTGTCGAAGACTTCGCACCAGCCGGTGCACGGCCACCACGAGTTGAAGTGCCTCGTGGTTGGTGACGGTGGTGGGCATCGTTTCTCCGCGCGCATGTGATTGTCCGAATTCGGACACGAACCCTGGCACTTTCCCTCATTCACGCTCCGCGCGCTATCCGCCAACTGCCGATAACCCATTCGGCCGTTGTGGTGACGCGGGGTGTCACAGCGCGCGTCCGGCACACTTAAATGTGCTGGTAAACGGCGTAAAAAGTGCAGTGAGGCTCACTCGAACGGGCGCCGCGCTGAAGCATGATTCAACGAGACAGATCTCTGTCGAAAGATGTGGGAAGGAGCACTCGTGTGGCCGGGCGGCGCAGTGCGTACCCCCGAACAGCCCACGCGGGGCCAGGAGCAGACTGGTGCGGTGAGTGCGAAACCCAGGCGTGGTGAGCTGCGGATCTATCTCGGTGCAGCTCCTGGCGTCGGCAAGACGTTCGCGATGCTGGGCGAGGCGCACCGGCGGCGGGAACGCGGCACAGATGTGGTCATAGGATTCGTGGAGACCCACGGCCGTGCGAAGACCTCTGAACTGGTCGAAGGCCTGGAAATCGTGGTGCGCAGGCACTCCACGCACCGCGGTGTCGAACTCACCGAGATGGACGTCGACGCGGTGCTGGCTCGCGCGCCCGAGGTCGCCGTCGTCGACGAACTCGCACACACGAACGTGCCGGGGTCTCGTAATGCAAAAAGGTGGCAGGACGTTGAGGAACTCCTCGACGCCGGGATTGACGTCCTGTCGACGGTCAACGTGCAGCACCTCGAATCTCTCAACGACGTCGTTCATCGCATTACGGGCGTACCGCAGCAGGAAACCGTGCCGGACGAAGTCGTGCGCAAGGCGAACCAAATACAGCTCGTCGATCTCACGCCCGAAGCACTGCGCCGCCGGCTCGCCCATGGCGACGTCTACGCGGCGAACAAGATCGACGCAGCCCTCGGCAACTACTTCCGCGTCGGCAACCTGACCGCGCTGCGCGAGCTGGCGCTGTTGTGGGTCGCGGACCAGGTCGACGTCGCCTTGCTGCGCTACCGGACCGAACAGCAGATCACCGACACGTGGGAGACGCGCGAACGCGTTGTCGTCGCCATCACCGGTGGCAAAGAGAGCGAGACGCTCATCCGTCGTGCGCGGCGCATCGCCACGCGCGCGGGTGGCGACCTTCTCGTCGTGCACGTGCTGAGGGGTGACGGACTAGCGGGAGCCGACCCGCACTCGTTGACCAAGTACCGCAAGCTCGTGGAAGACGTCGGCGCCACGTTCCACACGGTCGTTGGTGATGACGTGCCAACGGCACTGCTTGAGTTCTCACGAGGCGTGAACGCCACTCAGCTCGTGGTCGGTACGTCACGCCGTTCACGGTTCGCGCGCGCGTTCTCGGCGGGTATCGGCTCCACGGTCGTGCAGGAGTCCGGCGCGATCGACGTCCACATGGTCACGCACCCGGCGACGACCAGCGGCTGGCGTGCGCGGTTCGCCGTCAGTCCGCTCAAGCCGAGCAGGCTCGCGTGGGGCTGGTTCCTCGCGGTCGCCGGGCCAGCGCTGGTGACGGCGGCCGGCACGTCGATGCGGGGCAGCCTGAACTTCTCCACCAACGTCATCGCGTACCTGCTGGTCACGCTGGTGGTCGCGATCGTAGGCGGACTGGGCCCGGCGATCGCCGCCGCGCTGGTCAACGCGTTGCTGCTGAACTTCTTCTTCACCGAGCCCTTCTACACGTTCACCATCGACGCACAGCAGAACGTGCTCACCTTCTTCGCGATGATCGTCGTGGGTGCCTCCACGGCCGTGGTGGTGGATCACGCCGCCCGCCGTGCCACGCAGGCAGCGCGCGCTCGCACCGAGGCCACACTTCTCGCGTCGTACGCGCGCACCGTGCTGACGAACCCGTATCCGCTTGCACGGCTGTTGGAGAAGGTGAAGGAGAACTTCGGTCTGACCTCCGTCGCGCTGCTGGAACGCGTAGACGGCGACTGGGAACGCGTGGCGTGCGTCGGCGCGAGCCCGTGCGACGAACCCGACGAGGCGGACGTCGACATCGCGGTCACCCCCGAGGTGCACCTGGCGTTGCGCGGACGCTCGCTGCCCGCGTCCGACCGCCGCGTGCTGGAGGCGGCAGCCGGCCAGGCACTGCTCGCGCTGAGGCAGCAACGCATGGCCGAGCAGGCCCTCGAAGTCCAGCGCCAGGCTTCGCGCTCCGAGCTGCGGACCGCGCTGTTGAGTGCCGTTGGTCACGACCTCCGCACGCCGCTGACCTCGATCAAGGCGTCGGTGGGCTCGTTGCGCGACCCGGAGCTGAAGCTCTCCGACGAGGACACCGCCGAGCTGCTGGAAGCCGTCGAGGAGTCCGCGGACCGGCTCACCGACCTGGTCAACAACCTGCTCGACTCGTCCCGCCTCGCCACCGGCGCCGTCGAACCGCAGTTCCGTGCGGTCGGTTACTACGAAGCCGTCGCACGGGCGTTGAGCGGCTTGAGCGGGGACATCGAGCTCGACGTCCCCGAGTCGCTCCCGCCCGTGCGTGCCGACGTCGGACTCCTCGAACGAGTGATCGCGAACGTCGTCGGCAACGCGCTGCGTTACGCGGGTGCGGTGGCGCTGCGGGCGTCGGCGCACGGCGACGAGGTGGAGCTGCGCGTGGTGGACCACGGCCGCGGGTTGCCGCGGGACACGGCGGACCAGGTGTTCGCCCCGTTCCAGCGGCTCGGCGACCGCACGCCGGGTGGCGTTGGTCTCGGTCTGAGCGTGGCGAAGGGCTTCACCGAGGCGATGGAGGGCACGATCAGCATGGAGGACACGCCCGGTGGCGGTCTCACCGTGGTGATCTCACTCCCGGTCGATGAGAGGGCTTCGTGACGAAAGTACTGGTGGTCGACGACGAGCCGCAGATCGTGCGTGCGTTGCGGATCAACCTCTCCGCGCGCGGCTACGAGGTGCTGACCGCCCACGACGGCGCCACCGCACTCCGCCTGGCCGCCGACGGCAAGCCGGACGTCGTGGTCCTCGACCTCGGGCTGCCGGACATGGACGGCACGGACGTCATCGCCGGCCTGCGCGGCTGGACGACCCTGCCGATCATCGTGCTGTCCGCCCGCACCGACTCGACCGACAAGGTCGACGCGCTCGACGCCGGCGCCGACGACTACGTGACGAAGCCGTTCGGCATGGACGAACTGCTGGCCAGGCTGCGTGCCGCGGTCCGCCGCTCGGCCGTCGCGGGCCCCGAGGACGAGCCGATCGTGCAGACCGCATCGTTCACCGTCGACCTCGCGGCCAAGCGCGTGCTCAAGGACGGGGCCGAGGTGCACCTCACGCCGACCGAGTGGGGTCTGCTGGAGGTGCTCGCGCGCAACGCCGGGAAGCTCGTCGCGCAGAAGCAGCTGCTGCGGGACGTGTGGGGACCTGCGTACGAGAAGGAAACGCACTACCTGCGGGTGTACCTCGCGCAGCTGCGGCGGAAGCTGGAGCCGGAGCCCGCGCGGCCGCGGCACCTGCTGACCGAACCCGGGATGGGGTACCGGTTCGAGCCCTGACTAGGGCTTCGGGTCCGGCGGCGGAGTGGTCGAGCTCGAAGACGACGACGGCGGCGCGGTGCTCGACGACGCCGATGACGAAGCGGACGACGGCGGTTCGGTGTCCGACGTCGGCGGGACGGTCGGCGTCTGGGTCGGCTGCGACGGCTGGGCCGGGTCCGTGGTCAGCTGAGGCTGGTCCGGCGTGCCGGGCTTCGGCTGCTCCTGCGGGCGTGCGGCCTGCTTGCGGTCCGGCTTGCCCGACGAGGGCGCACCGGAGGACACCGTCACGACGACGGTGCTGGTGCTGCCGTCCGGAGCGACGCTGGTGATGGTCTGGACGATGTCGGCCGACGTGCGCTCCGGCGCCGCCTCTTTGCCGGAGGCGGCGAGCATGGAGGCCACCGTGGCGAACAGCGTCGCGACGACCACGCCGCCCGCAGCCAGCATCACCGCCGTGCCCACGCGCTTCTTCTGGGCCGGCTCGGCCGGTGACTGCGGATGATCTTCCTCGAACACACCCATCTCCTCGTGGGAAACCCGGTCGGATGGACTTGCGTTCGAGTTATCGGCGGAAACGCACCAAAGCCTCAGTCACGCCACACCTTCGTGTAGCGCTGCGTCACTGGGCGGTGACGGGCGTAACCCTACGGCGTTGTCGTCGTTGTCGTCGGGTCCGTCGTGGTGGTGGTTGTGGTGGTGGTTGTCGTCGTGGTGGTGGTCGTAGTGGTCGTCGACGTGACCACCGGCGGCGGGTCGTCGGTCGTGACCGTGGTCGTCGTGCCGTCGGGGCGCGTGATGGTCGTGACGCGCGTCGGCTTCTTCGACGTCGTGGTCGTGGTCGACGTCGGGGTCTCGGAGGACGACGACGTCAGTTCGACGGACGAGCTCGGCGCGGACGTCGGCACGACGCTCAGAGCGTCGCGCACGGCCTCCTTGCGCGGCGGCTGCGTGGCCGGTGTCTCGCTGGCGCTGTTCGAGCCTGCGGCGAGCGAGGCGACGGCGGCGAAGACGGTCGCCAGCACGACGCCGGACGCTGCTAGGACGACCTGGGGCGCGCCGCGGAAAATGCGCGAGCGCGAGTCAGGTTCCGGGCTCTCGTACACGAAGTTTCCCCTGCTCAACCGTCAGAAACCGAAGTTCTGGGTCCAGTAGTTGCCGCGGGTGTCGAGACCCAGGCCCATGGTGGTGAAGCTGCAGTTAAGGATGTTCTCGCGGTGGCCTTGGGAGTTCATCCACCCGTCCATCACCGCGTTGGCGTTGGCGTAGCCCATCGCGATGTTCTCGCCGCCGGGCTTCGGGTAGCCCGCTTCCTTCATCCGCTTGTCGAACGTCCTGCCGTCCTTCGACGTGTGCGAGAAGTAGTTCTGGGTGGCCATGTCGGTGCTGTGGCCCTGCGCGGCGGTCGTGATGCGGTCGTCGATCACCAACGCCTTGCAGCCCTTCGCGGCGCGCTGGTCGTTCACGAGCGCGAGCACGGCCTGCTCCGGCGACTGGCCGGGCGGCGTCTGCGGAGGCTGGGCCGGCGGCTTCGGCGCTTCGGGAGGCGTCGTCGTGGTGGTGGGAGCGGCGGACGAAGAAGAGGAAGGAGGGGTGGTCGTCGTCGAGGACGTGGTGGGAGCGGAAGAAGACGACGATCCCGTGGGGGTGCCGACGCCCGTGTTGTCCGCGGGGGCCGGTCTGTTGTTGGGTGCGGCCGCGTTGCCTGTACCGAACTGGTTCGCTGCGTCGGTGGTCTCCTGCTGTGCGGCGTTGGTGAAGCTGATGCCGAGAGGAGAAGTCCCGGTGACGGCAAGACCGCCGATTCCGGTCGCACCGATCAGCAGGCCGAGTAAGAGGCTGCGGGCACTCACGGGTCGGCACCGTACCACTAATGGGTGACAACCCCAGAGTGCGTGTTCGGTCACCTCGCGTGACTACGCAACCATTCGGAGGTGGACGTGCGACTAAACGCGTGGGTGCGTGGACGGGTTCAGGGAGTCGGTTTTCGCTGGTGGACGCGAGCCAGGGCGCTAGAACTCGGCCTGGTGGGCAGCGCTTCGAACAGGCCGGACGGGCGGGTCGAGGTCGTGGCCGAGGGTTCGCGGGAGAACTGTGAACAACTGCTGAAGGCTCTCCGTTCGGGTGACACCCCCGGACACGTCGAATCTGTCGGTGAGCAGTGGTCGGAGGCCAGGGGTGATCTGACCGGGTTCGTGGAGCGCTGAACCTCCTGGCTGAACCTTTCCGAAAGGGGTGGCGTAGTAAGGGAGCGTGGACTCCGCCGAAGACGTCCTCATCCAGCTTTACGACCGCTGGAGAGGCCCGCTGCTGCACTACGTGCTGCGGCTGGTCGATGGCGACTATCAGCAGGCGGAGGACGTCGTGCAGGAGACATTGCTGCGCGCGTGGCGGCACTACGACGAGCTGAACCCGGACGACGCGGCACCGTGGCTCTACACGGTCGCCAAGAACCTGGTGATCTCCGGATACCGCCGCCGCAACGCACGCGCGACCGAGGTGCCGCTCGAACCGGTGGACCTGCCGCCGGTCAGCGACAAGGTCGAGCACGTGCTGCAGACGTGGCAGATCGCGTCGGCGCTGCGGGCGCTCACGCCTGAGCACCGGACGGTCGTCATCGAGCTGTACTACCGCCGCCGCACCGTCGCGGAGGCCGCCAAAACGCTCGGCATCCCGCCGGGCACGGTCAAGTCGCGCTGCTTCTACGCACTGCGGGCGCTGCGCGACGCGCTGGAGGAAAGAGGGGTGACCGAGGCGTGAGCTGCCAGCACACCGTCGACGTCGGCGCCTACCTCTTCGGGTCGCTCGACCTCAAGGAGCGGTCCGTCTTCGAAAAGCACCTCGGGACCTGCGACGCGTGCCAGGCCGAGATGCTGCGGCTGGCCCCGCTGCCGGGCCTGCTCGGCCGCCTGAGCCTGGAGGACGTCGAGAACCTCGACGAGATCCCCGAGTGCCCGCCCAAGCCGAACCACCACCGCCAACGCCGCGTGCTCATCGCGTGCGCGGCCGTCCTCACCCTGCTCGCGCTGGCCGGCGGCCTCTTCTTCCTGCGGCCGGCACCGAGCTCGTCCGCGCCGATCTGGGCGGCGAAGGACTCGGGCACCGGTGTGGACGGTGAGGTCTCGATGGTTGCGAAGTCCTGGGGCACGGAAATGTGGTTCAAGCTCGGTGACGTGAAACCGGGCGCGCGCTGCAAGGTCATCGTGTTCGACCGGCGGGGACAGCGGGAGATCGGTGGCTGGTGGGGGTCCGATCACGGCCCTGAAGAGCGGATTCCCGGCTCGACGTCGTTCCGGGTGGACCAGATCGATCGCCTGGAAGTGTCGGACGAATCAGGACTGCTGGTTACTCTCCGTCCATAATTGCGCAGGTCACGGCCCGCCTAACGCATCACTCGCAAGCGTTTGGGTACTCTGCCCGGCGTGCATCTCAAGAGCCTGACGCTGAAGGGCTTCAAGTCCTTCGCCTCGGCTACCACGCTGCGCTTCGAGCCCGGCATCACCTGTGTGGTCGGCCCCAACGGGTCCGGCAAGTCCAACGTGCTCGACGCGCTGCGCTGGGTGATGGGCACGCAGGGTGCCAAGGACCTGCGCGGCGGCAAGATGGAGGACGTCATCTTCGCCGGCACGTCCGGCCGCGCGCCGCTCGGTCGCGCCGAGGTGACGCTGACGATCGACAACTCCGACGGCGTGCTGCCGATCGAGTACACCGAGGTGTCGATCACCCGCCGGATGTTCCGCGAGGGCGCCACCGAGTACGAGATCAACGGCAGCTCGTGCCGCCTGATGGACATCCAGGAGCTGCTGTCGGACTCCGGCATCGGCCGCGAGATGCACGTGATCGTCGGTCAGGGCCAGCTCGCCGCGATCCTCGAGTCCAAACCGGAGGAACGGCGCGCGTTCGTCGAAGAGGCCGCCGGCGTCCTGAAGCACCGCAAGCGCAAGGAAAAGGCGCTGCGCAAGCTCGAGGCGATGCAGGCGAACCTGACCCGCCTCACCGACCTCACCGCCGAGCTGCGCCGCCAGTTGAAGCCGCTCGGCAAGCAGGCCGAGATCGCCCGCCGCGCGCAGGTCGTCCAGTCCGAGCTGCGAGACAGCAAACTCCGCCTGCTCGCCGACGACCTGGTGACGCAGCGGGAGAACATCGCGCAGGAAGAACACGACGAGGCGAAGGCCCGCGAGCGCCGCGCCGAGGTCGAGAAGTCGTTGCAGACCGCGCAGTACCAGCAGACCGAGCTGGAGGAGCGCGTCGCGGCCGACTCGCCGAAGCTGCAGGCCGCGCAGGACACCTGGTACCGGCTGTCCGCTTTGGAGGAACGCCTCCGCGGCACCGTTCGCCTCGCCGCCGAACGAGCACGCCACCTGTCCGCGGACGTGGACGCGCCCTCGCGCGGCCGTGACCCGGACGACCTCGACCGCGAGGCCGAGGAGACCGCCGAGATGGAGCTGGAGCTCCAGGAAGGCGTGACCGAGGCGCGCATCGCGCTGGCGGAGGCCGTGGAGACGCGGGCCGAGCTGGAGCGCATGGTGTCGCAGGCGGAGAAGGCGCACATCGCCGCCGTCCGCGCGATCGCCGACCGCCGGGAGGGCCTCGCCCGCCTGTCCGGTCAGGTGGAAGCGTTGCGCAGCAAGACGAACGCGACCGCCGAGGAGATCGAACGGCTCTCCGTCACGGTTACCGAGGCCTCCGAACGCGTCGAGTTCGCGTCGATCGAACTGGCCGAGGCGCAGGCGGTCACCGGCTATGAAGACGAGGGCGACAACGACCTCGACGAACGCCACCGTCACGCCGTGCAGGCCAACGACGCGGCGCGGCAGCGCGTCGACGAGCTCGTGAAGGCCGAACGCACCGCGGAACGCGACATCGCGTCGTGGCGTGCGCGCGTCGACGCACTGTCGTTGGGCTTGACCCGCAAGGACGGCGCGGGCGTGCTGCTCGCGTCCGACGTGCCCGGACTGCTGGGTTCCGTCGCCGCGCTGCTGACCGTCGAACCCGGTTTCGAGGTCGCGCTGGCCGCCGCGCTGGGCCCGATCGCCGACGCCGTCGCGGTGGCGTCCGGTGACGGCGCACTGCAGGCGCTGAAGCTGTTGAAGGAGAAGGACGCCGGACGCGCCGGCGTGCTGATCGGCTCCCACGGATCCACTGTGGACACCTCGCAGTGGGGCTACCTCCCGCACGGCGCGCGGTGGGCCATCGACGTCGTGCACGCCCCCGAGGCATTGCGTCCCGCACTGGCTCGTGCGCTCGATCGCCTTGCGGTGGTGGACGATCTCGACACCGCGGCCCGGCTCAACACCCGCTCGGTGACCAGGGACGGCGACGTCTTCGGCGCGGACTGGGCGGTCGGTGGCTCCGGCGGTCAGGGCCAGAGTGTGATCGAGGTCCAGGCGGCCGTCGACGAGGCCCAGGAGGCTCTGGGCACGGCGGAACGCGCGCTGGAACACGCTTCGGCGGCGTTGGAAGGCGCCCGAGCCGAGCAGCAGGCCCGGCGCAAGGTGCTCGACGCGGTCAAGGAAGCCGTGCAGGAGGCCAAGGTCCGCCAGGCCCGCTCCGGCGAGCGGCTGAACCGGATGGCGTCCGCGGTGCGTTCTGCGGAGGCCGAGGTCAGCCGCATCACCGAGCAGCGCGCCAAGGTCGAGCGGTCGCGCGAGGAAGCCCTGCTGAAGCTGGCCGAGCTCGAAGAGCGGCTGCTGATGGCCGAGGAGGAGCAGACCCTCGACGACGAGCCGGACACCGAGCAGCGCGACCAGCTGGCCGCTGAGCTCGCCCAGGCCCGTCAGGCTGAGATGGACGCACGCCTTGTGCAGCGCACCGCTGAGGAGCGCGCACGGGCGTTGCAAGGCAAAGCGGACGGACTGCGTCGTGCCGCGCGCGCCGAGCGTGAGGCCCGTGAACGCCACGCCCGTGCGACCCAGCACCGCGCGCGTGGCGCCGTGGTCGCGAAGGCCGTGGTCAGCGGTGGCGAACAGGCGTTGGAACGCATCGAGATCTCGCTGGCCCGCGCCGCCCGTGAACGCGACCAGGCCCAGGAACGCCGTCAGCAGCACGAACTGTTGCTGACCCAGGTGCGCAACGTGGTGCGTGAGATGTCCGGCGAGCTGGAGAAGCTCGTCGACGCCGTGCACCGCGACGAGGTCCTGCGCGCCGAGCAGCGCCTGCGCATCGAACAGCTGGAAACCAAGATCTCCGAGGACTTCGGCATCGGGCTCGAGGACCTCGTCAACGAGTACGGCCCCGACGTCATGGTGCCCGCCTCGGCCGCCGAGATGTACGAGTACGAGGCCGCCAAGGAACGCGGCGAGCAGGTCACCGAGCCGCAGCCGATGCCCTACGACCGCGACACGCAGGCACGCCGCGCCAAGCGGGCCGAGCGCGACCTTTCTTTGCTGGGCAAGGTGAATCCGCTCGCGCTGGAGGAGTTCGCCGCGCTGGAGGAGCGCTACAAGTTCCTCTCGACCCAGCTCGAGGACATCAAGGACACCCGCCGCGACCTGCTCACCGTCGTGAAGGAGGTCGACGAGAAGATCCTGGAGGTCTTCACGCTGGCCTACGAGGACGTGGCGCGCGAGTTCGAGATCGTCTTCAAGGTCCTGTTCCCCGGCGGCGAGGGCCGGCTGGTGCTGACCGAGCCGGACGACATGCTGACCACCGGCATCGAGCTGGAGGCCCGCCCGCCCGGCAAGAAGGTCAAGCGCCTGTCGCTGCTCTCCGGCGGCGAGAAGTCGCTGGCCGCCGTGGCCATGCTGGTCGCGATCTTCCGCGCCCGCCCCTCACCGTTCTACGTGATGGACGAGGTCGAGGCGGCGCTGGACGACACGAACCTGCACCGGCTGATCAGCCTGTTCGAGCAGCTGCGGGAACGGTCGCAGCTGCTGATCATCACGCACCAGAAGCCGACCATGGAGATCGCGGACGCGCTGTACGGCGTCTCGATGCGCGGTGACGGCATCTCGCAGGTGATCTCGCAGCGGTTGCGCACGACGGCGGACGAGCCCGTCAAGCCCGCGAAGGCCGTTGAGCAGGTTGCGGCTGAGCCGGCCGAGTCCGAGCCGGTCGAGTCTGCACCGGTTGACTCTGCGGAGTCCGCGCAGGAACCGGCGGACGTCGAGGCCTGAGAGGGCGGTCGGAGCGGTGCCTGGGGGGCTAAGACCAACCCCGACCGCGGCCTCTTACCACTGGCCGCGCCTGACGCGGTGACCTTCCTCTTAGGGGAGGGAGGTCCCCCGTATCACCGTGCAGACGCGACCTCGGCGCCAGAAGGGGTGAGGTCCCCCAGTTTCAACCTCACCACTTCAGGTGCGCACGGATCACCTTGCCGGACGGGTCTTGTGAAAACCTTGTATCGGCCGTGGGCTCAGTCCCGGCGCGCGTCCAGTGCCGCTGCCTCTTCCGGCGTGGGCGCGGTGCCGCCGAGGTGCACGGGTGCCCACCAGGCGCCGGGCTCGGTCGGGTAGTTCGCCTGGGCGGTGTCCAGCAGGTCCTGCATCCGCTTGCGCAGGAGGCCGTCGCCGGAGTCGTCGGGGGAGGCCTCGAACGGCTCGCCGATGAGGATGGTGATCGGCACGTGGCGCTGGGTGAGGTTCTTGGGACGGCCCTTGGTCCACAGGCGCTGGGTGCCCCACAGCGCCATGGGGATGAGCGGCACGCCAGCCTCGTGCGCCAGGCGGTTCGCGCCGGACTTGATGTCCTTGACCGTGAACGAACGGCTGATGGTGGCCTCGGGGAAGATCCCGACCACCTCGCCGGTGCGGAGCGCGGACAGGGCCTGCTGGTAGGAGGCCTGGCCCGCGCCCCGGTCGACGGGGATGTGGTGCATGCCGCGCATCAGCGGGCCTGCGATCTTGTTGGCGAAGATCTCGTGCTTCGCCATGAACCGCGTGAGGCGCCCCGATGGGCGCGCCCCGAAGCCCGCGAAGATGAAGTCGAGGTAGCTGACGTGGTTCGACGCCAGCACCGCTCCACCCGTGCGCGGGACGTGGTGCGCCCCTTCGACGGTGATCCGCAGGTCCAGCACCCTGAACATGAGCTTCGCTGCGGCGATCACCGGGGGATATACGCGATCCGACATGCTTCCGAACGGTAGCCGTAAACGCTACTGACCGGTAGCGGCCCTTTCGTTGTCTCGGATGACCCTTGGCACACCCGCGAGGTCCTCGTCGTTGCACAGCAACTTGAGGTCGTAGTACGGGTTGCCCTTGGTGTCGTCGTAGTCGAGATGAACTGCGATGACGTCCACGGGCTCGCCCAGCCAGTCCTGCGTCTGCCGCAGCCAGGCGGCGGCACGTTCTAGGGCAGTGGGCAGATCATCGTCTCGGAATTCGACCGGCCGGTAGGGAACACCCTGGACACCGTCCCGGTTGTTCGTCGGCAAGGGCAGGTCGACGGCCACCCCGGATTCGCTGAGATCGAGTTGGATCGTTTCCTCACTCACTGTAGAAGAGTCCCCCACCCTCACCTGCCCTGCAAGCCCGAATCTGGGTAGGGGTGTGAGTGTTGTCTCCCACGTCACGTGGGGCGCTTCAAGAACGCGATGTCGCGCTTCACCTTGGTGATCCGGTCGTGGGTGGGCATGAGCACGTGCGACAGAGCCGTCAGCAGCTGCTCCAGATCCCCGATCGCCCCCTCGGTGTCACCTGCCTTGTAGCGCAGGTTGGCGAGCAGCTGCCTGGTCTCCAGGACGTCGGCGTGCTCGGGACCGAGGACGCGGATCTGGTCGCGCAGCAGGGGCTCGCAAACGCCGATGGCCTTGGTCACCTGTCCGGCCGTGCCGAGCACCCTCGCCAGGTTCAGCCGGACGTCGAGCGTCTGGGGATGGTCCGCGCCCGCGGCGGCCGTGCGGTCCTTGACGAGCGCCCTGAACTCGGTCGCCGCGCGCCGGAAATCACCCGCGTGCGCCCTGGCCTCTGCCAGGTCGTTCCTGCTGGTCAGGGCGTCAGGATGATCGTCGCCGAGTGCGGCTACGAGCTCTTCCAGTTCTCGGACGGAGGGCACTGCTCGATCCTATCGAGCAGCGCGTCTCCCACCCGTTGAGCCTTCCGGGAAAACTCCCTCGCTTCGAACGGCCGTGCGAGCAACCATTCCTTCTATGTACGACATCCGTTTCGCCGAACCTGGCGACCTCGGCGCCACGATGGCGCTGCTGGTCCGGCTCCAGGCCGACAACGCGCACCACATCGGTTACCTCGGTGAGACAAGCGAAGAGCTCCGCGCGGAGCTCGCCGAGTTCGAACCCAGCTGGGCCGACTGCACGGTGGTCGCCGTCGACGCCGACGACAACATCACCGGCATGCTCAGCGTGGAGATCGACTCTGAGCTCGGCCGCGCGTGGCTGCACGGACCGTTCGTCGACGTACCGGTCAACCACCCCGCGGGCAGCCGCATCTGGGATCAGACCGCCGACGCGATGTTCCGCCGCGCCACCGAGCTCCTCACCGGCGTCACCGATCTGGAGCTGTACGGGCACACCGCCCACCGACGACTGGCGGCGTTCGCCGAACGGCACGGCTTCTCAGCCGGCAAGGCGAGCGCCATACACGTACTGGACAACGGGGATCTGCGCTCGTTGCTGCTGAGGGACGCGAAGTGCCCCAGCGAACGTGAGATGCGCGTCCTCCCGACTGATGTGTTCGTGCACGAAGCCGTTGCGGTGCTGCACGAACGATGTTTCCCCCGCACGTACTTGTCCGGCAAACAACTCGTGGAATCCAAACCGGAGACCCGCACGGTCGTCGTCGCGATGGACGGCCAACGCGTGCTCGGGTACGCGGCGGGCAAAGCCCAACCCGAGGAGTACTACATCGATTTCGTGGCCGTCGAACCCGATGTTCGCGGCCAGGGCGTGGGTGCCGCGCTCGTCACCGAACTGCTGTGGAAGCTCGCGGCGGACCACGGTGCTCGACCGCAGGCCGCCGCGTCGATCCACTCCGGCAACGAGTCGTCGCAGAAGATGTTCGCCCGCCTAGGCTTTCGCCTTCACATCGAGCTCGTCGCCTACCGCCACACCGCGTGAGTGCCGCAATGACAGCAATCCACCGACGAGCAGGGTGACCGCCACCCCCAGGGGCGTGTTCCACCAGCCGGTCAGGGACTTCCGGGTCGCGTCGGCCTTCGCGAAGTCGATCGTCGGCGTGCTGCCGACGAACTTGACCCCGAGAATCACGAATCCGACGACGAGCACCGTCGACACGAACGCGATGATCGCGTCCACCTGCGTGACGCGCTTGAAGATGAGGCCGAGGAGGAAGGCCCCGAGCAGCGCACCGTAGGTGTAGCCGGCGATGCCCAGCGCCTGCACCACGATCGGATCGGCCGTGGTCTTGTTCGAGGAGGCGAACAGGCCTGCGCAGACGATCAGCAGGGCCGCCCACACGAGGGTCCAGATCCGGCCGTGGCGCAGGCGTTCGTCGTCGGTCATCGGGGTCTTGCGGATGCGTTCGTAGATGTCCGTGACCGTGCTGGAAGCCAAGGCGCCCAACGAAGACGACAGCGCGGCGGCGAGGATGCCGGCGATCACGAAGCCGGACAGGCCGCTCGGCAGGTCGTTGACGATGAAGTGGGCGAAGAGCTCGTCCTTGTTGTTGAGCTTGAGGTCCTTCACCGGGTCGACGCCGTTGTAGAACGCCCACATCATCACGCCGATGACGAGGAAGAACGCGAACTGCAGGAAGACCACGAAACCGGACGCGATCAACGCCTTCTGCGCGGACTTGACGTCCTTCGTGGCCATCAGCCGTTGCACGATCAGCTGGTCCGCGCCGTGCGAGGCCATCGACAGCAGCGCGCCACCGAAGAACGCCGCGATGAACGGGAAGGAGCCCGTCAGCGGGGACGACGTGAAGTCGAAGATCTGGAACTTGTTCAGGTCCGCGGCCTTGCTGAACCAGCCGTCCGGCAGCTGACCGGCCAGCACCCAGATCACCACGACGCCACCGAGGATGTACCAGAGCATCTGGATGGCGTCGACCCACACGACCGCACGCACGCCGCCGAAGAAGCTGTAGAACACCATCGCGATGCCCAGCGCGACCACGATCGCCCAGTACGACGCGGTGATCCCGTACTCGGCGAGCACGACCTTGATCGGGATCGCCGTCGCGAAGAGCCGGATGCCGTCCGCGAGCAGGCGGGTGAAGAGGAACGTCACGGACGCCGTGGCGCGCATGCCGTTGCCGTACCGCTTGCCCAGGAACGCGTACGCCGTGACGAGGTCACCGGCGATGTAGCGCGGCAGCAGCACGAAGCTGACGATGATCCGCCCGACGATGTAGCCGAGCGCGAGCGTCAGGTACGTCATGCCGCCCTGCGCGGGCGTGGCCATGTAGGCGATCACCGGCACGCTCAGGACGGTGAGCGTCGAGGTTTCCGCGGACACGACCGACAGACAGACGACCCACCACGAGATGCGCTTCTCGCTGACGAAGTAGTCGGTGGACGACTTCTGCCTGCCGCCGATCCACGTGCCGATCAACGGCATGCCGACGAGGAACAGGGCGATGATCGCCAGGTCTAGTCCGCGCACGTCGCTTCCCCCACTTTCAGCTTGGTCACGGCGGTGGTGACGGGCTCAGGCAACCGCAGCGGCCCGTTGCCGGGCGTGATGCTGCCGAGCAACCGCGGTCCGGACGCACCGGTCGCGGACGGCGTGTTGCCCGGAACTCCGTGCCACGTCAGGAATGCGAGCAGGGCGGCGAGGTAGGCCTCCTTGCCGTCCCTCGGCAGGCCCAGCGAGTCGCTGATCTTGAGCGGGATCGGGTCGAGCGCCTTCGTGAGCGCCTCGACCAGCACCGGGTTGCGCATCCCGCCGCCGGACGCGACCACCACGCTCGCGTCGTGCGCCCGGCAGGCGTCCGCGATGGTGCGGGCGGTCAGCTCCGCGAGGGTCCTGAGCATGTCCTCGGCCGGCACCGTCGGAAACCCTTGCAGGTACTCGGCGTTGAAGAGCTCCTTGCCCGTCGACTTGGGCCAGGGCTTCGCGTAGTACGGGTCGGCGAGGAGCTTCTTGAGGATGTCCTCGCGCGTTTGGCCACGGCTGGCGAACTCGCCGTTGGTGTCCTGGCGCCTCTGGCCGTGGGAGATGACCTCCATGACGGCGTCCATCAGCGCGTTGCCGGGGCCTGTGTCGTACGCGATCGGCGGGCTGCCCGGTCTGACGACGGTGATGTTCGCGATGCCGCCGATGTTCAGTGCGACCGCGGGGGCGTCACCGGCCAGCCAGAGCGCGTCGAGCGTGCTCGCCAGCGGTGCGCCCTGGCCTCCCGCGGCGACGTCTCGCACCCTGAGGTCCGCGACGACCGGGACGCCGGTCCGTTCGGCGATCCAGGCGGGCTGCCCGAGCTGCAGCGTGCCGAGGCAGTCGCCGTCCTGCACCTCGTGGTGGACGGTCTGCCCGAGCGAGCCGATCAGGTCGGCCGGCAGATATCCGGCGGCGACTTCACCGAAAGCCTGCCCGAGCGACGTGTCGAAGGCGCACACTTCAGCGAGGTCCCGGGGTTTCTCCAGCAGGTCCTTCGGGAAGGGGTGCTCGGCGTGTTGCACCGGCACGAGTTCGACGACGTCACCGCTGATCGACAGGTCGGCGACGGCCACGTCGATGCCGTCCATCGACGTGCCGGAAATCAGTCCGATCACCCTCACGACGTGTGGTCTATTCCACACCGCAGCCGGGCGCAAGAGCTTTGGTGAAATTTTCGCCTAATTGAGCAATATGTGGTTGACAGGTCACATGCGGGCCTGTGAAACCATGAGCCCGTGCCGACGTCTTCCCTTGTCCTGATCCTCGCCGTGGTGGCGGTCGTGCTGATCGCCGCGCTGGTGACCGGTGTGGTGCTGACGCGTCGCCGTCGCATCAGCCTGACCCAGAAGGACGAGGCGCCCCGGTCGGGCAGTTACCAGGCCTCGTCCGGCTTCACGCTCACTCCTGCCGCGCCCGACGCGTCCTCGGCCGAGGCGGTCGCCGGGGCGGAGGTGGCCGAGGTCGCGGAGGACACCGCGCCGGTCGAGCATCCGGTCGCAGAGCGGACCGAGGTCGACGGGCAGCCAGGCGTCGGGGACGACGCCTCGGTGCCGCGTGACTCGGTGAAGCGCGGGTTCGTCGAGGTCGACCTGCCGGAAGAGGCGTCCGAGGTCGAGGAGATCGAGCCGACCGCGGGACGGCTGGAGCGGCTGCGCGGGAAGTTGTCGAAGTCGCGCAACGCGTTCGGCACCTCGCTGCTGGGGTTGCTCGGGGCCGGCGACCTGGACGAGGACTCGTGGCAGGACGTCGAGGACACGCTGCTGATCGCTGACCTCGGGGCGGCTACCACCACCGAGATCGTGGAGACGTTGCGGTCGAAGATCGCTTCGGCCGGGGTGCGGACCGAGGCCGAGGCCGCCGCGTTGCTGCGGTCGGTGCTGGTGGATGCGTTGGGGCCGAAGATGGATCGGTCCTTGAAGGCGCTGCCGCATGCCGGTAAGCCCGCTGTGTTGCTCGTGGTGGGCGTTAATGGCGTTGGTAAGACGACTACTACGGGCAAGCTGGCTCGGGTGCTCGTGGCTGATGGGCGCACAGTGTTGCTGGGTGCGGCGGACACGTTCCGGGCTGCTGCGGCTGATCAGTTGGAGACGTGGGGGAAGCGGGTCGGGGCTGAGACCGTGCGCGGGCCTGAGGGTGGGGATCCGGCGTCGGTTGCCTTTGAGGCTGTCAAGCGCGGGGTGGAGACCGGGGTTTCCACGGTGCTGGTCGACACCGCGGGGCGGCTGCACACCAAGAAGGGCCTGATGGACGAGCTTGGCAAGGTCAAGCGCGTCGTCGAGAAGCAGGCTGTGGTGGACGAGGTCCTGCTGGTGCTGGATGCGACTACTGGGCAGAACGGGTTGACGCAGGCTCGGGTGTTTGCGGAGCAGGTCGACATCACCGGGATTGTGTTGACCAAGCTGGATGGGACTGCCAAGGGCGGGATCGTGTTCCAGGTGCAGCGGGAGCTCGGGGTGCCGGTGAAGTTGGTCGGGCTCGGGGAAGGGGCCGACCACCTGGCGCCGTTCGAGCCTGGGGCCTTTGTGGACGCGTTGCTCGGGTGACGGTCCGCTGGTGGTCGGGTTGGCACCGTCGGTTTCTGTTTAGGGATTCCGGGGCTCCGCCCCGGACCCCGCCCCGGACCCCGCCAATCTGATCAAGGACCAGTTCCACGCCGTGCGCGGGTTGATGGCACGCCAGTTGCGTTGGGCGGCGGCGCGTTGCGTAGGTGGTTGCGTTGGTGGTGTGGTCCCGTCACAAGCCGTACCAGGAGCGAGCCACAACGACTCGTGACGGGACCACACCACCGGAAACGCTCGCGAATAGCTAAGAGCCGGTGGCCTGGTCTGCCAGGCGCTTCGCTATGGCCAGCACCTCGGGGAGGATGCGGTTCACCGCGTCCTTGGTCAGCCTGCCCTCCGGGCCTGAGACTGACACTGCGGCCAGGGTTGGGCCGCCGATCACCGGTACCGCGATGCAGCGGACGCCCAGTTCCTGTTCGGACTCGTCCAGTGCGTAGCCGCGCGTTGCGATCTCGTCCAGCGAGTCGAGCAGTTCGGTGGCGTCGGTGATGGTGTTCGAGGTGTAGGCGGGTAGACCGGTGCGGTCCAGGAGCGCCTTCACCTCGTCGCGGGGGAGTTGGGAGAGCATCGCTTTGCCCACGCCGGTGCCGTGGGGGAGCAGGCGGCGGCCTACCTCGGTGAACATGCGCATCGAGTGCTTTGACGGGACTTGGGCCACGTAGACGACCTCGTCGCCGTCCAGGACCGCGAGGTTTGCGGTTTCCTCTACTGAGTCAACTAGTTGCGAGAGGAACGGGCGGGCCCAGGTGCCGTATTGGCGCGAGGCGGTTTCGCCCAGGCGGATCAGGCGGGAGCCGAGGGTGTAGCGGCGGTTGCTGTTCTGGCGGACGTAGCCCAGCGTGACGAGGGTGCGGATGAGACGGTGGATCGTCGGGAGGGGGAGGCCTGAGGTGGTGGCCAGTTCGGAGAGGGAGGCTTCGCCGCCTGCGTCGGCTAGGCGTTCTAGCAGGTCGAACGCCCTTTGCAACGACTGCACGCCACCTGTCGACACGTGCGACTCCTCTCGTTGCAGTTCCGCAATGCAAAAACTATAGTCCACACAGCAAAACCGAGAGAGGTGGATCCAGGTGCAGGTCCTCACTGACGAGGCTCTTGAGTTCGTGGCGAAGCTGCACGAGGCGCATGCCGCCCGCCGGGACGAGTTGCTCGGCCTGCGCAAGGAGCGGCGGGCCCTTGGATTCCTCGAGGAGACGCGAGGCATCCGCGAGGGTGAGTGGCAGGTGGCGGAGGCTCCTGAGGCGCTGCGGGATCGGCGCGTGGAGATCACTGGGCCCACTGAGCGGAAGATGACGATCAACGCGCTCAACTCGGGTGCGAAGGTGTGGCTGGCGGACCTCGAGGACGCGAACACGCCGCATTGGGACAACGTCGTGCAGGGGCAGGTGAACCTGTACGAGGCGGCGCGCGAGACGATCGCGTTCACCTCGCCGGAGGGCAAGGAGTACTCGCTCAAGGGCGGGCCGTATCCGACGATCGTCGTGCGGCCGCGTGGGTGGCACCTCGACGAGCGGAACCTGCAGTTCGGCGGCAAGAACGCTGTGGGTGCGCTCGTGGACTTCGGACTGCACTTCTTCCACAACGCCGAGTTGGGGCGGCCCTACTACTACCTGCCGAAGATGGAGTCGCATCTTGAGGCACGGCTGTGGAACGACGTGTTCACCACGGCGCAGAAGCTGAAGGGTGTTCCGCACGGCACCATCAGGGCGACGGTGCTCATCGAGACGATTCCGGCCGCGTTCGAGATGGAGGAGATCCTCTACGAGCTGCGCGACCACGCGTCGGGGCTCAACGCCGGTCGGTGGGACTACCTGTTCAGCGTCATCAAGTACTTCCGCGACGCGGGGGCGGACTTCGTGCTGCCGGACCGCAACAGCGTGACGATGACGGCGCCTTTCATGCGCGCGTACACCGAGCTTCTGGTGAAGACGTGTCACAAGCGCGGGGCGTTCGCCATGGGTGGCATGGCGGCGTTCATTCCGAACCGGCGTGATCCCGAGGTCACGGAGAACGCGCTGCGCAAGGTGCGCGAGGACAAGACGCGCGAGGCGACGGACGGGTTCGACGGGTCGTGGGTGGCGCACCCGGACCTCGTGCCGATCTGCCGCGAGATCTTCGACGGGGTGCTGGGCGACAAGCCCAACCAGATCGACAAGCAGCGGCCGGAAGTCGAGGTCACGGGCGCGCAGTTGCTGGACTTCAAGTCCGCGGGTGGTGGAGCTACTCGCGCGGGGCTGGAAAGCGCCGTTGACGTCGGGGTGCGGTACATCGCGTCGTGGCTGGGTGGCAACGGGGCGGCGGCGATCCACAACCTGATGGAGGACGCGGCCACGGCCGAGATCTCGCGCAGTCAGATCTGGCAGTGGATCAACAACAAGGTCGTGCTGGACGACGGCACCCAGGTCACCGCCGACGCGGTGCGGGAAGTGCTGGCGCGGGTGGGGAACGAGGTCGAGGGGCCGCACGTCGCGGCGGCTGTCGAGCTGTTCGAACAGGTCGCGTTGTCCGAGGACTTCGTCGACTTCCTGACGCTGCCGGCGTACGAGCGCATCTGATGTACGAGACATCGCTGTCGCCGGACGACGTGGCGCGGGTGACCGCGCGGTTGTCCACTGTGGAGCGTGACTGGCCGGTGGGGCGTCAGCCCGTGCACACGTGCTACGTGCCCGCCGGTCGCATCATCGGGACCACGATCGGCGACTGGGGGCGGGAGGCGCTGGAGTCGATCGAGCCGGACCTCCTGCCCGAACTGCCGGAGGGCGTGCTCGAACGCGTTCAGGCGAAGTTGCGGCGGGAGCCGATCGAAGATCTGCGGATCGACTTCGAGGACGGCTACGGCGCGCCCGAGGACGACGTCGAGGACATGGACGCCGAGAGCACGGCGAACCTCGTGTCGCGCTGGCTCTCGGAAGGCGTCGCGCCGCCGTCGTTCGGGGTGCGGATCAAGTCGTTCGACACCAAGGCGTTGCGCGAGCGCGGGCTGCGGACGCTGGACATCTTCCTGACAGCATTGGGAGAGGTTCCGCCAGGTTTCGTCATCACTTTCCCGAAGGTGACATCTGCCGACCAGGTCGAGGTGTTCGGCGAGGTGCTCGACCTCTTCGGGAAGGATCTGAAATTCGAGATCCAGGTCGAGACCACGCAGTCCGTTGTGGATGGAGAAGGCCGGCTGGCGATCCCGCGGTTCATCGAGGCGGGCCGCGGCCGGGTGACAGGTCTGCACTTCGGCACCTACGACTACACGGCTGGCTGCGGGTTGTCTGCGGCACAGCAGCACCTCGCGCACGGCGCGTGTGACTTCGCGCGGCACGTCATGCAGGTTTGCGCTGCTGGAACGGGTGTGCGGCTGTCGGACGGCTCCACCAACGTGCTGCCCGTCGGCGACCAGAAGCAACACGGCTGGGACACGCACTACCGGCTGGTGCGACGGTCGCTGGAACACGGTTTCTACCAGGGTTGGGATTTGCACCCGGCACAATTGGTGACACGTTATGCGGCTGTTTACGCGTTCTACCGCGAGGGATTGGACGCGGACGCCACAAGGCTGAAGTCCTATGTGCAGCGCGTCTCGGGAGGCGTTCTGGACGAGCCCGCGACCGCCCAGGCGTTGTCGTCGTTCTTCCTCCGTGCGGTGGACTGCGGTGCACTCGATCCGGTGGAAGTGCAGGTGGCGACGGGTCTGGACGAGTCAGCACTGAAGGGGCTCGTCGCACGATCGGTCTGACCGGGTCATCACCCGTTCGTGTGGTTCTGTCAATGGGTGTCGAATGTTGTCGGCAATGGGTGCAGGGTGGCTGGCATGAGCATGCGTGCTGGCCTTTGGACCGGGCTACCCGACCTCGACGCGGCGGAGCACAAGTATCAGGTCGTCGCGTGCGAAGCGGATGTGGACACGTTGATCCGCCTGCTCGGCAGGCCGGAGTGCAACGACGGTTCGCTCGACCACTTCGGGCGGGCGCTCACCGCCGAGGGCGATCCCGACCACAACGTCGTGCTCGCCGTGCGCGGCGGGTGGGGCTACATGTACTTCGTCGACAACAGTTTCATGGGCTGGCCCAAGGGGTCGGAGGAAGCCCCGTACGTCAACGAGAAGTACACGGACTTCCCACCCGGCGTCGGCGTGCCGCTCAAGCTGTACAAGCAGTTGCTCATCGAGTTCATGACGACCGGGGAACGCCCGACCGGAGTGGACTGGTACTCCGAGGCGGACCTCTTCCACTCGTGGCGTGACCAGCAGATGGCCCTGCGCACGACCGAGAACCGGTGACCCTCAGCTGATCGCTGGTTCAATGGGCCCATGAAGGCCGTGGTGATAGGTGGGGGAATCGCCGGCTTGCTGGCGGCGCGTGTGCTGGGCGAGTCTCACGATGTCGTTGTCCTGGAACGGGACAAGCTGTCCGACGAACCCGAGTACCGGGCGGGTGTACCGCAGGGCAGGCACGTGCACGGGTTGCTCGTGCGCGGTGGCGAGCTCATGGAGGAGCTGTTCCCGGGGCTGCGCGAGGAACTCGTGGCCGCAGGGGCTCCGCTGGTCGACGCCGGGGACATGCGGATCCTCAACCCGCTCGGATGGCTGGCCACCACGCGGACCGGCTTGCCGCTGCTGTCGTTGAGCCGCCCGTTGCTGGAGACCTGCATCCGGCGCCGCGTCACCGCGAAGATCGTGGACGACGTGCACGTCACCGGGTTGTCGTTCCGCGACGGAAACGTGGACGGCGTGCTCACGCGCGACGGCAGGATCGAGGCGGACCTGGTCGTCGACGCGTCCGGGCGGTCGTCGAAGCTGCCGGCCTGGCTCGCCGAGGCGGGGATCGCGGCGCCGGAACCCGAGGTGGTCGACTCCCGCACCGGGTACGCGACCCGGATCTACACCGCGCCGCAGGACTTTCCCGTGGTGTACGCGCAAAGCCTGTCGGCTCCGGACATCACGCGCGGTTGTGCGGTGATGCGCATCGAGGGTGACCGGCTGATGGTCACCGCGCAGGGTGCCGCCGACGATCACGCGCCGCGGGACCTCGACGGCTACCAGGAGTTCCTGGACTCGTTGCGGGTGCCGATCTCGGAGCTGCTCGCCGAGGCCGAGCCGCTCACGCCGGTCTACCTGTTCGCCCGCACCGCCAGTCGCCGCAACGCTTTCGAGACCACCGCGAACTGGCCCGGCGGCCTGGTGGCGGTGGGCGACGCGGTGTGCGCGTTCAACCCCGTCTACGGGCAGGGCATGACCGTGGCGGCGATGGAGGCGCTGTTGTTCCGGCAGCACAACGACTTCAGCGCCAAGGGGTGCCGGGCGTTCCAGCGCAAGGTCGCGAAGGCCGCGCAGGGGACGTGGGCGATGTCCAGCAACGCCGACCGCAGCTGGGCGGAGACCAAACGTGGCGGCGTGCTCGGCTGGTACCTCAAGAAGTGGCAGGCCGGGATCGTGCACGACCCCGACCTGTTCCGCCGCTTCGTCCGGGTCGTGCACATGGTCGCCTCGCCGGCGAGCCTGTTCAACCCGATGGTGTTCAGAAGGCTGGCAAAGTACTCCAGGCAAGACCGGCGTCCGGCGCGTCGTCCCGGAGGATCGAGCCCTCGATGAGGCCGTACGGGCGGTCCGCGGCGTAGAAGACCTCGTTGTCGTTCTCCAGCCCGAACGCGCTGAGGTCCACCAGGAAGTGGTGCTTGTTCGGCATGGACAGGCGTACCTCGGCGACCTCCGAGCGGGCGTTCAAAACTGCCTCGCCCATCGCGTACAGCGTCTGCTGCAACGACAGGGAATGCTTGTCCGCGAACGTCTTCAGCATGATCGACCGGATCTCGGTGAACGACTTCGCCCAGTCCACGTCGGTGCCGGCGTAACGCCAGCGCGCCGTCACCGACGTCGCGAGGATGCGGTCGTTCGTCTCCTTCAACGTCGTGTACGGGTCCTTCGGGTAGCCGTGGAACTCCGAACCCGTCGACTTCAGCACCACGAGGTCGCGCACGCCCGACACGACCCACGCCTGTGAGCCCTCGATCGTCACGGCGGTGGTGCGCTTCTCGTTCGACCCCTGCGAGAACGCGTGGTCGTGGCCGTCGATGCGCTCCCAGGCGTGCTCGTCGATCAGGATCCGCGCACCGGAGATGGCTTCCTGCGTGCCGACGAAGTGCCGGCCCAGCCGCAGCGCGAAGTCCTCGATCTCGCCGACCGGCGCCTCCTTGGCGAAGGCGTAGACGGTGTTCTTCTGCGTGTCGGTCGCGAGCACCTTGGCGTTGTCGCCGGTGAGGTGCGTGTCGGCCAGGTCTCCGCGCAGCGAGGTGCTGACGGTCAGGTCTTTGATCGTGTGCACGGAACCGTTGCGCGACACCGTGACGAGGCGGTTCTCGGCTTTTCCGTACTGGTTCGGGCCCAGGACGATGGCCATGTTCTCAGCTCCCGATCAGCTTCTGCAGCCGCAAGGCGGCGATCTTCGCGAGTTCGTCGTTGACGACGCGGAGCTCGGTTTCCGGCGGGTTGTCCATGCGTGAGGACAGGTTGCCGAGCATTTCCGCGCCGCTCAGGCCGGTCGCGCACACCAGGTAGATGTGCCCGAACCGATCCTCGTACGCCGCGTTCGCAGCCGCCAGGCGATCAGCCTGGGAGCTGTCCACACCGGACTGTTCGGACCGCGACCACTTCGCCGACACCCCACCTGTCTTCTGTCGTTCGCCGATGCGCGGGTGCCCGGCGATGGCGCCGAGCACCTCCTCGTCGGAAAGTCCTTGTGCGGCAACCGAAGAAGCCGCGAGGAGTGCATCCGTCGACGCGTATGGCCTGCCCGCCACTATCGCGTCGACCCAGCGGGGTACCGCGAGGCACTCGGTGAGGAGAGGTCGAAGGTCGGCCTCCGGGGCGCTGTTGAAGCTGTCCACGTCTCTCCAAGTTTCTGTATCGCGGAATCTAACTTCCACATTCTTGACCTGGGCCGCGCGGAATGTCTAGTGTCTCCGTTGTACGGAATCTAACTTCCGCAATGTGGAAGGACCCCTCAGTGATGTTCGACGCCAACCTCTCGATGCTCTTCACCGAATTGCCGTTGCTGGAGCGCCCACAGGCGGCGCGGGCCGCCGGGTTCGACGCGGTCGAGGTCTGGTGGCCGTTCGCGGACGCCGTACCCGAGACGCGCGAGATCGAGGCGTTCGAACGTGCCGTCGAGGACGCCGGCGTGCGTCTGGTCGGCCTCAACTTCTTCGCGGGTGACATGCCCGCGGGCGATCGCGGGCTCGCGTCCTGGCCCGGCCGGGAGACCGAGTTCCGGACGAACGTCGAGATCACCGTCGCCATCGCGGCCCGCCTCGGCTGCCGCACGCTCAACGCGCTGCACGGCAACTTCGAGACCACCGCGCAGACCATCTCGAACTACCGCTTCGCCGCCGACATCGCGGCAGAGGCCGGCGCGCAGATCGTCATCGAGCCGCTCAGCGGCGCGCCCAAGTACCCGATCAAGACCGCCCAACAGGCGTTCGACGTCATCGAAGAGATCGACCGCGGCAACGTGAAGCTGCTCGCCGACCTCTACCACCTCGCCACGAACGGCGACGACCTCGACCTCCTCGCCGACCACGTCGACCTCATCGGTCACGTGCAGATCGCTGACGCTCCCGGACGCGGTGAGCCCGGCACCGGCGAGCTCGACATCTTCGGGCATCTCGCGAAGCTCCGCGCCAACGGCTACACGGGCTTCGTCGGCGCCGAGTACAAGCCCGTCACCCACTCCTTCGCTTGGAGGGATCAAGCATGACCCGCCCAAAGGGATCCACTGTCGGTTTCATCGGCCTCGGCATCATGGGCAGCCCGATGGCGGCCCACCTCGTAGCCGCCGGGCACGACGTGACGGGCTTCGACCTCAGCTCGGCCTCGCTGGAGAAGCTCGTCGCCGACGGCGGCAATGCAGCGGCATCCGCCCAGGAAGCCGTGACAGGCGCCGAGGTCGTCATCACGATGCTGCCGAACCACCCGCAGGTCGAAGCGGTGATCGACGAGGTCACGTTCGACGACGGCACGTTGCTGATCGACATGAGCACGATCCGCCCGTCCACGTCGATCGAGATCGCTCGGAAGCTGTCGAACGTCCGCGTGCTCGACGCACCGGTCAGCGGCGGCCAGACCGGTGCGGTCCAGGCGTCGCTGAGCATCATGGTCGGCGGCAACGAAGCCGACTTCGCCGCCGCCAGGCCGTTCCTGGAGGTCGTCGGCAAGACGATCGTCCACGTCGGACCGCACGGCGCCGGCCAGGTGGTGAAGGCCGCGAACCAGCTGATGGTCGGCGGCATCTACGCCCTGGTCGCCGAGTCGATCGTGCTGCTCGAGGCGTCCGGCGTGGACCCCAAGGCGGGCCTGGACGTGCTCGCGGGCGGTCTCGCGGCGAACCGGATCCTCGACCTCAAGCGCGAGTCCATGATCGCGCGCGAGTTCCAGCCCGGCTTCCGGATCGACCTGCACCACAAGGACATGGGCATCGCACTGGACGCGGCACGCGCCGCCGACGTCGCGCTGCCGGTCACCAACCAGATCGCCGCACTGGTCGCGGCGGCACGCGCGCAGGGTTACGGGTCGCTCGACCACTCCGCGCTGCTCAAGGTCATCGAGAACTTCGCGGGAAGGGCCTGAAATGCCGAAGATCCCAGTCATGCAGGCGGTCGTCGAGGTCCTCAAGTCAGAGGGCATCGACACCGTGTTCGGCTGCCCCGGCGCCGCGATCCTGCCGCTGTACAAGGCGATGGAGCAGGACGGTTCCATCGAGCACCTCATCGTGCGGCACGAGGAGGGCGCCACGCACATGGCCGACGGCTGGTCGCGCACGACCGGCAACGTCGGTGTCGCGATCGGCACGTCCGGTCCCGCCGGTACGAACATGATCACCGGGCTCTACACCGCGCAGGCCGACAGCGTGCCGATCCTGTGCATCACCGGCCAGGCCGCGGTGTCGAAGCTGCACCAGGAGGCGTTCCAGGCCGTCGACATCGTGTCGATCGCCGCGCCCGTCACCAAGTGGGCGGTGCAGGTCAAGGAAGCCGCGCAGATGCCGTGGATCTTCCGCGAGGCGTTCCGGATCGCCCGCTCCGGACGGCCCGGCCCGGTGCTGATCGACCTGCCGATCGACGTGCAGAAGCAGGAGATCGAGTGGGACTCGAGCATCGACGAACCGTTGCCCGTCCCCAAAAGCGTGCCGTCCGACGCGCGGGTCGAGCGGGCGCTGGAGATGTTGCTCGCCGCCGAACGCCCACTGCTGCTCGCCGGTGGCGGTGTCATCCTCGGCGAGGCGTCCGCCGAACTGCTGGACCTGGCTGAGTTCCTGCAGATCCCGATCCAGGCCACGTTGATGGGCAAGGGCGCGATCGACGAGGACCACCCGCTGTACGCGGGCATGACCGGCATCCAGACCTCGCAGCGCTACGGCAACGCGTCGTTCCTGGAGTCGGACCTGGTGCTGGCGCTCGGCGCGCGGTTCGGTGACCGGCACACCGGTGACCTCGCGACCTACCGCGGCGACCGGAAGTTCATCCACGTCGACGTCGAACCGACGCAGATCGGCAAGGTGTTCGGGCCGGACCTCGGGATCGTCGCGGACACCAAGCTGTTCCTGCAGGCGTTGCTGGAGAAGGCTCGTGAACGGGGGCCGCGCGCCGCCGGCGAGTGGGCCGACCGCTGCCAGGAGCTCAAGCGCACTCTGCTGCGGCGCGAGGACTTCGACACCATGCCGGTCAAGGCGCCGCGGGTGTTCAAGGAGATCAACGACTTCTACGGCCCGGACACCTACTTCGTCACGGCCATCGGGCTCTACCAGATCTGGTCCGGCCAGCACCAGAAGGCGCACAAGCCGCGGCACTACCAGGTCTGCGGCCAGGCCGGTCCGCTCGGCTGGGAGATCCCGGCGGCGATCGGCGTGAAGAAGGCCAGGCCCGATGCCGAGGTCGTGGGCATCGTCGGCGACTACTCGTTCCAGTTCCTCGTGGAGGAGCTCGCGGTCGGCGCCCAGTACGACGTGCCGTTCGTGCTGATCATGCTGAACAACGAGTACCTCGGCCTGATCCGGATGGCGGAGGACCACGGTGGCTACGACATGAAGTACGAGGTCGACATCCACTACGACACCAGCGGCTCGGACAACGTCAAGATCATGGAGGCCTACGGCTGCTCCGGCATCCGCGTGGCCGATCCCGGCGAGATCCGCGGTTCGCTGGAGTGGGCGCGCAAGGAGGCCGACAGGACCTCCAGGCCGGTGCTCGTGGAGATCATGATCGAACGCGAGGGCAACACCGCGAACGGCACGTCGATCGCCGCGATGAAGGAATTCGAGCCGCTGCCGTGACACGAGTGGTCCCGAAAGTGATCGTTGCGCCGGACAAGTTCAAGGGATCGCTCACCGCCCCGCAGGTCGCTGCCGCCGTCGCGCGCGGCCTGCGGGAGGCGGTCCCGGACGTGGACGTGCGCCTCCTCCCGGTGGCCGACGGCGGCGACGGCACCGTCGACGCCGCCGTCGCCGCCGGGTTCATGAGGGTCGGCCGATGGGTGGCCGGGCCTCTGGGCAAGCCCGTTCCCGCGTCGTTCGCGGTGCGCGGCACGACCGCCGTGGTCGAGGTGGCCTCGGCGGCCGGGCTCACGTTGCTGGAGACGCCGGCGCCGCTCGACGCCACCAGCCACGGTGTCGGCGAGCTGCTGAAGGCCGCGCTGGACATCGGCTGCACCACGATCGTGCTCGGGCTGGGCGGCAGCGCGTGCACGGACGGCGGCGCCGGAATGCTGGAGGCGCTGGGCAAGGCCTCGTTCACCGGCGTCGACCTGGTGCTGGCCTCGGACGTGGACAACCCGCTGCTCGGACCGTCCGGTGCGGCGGCGGTCTACGGGCCGCAGAAGGGTGCTTCACCCGAACAGGTGGAGATCCTCGAAGCCCGGCTCGAAGCGTTCGCCCAGCGGGTCGGGCCGGAGTACGCGGCACGACCGGGCGCGGGTGCGGCGGGCGGGATCGGGTTCGCGGCGCTGGCGGTGCTCGGCGCGCGGTTCCGGCCGGGCATCGAGGTGGTGCTGGAACTGGCCGGATTCGCCGAGGCAGTCGCGGAGGCGTCGCTGGTGATCACCGGCGAGGGGTCGCTGGACGCGCAGACCCGGCACGGCAAGGCGCCGTACGGGGTGGTCAGGGCCTCCGGGGACGTGCCGGTGGTCGCGGTGGCGGGTCAGTGCTCGGTCGAACCCGGTGACCTCGGGTTGAAGGCCGCCTACGCGCTGTTGGACGTCGAACCGGACGTCACGAGGTGCATGGCCCAGGCGGACCCGCTGCTGGCTGATCTCGGCGGTCGCATCGCCCGCGACTGGGTGTCAGAGTGAGGGACATGGACCTGGTCTTCCGCGCCCGCAGGGTCATCACCCCTCAGGGCGAGATCGCCTGCGACGTCGGTGTCGTCGACGGCAGGATCGTCGCCGTCGAGCCGTTCATCGACTCGCCGAACATCATGCATCTCGCCGACGACGAGGTGCTGTTGCCTGGCCTGGTCGACACGCACGTGCACGTCAACGACCCTGGCCGCAGCGAGTGGGAGGGCTTCGAGACGGCGACGAAGGCCGCTGCCGCCGGTGGCGTCACCACGATCATCGACATGCCGCTCAACAGCATCCCGCCCACGGTCGAGGTGGCGGCGCTGGAGATCAAGCGCAAGGCCGCGGCGGCCGTGTCGGTGGACGTCGGGTTCTGGGGCGGCATCATCCCCGGCAACCTCGCCGACCTGAAGCCGTTGCACGAGGCCGGTGTCTTCGGCTTCAAGTGCTTCCTGCTGCACTCGGGTGTCGACGAGTTCCCCGCGGTGACCAAGGCCGAGCTCGAAGCGGCACTGAAGGAACTCGCCACGCTCGACGCGTTGACGATCGTGCACGCCGAGGACGCCCACACGGTTCGTGACGCCGAACCGGACTACGCGGGGTTCCTCGCGTCACGGCCGCGCGAAGCCGAGAACCGGGCGATCGCCGATGTCGTCGAGCTGACCCGCAGGACCGGTGCCCGTACGCACGTGCTGCACCTGTCGTCGTCGGACGCGTTGCACATCATCGAGGGGGCGCACCGCGACCGGCTCCCCGTGACCGCGGAGACCTGCCCGCACTACCTCACGTTCACGGCCGAGGAGATCCACGACGGGCAGACGGAGTTCAAGTGCTGCCCGCCGATCCGCGAGGCGTCGAACCGCGAGGCGTTGTGGCAGGGGCTGCGCGAGGGCGTGATCGAGCTGGTCGTCAGCGATCACTCGCCGAGCACGGTCGAGCTGAAGGAAGGCGACTTCGCCACGGCGTGGGGCGGGATCGCGTCGCTGCAACTCGGCCTGCCCGCGGTGTGGACCGGGGCGCGGGAACGGGGTTTCCAGCTCACCGACGTCGTCCGCTGGATGGCCGTGCACCCGGCGCGTCAGGTCGGGCTGGAGACCAAGGGCGCCATCGAACCGGGCAAGGACGCCGACCTCGTGGTGTTCGCACCGGACGAGACTTTCGTGGTGGACAAGAACAAGCTCCACCACCGCAACCCCGTCACGCCGTACCACGGGCGCACGCTGCACGGCGTTGTGCGCCAGACGTGGTTGCGCGGCAAGGAAATCAGTACAACGCAGGGCAAGTTGCTACGCAGAGGAGAAGCATGACCGAGTGGACCCGGCTGCCCGATCTCGCCTCACGTGCGGTCGGAGGTGGTGTGGTGTGGGCGAACGACGAGCTGTTCGCCGAGCGGGAGAACCTGATCAAGCCCGCCGAGCCGGTCTACCAGACCTACACCTTCGGTCACAAAGGCCAGGTCTACGACGGCTGGGAGACCCGCCGCCGCCGTGAGGCCGGCGTCGACCAAGCGGTGATCCGGCTCGGGATGCCGGGTGTCGTGCGCGGAGTCGTCGTCGACACGGCGTTCTTCAAGGGCAACTACCCGCCGTTCTGCTGGGTCGAAGGTGCTCAGGTCGACGGCTATCCGTCCGCCGACGAGATCACCGAGTGGTTCCCGTTGGTCGAACGCTCCGCACTCAAGGGCGACGACAAGCACTACTTCGACGTGAGCGAAGGACGCCGTGTCACGCACGTACGCCTGACCATCGACCCCGACGGCGGCGTGGCCCGACTGCGCGTGCACGGCGAACCGCTCGCCGACCCGCGTCTGCTCGTGGGCGGCATCGACCTCGCCGCGCTGGAGAACGGCGCGGTCGTCACGGGGTGCAGCAACATGTTCTACAGCTCGCCCAACAACCTGATTTCCCCTGGTCAGGCCACGGTCATGGGCGAGGGCTGGGAGACCGCGCGCCGGCGTGACGACGGCAACGACTGGGTGTCGCTGCGGCTCGCCGCACCCGGCGTCGTGCAGCTGGTCGAGCTCGACACCAGTCACTTCAAGGGCAACGCGCCGGGCTGGGCGTCGGTCAGCGGCTGCGACGAGCGCAAGGACCCGGAGGCGTGGTTCGACCTGCTCCCGCGCACCCGGTTGCAGCCGGACACGCGGCACCGGTTCGTCGTGGACGGCACCGAGGCGACTCAGGTGCGACTCGACATCTATCCCGACGGAGGCATGGCACGCCTCCGAGTGCTCGGCACCCCTACGAGTGATGGTCTATCCCACCTGCGGACTATGTGGGCCAAAACGACTAACTGACGGTGGTTGTACGACCACAGTCTGATTCTTTTCCCTACCTCGGTTGGTTGCCTACGTCACACGATCGGTGGAAGCGTTTCCTCTCGCAAGATCGGGGATCTAGGGAGGAAATCCACATGCAACCGATGATGCGCGCCCTCGGGGCCGCGCTCGCGAGTTCTGCATTGGTTCTGGGCATGACGCCGCTCGCGTTCGCGGCTCCGGAAGGGCAGCCGGAGTTCAAGGTCGGCGCGATCGACTGGAAGCCGTGCGAAGAGGTGCCGACCGTCGAGTGCGGCTTCTTGACGCTGCCGATCGACTACAGCAAGCCGAACGGGGAGAAGTTCCAGCTGGCCGTCTCGCGCAGAAAGGCGAGCGACCCGGCCAAGCGCATCGGCGCGATGGTCATCAACCCCGGCGGACCCGGTGGTTCCGGCGTCGACTTCTCGATGTTCGCGGACCGCTACTTCAGCAAGGACATCATCGACAAGTTCGACGTCATCGGGTTCGACCCGCGTGGCGTCGCGCGCAGCGCGCCGATCAAGTGCTCGGCGGAGGTGCTGCAGCGGCAGCCGTCCGACTACCCGAAGAGCAAGGCCGAGTTCGACAAGCTGGTCGAGTTCAACAAGGAGCTGCGCGCCGACTGCCGCAAGGTGTCCGGCGCGATCTTCGACCACGCCTCGACGTTCGACGTCGCGAACGACATCGACTCGATCCGTCGTGCGCTCGGCGAGAAGAAGATCAACTACTACGGCGTCTCGTACGGCACGATCATGGGCCAGCACTACGCGGCGCAGTACGGCCAGAACATCCGCGCGATGATCATCGACTCCAACATGGACCACAGCCTCGGCACCTGGAAGTTCGTCGAGACCGAGGCCCGCGGTGCCGAGGACATGTTCAACGAGTGGGTCAAGTGGAGCGACCGCACGCCGACCTCGCC
Source organism: Lentzea sp. NPDC054927 (assembly GCF_053610285.1). Classification (NCBI taxonomy): domain Bacteria; kingdom Bacillati; phylum Actinomycetota; class Actinomycetes; order Pseudonocardiales; family Pseudonocardiaceae; genus Lentzea; species Lentzea sp. NPDC054927. The sequence continues at coordinate 74,874 of NZ_JBSGXZ010000010.1, forward strand.
GTTCTACGGCAAGGACCTTCGCAAGATCTGGAAGGACCTGCTCGCCAAGGCGGACCGCGGTGAGGTGACCGACCCGAACGGGCGCAAGATCACCGGCCAGGAGCTCGGCGGCTCCGTGGTGGGCATGGGCTACGGCCCGGCCTTCAAGCCGTTCGCCGACTTCGTCGCGTCGCTCGTGCAGGGCACGCCGGCTGCCGCTCCGGCGGGCTTCGCGGCGGGTGAGACGTTCGAGAACCCGTTCGCGGGCATCTTCTGCAACGACTACAACCTGCGCGTCGGCTCGTGGGGCGAGTACCAGGCGCTCTACGCCATGGAGAACCGCGTCGCGCCGAACACGCGTGGTTCGTCGCTCGGCCACGGCGCCACGATGGGCTGTGTCGGGTTCCCGAAGGCCACGAACCCGCAGCGCCCGCTGAAGATCAAGAACGCACCGAAGATCCTGATGACCAACGCCAAGTACGACCCGGCGACGGTCTACGAATGGGCGGTCAACGCGCACCGTCAGACCCGCGACACCACCGTCTTCGTCACCTACGAAGGCTGGGGCCACGGCGTCTACGACCGCAGCGAGTGCACGCTGAAGATCAACGACGAGTACCTGACGTCGCTGAAGCTGCCGCGCAACGGCACCTCGTGTGCCGCTGTCGAGCCGCCGGCCCAGGCGTCGATCCTGACGGCCAAGCGCCCGGTGCCGGCTGGACCGTTCTCGGTTCGCTAAAGACCAGGTCGTGAGCTATACCCCCGGTGTATACGCCGGGGGTATAGTCAGCCGCCATGGTCGGCCTGTGGTGGCCCCGAGGCAGGGGTGCGTGGGCGCGTTTCGCGTTCACGGCTGCCGGTGTGGCCGTTGGCGTCACGGTTCTGATGCTGTGTCTCACGGCCCAAAGTGCTTTGCAGGGCCGTTCTGACCGTTCGGCGTGGCAGTACACACGCGCGGACACGCCTGGTTCCGGTGACGTGCGGTGGTTGACCGTCACCGACTACTTCCGCGGCGAGCAGATGCTGCGGATCCACGTGGCCGATGTCGATGCCGACTCGCCACAGCCTCCTGGTTTCTCGCTGCCCGGTCCCGGTGAAGTCGTTGCCTCACCGGCGATGCAGCGGTTGTTCGAGTCCACTCCGGACGATCAGCTCGATGATCGCTATCCGGGCGAGGTCGTCGGCACGATCCCGGTGGACGTGCTGGCCTACCCCGAGCAACTCGTCGCAGTGGTCGGTGGGCAGGTTCCCGGCATGTTCCAGGTCTCGGGGATCGCGGTCGAACCCGATCACGCGTTCTTCATGTTCGCGCGGGTCCTCCTCGGCATCGCGGCGCTGCTGCTGCTCCTGCCGGTCGCGGTGTTCGTGGCGATGGCGACCAGAATCGCCGCGGCCCAACGGGAACGGCGCCTGGCCGCGCTTCGGCTGGTCGGCGCGACCCGGTTGCAGACGGCGTCGATCGCGGCCGGCGAGACGGGGATCGCAGCGGTGGCCGGCACGGTTCTCGGCTGGCTCACCTGTGAAGGCGGCCGGCGCTGGTTCGCCTCTTCGCTGACCTACCAGGGCTTCCACTTCCACGCCGCGGACGTGCGCGCGCCGTTGTTCGTGCTGGTCGTGGTGCCACTGCTGGCGGTCGCGGTGTCCGTGATCTCGTTGCACCGCGTGAACATCGGCCCGCTCGGGGTGCTGCGCCGGGCCGCTGCCAAGCCTCCGCGGGCGTTGCGGGTGTTGCCTCTCGTGGTCGGGCTCGGCGGCCTGTTCCTGATCACGTACACCGATGTGGCGGGGTTCGACGAGCTGACCCCGTTGTTCCTGATCGCGACCATGGTGGGCGTCGCAGTCGTCGGCCCGTGGGTGTGCCTGCAGGTCGGACGGCTGCTGGCCAGGGCTTCGAGTGCCACCACGGTGCTGGCCGCGCGCCGGATCGAGCACGACCCCAAAGCGTCGTTCCGCGCGGCGAGCGCGCTGGTGTTCGCGGCCTTCGCGGCGACGTACCTGAGCGGCCTGGTCAGCGCGTACGGCGACGACCCCGGCACCGCGACCCCGCCGGGTTTGGTGACCGTGTTCGACGGCCGCGACCGCGAGATCGTCAGCAACGGCACGGTGGAGGACGAGGAACGCATCCGCACCCGAGAAGCCGTTGCCGCACCTCGGGCCATCATCAACACCCGCCGCGAGTTCGTGCTGCGCGAGCAACGCCTGTGGGACGACGTCGAAACCGCCGTGCACTTCGCCGTCGCTGTCGTGGTGGTGGTCGCGGGCTGTGGTCTCGCGGCGGGCGCGGTGGGAGGCGTGCTCGAACGGCGCCGGTCGTTCGCGCTGCTGCGGGCGGCGGGCACGACCGTGGGTCAGTTGCGACGGGTCGTGCTGCTGGAGACCGGAGTGCCGTTGGTGGCGATGACCGGGCTCGGGGTGGTGCTGGGCGTGGTCACGTTGCTCGCGACGAAGGGACCGCTGCCGACGCCCAGGTTCGCCGGGGTGGTGGTCAGCGGGCTGGCGGTGGCGTTGCTCATCGCTGCTACACCGCTCGTCCTGCTTCGGCAGTCCACTGGTGAAGCGGCGATCATGGGCAGATGACTCCGCCGTGGCCGTTGGCTGGACATCAGCCCACGGTGTCGAGCGGCCACGACGGGTGCGTCCAACTGCCCCGGAAGTGGGAGCCCGCGGCTACGTCTCGTCACCGGATCTCGTTACCTGCCCGGCGCCGTGAGGTGGCCGAATCGAGACCGTGAACGCCGCGAAACGTGGACGTAACAACCTCGGCCCGACAGTTCACCTCCGCGAAACGTTCGGCGTAAGTGCGCGAAACCTGACATCTCGATGCTCCCTGCAACCGACGTGCAGTGGAGGTCGAAGTGGATACAGGGGACACCGCCTGGGTGCTCACCAGCGCCGCATTGGTGCTGCTGATGACGCCGGGCCTCGCCTTCTTCTACGGAGGCATGGTCCGTTCGAAGAGCGTGCTCAACATGATGATGATGAGCCTGGGCGCCATGGCTGTGGTGGGTGTCCTCTGGGTGCTGTTCGGGTACTCGACGGCATTTGGCGCCGACGTCGGCGCCGGTTTGGTGGGCAAGCCGTTCGAGTTCTTCGGCCTTGACGGGCTGCTGGGTGCCGACTCGCTCGCGGGCAAGATCCCGAGCACGGTGTTCGTGGCGTTCCAGGCGATGTTCGCGATCATCACGGTCGCGCTGATCTCCGGTGCCATCGCGGACCGCGCCCGGTTCGGACCCTGGCTGCTGTTCGCGGGCCTGTGGGCGACGATCGTGTACTTCCCGGTCGCGCACTGGGTGTTCGACTTCGACGGCAAGGACGCGGCCGGCAACGTCGTCGATCCCGGTGGCTGGATCGCCAACAAGCTCCTCGCGATCGACTTCGCCGGTGGTACGGCAGTGCACATCAACGCCGGTGCGGCTGGTCTCGCGCTCGCGATCGTGCTCGGCAAGCGCGTCGGCTGGCCCAAGGAGCCGATGAAGCCGCACAGCCTGCCGCTGGTCGTGCTCGGCGCCGGTCTGCTGTGGTTCGGCTGGTTCGGGTTCAACGCCGGTTCGGCGCTGGGTGCCAACGGACTCGCTGGTGTCACGTTCATCAACACGCTCGTCGCCACCTGCGCGGCGATGCTCGGCTGGCTGCTCACGGAGCGCATCCGCGACGGCAAGGCCACCACGCTGGGTGCCGCCTCCGGTGTCATCGCCGGTCTGGTCGCGATCACGCCCGCCTGTTCCTCGGTCACCCCGATCGGTGCCATCGCGGTCGGTGCGATCACCGGTGTCCTGTGTGCCCTGGCCGTGTCGCTGAAGTACCGCTTCGGCTTCGACGACTCGCTCGACGTCGTCGGCGTGCACCTCGTCGGTGGTCTGTCCGGCACGATCCTGATCGGTCTGTTCGCCAGCGAGGCGGCCCCGGCCAAGATCAACGGTCTGTTCTACGGCGGTGGCTTCGACCAGCTGTGGCGCCAGGCCGTCGGTGCCTTCGCGGTGCTCGCCTACTCGTTCGTGCTGAGCCTCGCGCTCGGTTACCTGGTGAAGTTCACCGTCGGCTTCCGCGCGTCGGAAGAGGCCGAGGTCGCGAGCATCGACGAGGCTGAGCACGCTGAGCGCGCCTACGAGTACGGCAGCCTCACCAGTGCGCGTGGTACCGGCAAGCCGAGCGTGGCCGCTGGTGCGACCGCGGTCCTCGAGGGGAGCAACAAGAAATGAAGCTGGTCACCGCGATCATCAAGCCGTTCACGCTCGACGACGTGAAGGGCGCCCTGGAACAGCTCGGGGTGCTGGGCATGACCGTCAGCGAGGTGCAGGGCTACGGCCGCCAGAAGGGCCACACCGAGGTCTACCGCGGCGCCGAGTACTCGGTGGACTTCGTACCCAAGATCAAGATCGAGGTCGTCATCGACGACACGGCCGTCGAGAAGGTCCTGGAAGCGGTGGTCGAGGCCGCCCGCACCGGCAAGATCGGTGACGGCAAGGTCTGGGTCACTCCGGTCGAGACGGTCGTGCGCGTGCGCACGGGCGAACGCGGATCGGACGCGCTGTAACAACGCTTGGGGAGACGGTCCGTGGAGAACAACGAAACGGCCGTCGTCACGGCTGACGACCTGGTACGAGCACGCGAAAGGCTGCTCGTGCCAGGTCGTCGTCGCTTGGCCGCCGAACCACTGCGCGAGGCACTCGTGGACCTGCACGAGTTCTGGCTCACCAAACACGCGGGGGGAGCGGGGATATCCGGATCGGGTATCGCGCTCGTGGCGGTCGGCGGGCTGGGGCGGCGTGAGCTCGTGCCCTACTCCGACCTAGACCTTGTCCTGGTGCACAACGGCGTCAAGAACGTCGACGCCATCGCAGAGAAGCTCTGGTACCCGCTCTGGAACTCCGGCATCGGGCTCGACCACTCGGTCCGCACGGTCGGTGAAGCGCTGCGGGTCGCCGCCGGTGATCTGCGGACAGCGTTGGGACTGCTGGACCTCCGGCACATCGCGGGCGATCCCGAGGTGTCGCAGAAACTCGCCGAGGGGGCGCGCCAGGCGTGGCGCGGCAACGTCCGCAACCGGCTGGACGAGATCGCCGAGTCGTCGCAGAAGCGCTGGGGCCGCAGCGGCGAGATCGCACACCGTGTGGAACCCGACCTGAAGCACGGCCGTGGCGGGTTGCGGGACATCACGATCCTGGATGCGCTGTCGATCGCACAGGTCGTGGATCGGCCTTCCGCTGACGTGGATGAGGCCCGCAAACTGCTGTTGGACGTTCGCACCGAACTTCGCCGTGTGGCCAGGAAACCTCGTGACGTGCTGCGGGCACAGGACGGCGACGAGGTGGCGTCCGCGCTCGGTTTGGCCGACCGGTTCGCTTTGGCCCGTTCACTTTCTTCTGCCGCACGCACTGTCGTCTACGCGTTCGACGTTGCTGTGCGCACGGCTCGTGCCGCCGCGCCCAAGCGTGGGCTCGGGGCCTTCCTGAGGGGACAGCCGCCGCGTCGGCCGTTGGACGAAGGCGTTGTGCTGCACGGGTCTGAGGTCTCCCTCGCCCGTGACGCGATTCCCAGCCGTGACCCCGCGTTGTTGTTGCGCGTGGCCACGGCGGCGGCACGTTCGAAGCACCCGATCGCGACCGGTACGTTGTCCCGGCTCGCGGACTCGGCGCCGGAGCTGCGGCAGCCGTGGCCGCGTGAGGCCCGTGAGGAGCTGCTGGCGTTGCTGGGCAGCGGTAGCGGGCTCGTGGACGTCGTGGAAGCGTTGGACCGCACGGACTTGTGGGGCCGGCTGTTCCCCGAGTGGGGCGCGGTGCGGGACCTGCCGCCACGCGACGCCGCGCACATGTGGACGGTCGACCGGCACTTGGTGCAGACGGTCGCGCACGCGGCTCGTCTCGTGACCACGGTGGCGCGCCCGGATCTGCTGTTGCTGGGCGCGCTGGTCCACGACATCGGCAAGGGCCGGCAGCAGGACCACTCCGAGGTGGGCGCCGCGCTGGCGACCCAGATCGGGGAGCGGATCGGGTTGTGGCCGCAGGACGTCGAGACGCTGTCCGCGATGGTGCGGCACCACCTCCTGTTGCCGCACACCGCGACCCGGCGGGACGTCGAGGACGAGGCGACCGTGCACCGGGTGGTCGAAACGCTCGGCGGCGACCCGATCCTGCTGGAGCTGTTGTACGCCTTGGCGGAGGCCGATTCCCTCGCGACCGGCCCCGGCGTGTGGACCGACTGGAAGGCCGCGCTGCTGGCCGACCTGGTCGCGCGGTGCCGCAAGGCGATGGCCGGGGAGGCGTTGCCCAAACCGGAACCGCTGGATCCGACTTTTGTCGCCATGGCGGAACGTGTCGCGACATCAGGAAAGCCGGACGTGCTGCTGGAGAAGCAGGACCACGCGGCGATCGTGACGGTGCTCGCGCCGGACCTGCCCGGCCTGCTGTCCAAAGCCGCCGGCGTGCTCGCGTTGAACTCGCTGGAGGTCCACGCGGCGACGTTGCGCTCGCACGGCGGTGCCACGGTGGACGCCTTCACGGTGTCGCCGCGGTTCGGCTCGCTGCCGGACGCCTCACTGCTGCGCGAACAGCTGGCCAGGGCGATCGAGGGCTCGTTGCCGTTGGCGGACAAGCTCGCCGCGAAGGAACGCGACTACGGCGGCCCGCCGCTCGACCCGCCGCCCGCGAAGGTGCTGTGGTTCGACGACGAGGCGACCGGCGCGGTGGTGCTGGAACTGCGTGCCGCGGACCGGATCGGGCTGCTGCACCGGGTGGCGGGCGCGTTGGAGCAATGCGGCGCCGACGTGCGGTGGGCGCGCGTGTCCACGTTGGGCGCGACGGTCGTCGACTCGTTCAGCATCGCCGGCGACGACCTGGACCGGCGGCGGATCGAACGAGCGGTGCTCGACGCGGCCAAGTAGAGGTTGAGTAGCTCTACGCACAACCTCTCCGGGTGCTCACGCTCCTGCGCGCTTCCGGAACCGGGCAGTCTTCGTGGTGTCCGGAAAGCGTCCTCGAGGGGTGGATCGCTTCCCGGACGGGCAGAGGCGGTGGTGACGAGTGACGGGCCGGGGGAGGTACCGCGCACTCGCACCGCCGCCGGTGTTCCTCCTTGCATGACAACGAGACAGCTTCCTGGACAACGCTCGTGCGGTCCGGGCATGGTCGAGTTCTCGTTGTTCTGACTGGGGAGGAACAAAGTTGAGAACCGCAATGGTGGCCGCCGTCGTCGCGGCCCTGATCATTCCCGCCACCGCTCAAGCGGCTCCACTGGCCGTGGAGGACCTCGGCACATTGCCGGGTGATCTCCGGAGCGCCGCGATCGACATCAACGACTCCGGCACGATCGCCGGCGTCTCCTACGGCTCAGGCACCTCGCAGCACGCCGTGCGCTGGGACCGGTGGGACGGCATCAAGAAGCTCGCGGACCTCGGGTTCGACTCGCATGCGACAGCCATCAACCGCGACAACGTTGTCGTCGGTTATGCGGTGAACTCCGCGGGCGCCGCCCAAGCCGTGAAGTGGAATTCCACCGATGCGGTGGTGCAGCTGGCGGTGCCGGGCGCGACCAGCTCCGTGGCGTACGACGTCAACGACTCCGGCACCGTCGTCGGTACCGCCACGATCAACGGCGTCAGCCAGGCGGTGCTGTGGGAGTCGTGGGGTGACGTGACGGTCCTGGGTGCGGGCAGCGCGCACCACGTGGCCAACGGCAACACGGTCATCGGCAAGAGCGGCAACGACGTGGTCCGGTGGAGCCCGTCCGGCGTGCGGACCGTGCTCGACGCGGGCGAGTTCCTCGGTGCCAACCAACTCGGTGAGGCGACCGGAACCGTTGGCGGCAACGGCGTGCTGTGGCTGCGCAACAGCAAGACCCAGCTGGGTGCCGGCGCACGGCCGTTCGACATCAACGACAACGGATACGCGGTAGGGGACCTCTCGTCGCAGGCGATGCGGTGGGACGTCTTCACCGGTGGCGTCGAAACGCTGGCGCCGGCACCCTCCCGCGCGTCCGAGGTGAACAACTCCGGTGTCGTCGCGGGCACCGTCGGCACCGCCGCCGCGACCTGGAACATGGGCGGCACGCAAACCTTGTTGCCATCGCTGTCAGGTGCCGCACGTCACTCCGTGACGGGCCTGAGCGAGGTAGGCCTGGTCATCGGCGTCGCGACGTTCGCCAACGGCACGTACCGCGCGGTCGTCTGGCGCTGAAACCGCCGTGCATTTCGCCCGAAATCGGACCAAACTGAACGAGAAGGATGGTCAAGACGTCTTCTAGGACATGACCGCCGTGTTGAACACGCAGACCGCAGTCATCCGAGTGCAGCCGCGCTCGCTCGTAGTCCTCGCCGGAATCCCCGGCGCGGGCAAGACGACGCTGCTCACCCGCCTGGACGCGGACGAACCGGTCACCGTCCTCGACTCCGACCAGGTGCGCATGTGGCTGGAACCGCGCATGCCCCTGCCGTACAAGTACTGGCGCGTCTTCGTGCACCTCACACACCGGCTACGGGTCTTCTGGGCAGCCCTGTTCTCCGCGGGCCTGCTGGTGGTGCACGAACCGTCCACCCGCCCAGGCACCCGTTTCATGCTGGTACTGGCCGGCCTGCTGTCGGGGCGCTCCCGTCACTTCCTGTGGCTGGACGCCTCGGCGGCCCAGGCCCTGGACGGCCAGATCGCCCGCCGCCGCGTGGTGCGGACTCACGCTTTCGAGCGACACGTGCGCCGCGGCTCGTCGATGCGAGCCCAGTTCGAGGCGGGCTGGGTGCCCTTCGGCTTCGCGAGCGTGACGCTCCTCACCCGTGCGGGCACCTCGGGTGGTCTGCGCATCATGGTGTCGTGATCAAGGCCGTCCTCTTCGACTTCGCAGGCACCCTGTTCGGGCGTCCCACCTACCGCTGGCTCTCCCCACCCCACCTCACCGTGCTCCGCGCGCCGGCCCCGTTCATCGCTCGGATGAACGCCGCCGAACGCGCGGTGTGGGACGCCCGCGACCTGACACCGCTGGCCAACCGGTCGGCCTACCTGACCCTGTTCCGGCTGGCAGGGCTGACGATGACCGACGACCTGTTCCAACGGCTGCACAACCCGGCGTTCTGGCTGCCCTACTCCGACACCGCCGCCGCGTTGTCGCGCGTCCGGCCGCTGAAGGTCGGGGTGCTGAGCAACATCTCGTGGGACATCCGGCGGGTGTTCGCGCGCGAGTCGCTGTCGGTGGACGGGTTCGCGCTGTCGTTCGAGATCGGCGTCTCGAAGCCCTCGGCTCGTGCCTTCGAGGCCGCCTGCGTTCGTCTCGACGTTGCTCCGTCCGAGTGTTTGTACGTCGGCGACGACCCGGTGTCGGACGGGGCGGCGGTGTCGGCGGGGCTGCGGTTCGCGCAGATCTCGACGGCTCCGGTGGGGCGCCGCGAACCGGTGCTGCTGGAGGCTCTGGCGGCGCACGGGATCAGCTGATCCGCATCCTGGCTTCCTCGATGAGATCAGCGACGTCCTGACCTGTGCAGGACAGCGGATGAGCGAACCCGTCCGACGTGTCCCAGTACCGCACGGTGTGATCGGCTGAACCGGTGACGGCCAGGCCCTCCGTCGACCACAGCGCCGCGGTCACCCGTCCCGTGTGTCCGATCAACGCCGTGCGCTGACCACCTGTTCGTGAATCCCAGACGCGAGCGGTGTGGTCGTTGGACGACGTGAGGAGGCTGCGGCCGTCCGGTGACCAGGCGATGGTGTTGATCTCGTCCCTGTGCCCGGACAGCTCGGTGATCAGCGTGAGCTCGTTCGACAGGTGCAGGAGCGCGATGGTTCCGTCCGTCGCGCCGACCGCGAGCACGTCGCCGTGCCAGGCGGCTGAGGTGAACCGCTTGCCGGCGCGGTACGAGCACAGCGTGCGCTCGAGGGAGTTCACGGTGATCAGGTTGTCCTCGCCCGCGACCGCGAACACCTCACGATCGGGATGCCACGCCACCGCGCGCAGGAACCCGGAGTGCCGAGTCCACCCAGGAGAAGGGAGCAGGCGGCCGTCGCGGTCGTACACCCTGGGCAGCCAGGTGCGATCCCGTGAGGCGACCGCGATCCATTCCCCGTTCGACGACCACTGGGCGTCGTGGACACCGTCGAATGCGTCGGCCAGTCGCGCCACCGTGTTCAGGTCGCGGTCGAAGATCGTGACCGTGCCATCATCGACGCCGATCGCCAGCAGTTCTCCGTCCGGGGACCAGGCGAGCGATTCCGGACGGTAGCGCGGTTCGAGCACGCGTTCGTCGCGGAATCCCAGATCTAGCAACCACGTCCTCGGTAGATCTTTCGAGTCGTCCTTCTGTCCAACGGTCACCTGACCGGTGCGCGGGTCCAACGCCATCGCACTCACGGCGTCACGCGTGCTGGCCCACCGGTAACCGGGTTCCGATCCGATCTTCCACACCCGCTGCCCGCCGTCGTCCGCGACGGTCGCGAGCCGATCGCCGGCGTGCGACCACGCCACGTCGCACACACCTTGCCGATGGCCGCGCAAGCAGAGGACCTCCTGCGCGGTGACGGCGTCCCACACCCGCACGGTGCCGTCCGCGGAAGCGGTGGCGAGCCTCGTGCCGCTCGGTGACCAGGCCACCCTCCTCACCTGATCGGAGTGCCCCATCAGGACGACCTGGTCGCCCTCGCTGAAGATCACGCCATCGGCGTTCTGATCGCCGGTGGCGAACACCTCGGCATCGAAGGGGTGGAAGCGAACGGAGCGGACCGTGATACCGGCACGTGCCTCGAACCGGTGTTGCGCATCCTCAGGTCCGGTCAGCTCGATCAGGCCGTCGTCCCTGGCGATCGCGATCCACTCGGCGTCCGTCACGAAGTCCACGACGATGTCGGCGTCCCACAGACGGACCGGCTTGCCGCTCTCGTCGACGCTGCGCACCTCGCCGATGGGGTTTCTGCTGCGGCTGCCGACCTCCCACAGGTAGGCGCCACCATCCGCGCAGGCCACCAGCGCCTTCGTGCCCTGTCCGTCGAAGCGCACGGACCAGGGACGGTCCGGCAACGGGATGACCATGATCTCCCGTTCCTCGACGGGCGACCACATCCTCAACGTCTCGTCGGTCGCCACCGATGCGATGACCTCGCCGGTCGGTGACCACGCGACCGAGCGCACCCAGCCGGGATCGGTGCCGCGATGTTCCTGACCGTGCTGGAAGACGTGCAGGCACGCGCCCGTTTCGGCGTTCCACACCCGCACGGTGCCGTCCTTGGACCCGGTGACGAGTGCTGTGTCGTCGGGTGACCAGTCGACGCCCCAGACGCCTCCCGTGTGTCCGGTGAACGCCCGCAGGACGTGTGTGGAAGCCATGGCGCGCAACAAGCTGACTCGCCACTCGGTGAGGTCGGGTGCGTGCAGCAGCAGCCGGACGTTGAGGTCGTCACCCGCCAACGCGCGTAGTGCGTCGTCCGGATCCATGAACCTCGCTCGCCGTACCTCATCGTCAAGGCGTTGCTGCAACGAGCGGCTGAGCAGCTGTCGCGCGTTCTCGGAGAACTGGAAGGACCGCAGCGCGTCGTCCAGCTGCGGCCACAGTTCGGTGAACGATTCGTCGTTCGGCGACAGCACGCTCAGCAGTGAGGCGAGTCGCGATGGCGCGATGAGCTGATCGGGGTGCTTCACCCATTCCGCGGCGATGTCCTCGACCTCACGCCGTGCTCTGAGTGCTGCTTGGTCGCGTTCCAGCCCTTCCCGCAGCCGAGGCCAGTGCAGGAAGAGGCTTTCGTGCGCCACCTCGATCGACTGCTGGTTCGCGGTGAGCACGCGGTTGGTGATGAAGGGGTCGAGCAGCTCCCGGTCCTGCGCGGTGACGCCGTCGACCGCCACCGCCCGCTTGGTGAACTTGCCGGACTCGTCCACCGCCACCAGCAGCCGCAACGTGCGCAGCACTCGTCGTTCGGCTTCCCGTACCGGAGGCCACGAGCCGTCGTCGTCGCGCACCAGGTCCCGCGCCATCGCGAAGGCCTCGTCGGCCTGGCGCCGCAACACGTCCATGACGCGCCCGGACGCCTCGTACTCGGCTCGGGTGATCGAGCGCGGTGCGCGCAGGCCGTCGGGGTTCACGTGCCGCCACAGGTTCTCCAGCGCGAAGGCCAGCAGTGGCAACGACTCGCGGCTCGCGTCCTCCTGGATGAGGCCCAGCGCCGCGTCGTCGACCTGCCAGCCGCGGGCCCGCAGCGGTCCGTTGATCACCAGCGGGAGCTCGGCCTTGGCCAGGGGCATGACGAGGAAGTCGTCGCGGAAGAGCGGTTCGAAGTCTTCCCGGCGCATGAGCTCGTCGAGGAAGTCGGCGCGGACCGTGTAGACGACCCAGGCCTCGCCGCGGCTGGCCGCGACGAGGCGTCGCAGCAGTGCGCTGGAGTCGCCGATCAGCAGCTCCTCGGCCTGGTCGAGCACTACCAGCAGGCGGCCAGGACCTTCGATCGGGGGCAGCACGCCCTGGGACGGCGTGACCGGGCCGATGATCGTCCAGCCCGCGCGTCGCAGCAGCGGGATCAGGCCGGCGCGGACCAGCGACGACTTGCCGGCGCCGGACGGGCCGATCACCGCCATGGCGCCGGACTTCCGCGGTCCCAGCAGCGGTTCGGCGAGGCGCTGGACGTCCTCTTCACGGCCGAAGAAGAGCGAGGCCTGGTTCTCGTCGAACGCCTTCAAGCCGGGGAAGGGCGACGACGGCGGCGCTGCTTTGCCGACTCCGGCCCGGTCCAGGATCTTCAGCGCCGTCTTGAGCGCGGCTGCCAAGGAGGAGGCGTCGGTGTGGTCGACCTTCTGTGCTTGCAGATCGTTGAGGATCGCGCGGTTCTGGGAGAGGGCGCTGAAGAACTCGATGCACGGCGCCTGCGGTTTGAGCTCGCGGAACAGCGACGACTCCCAGGTGCACCACTCGGAGTACGCGCCGGGTGAGGTGACGACGATCAGGGCGTCGGCGCCGAGGAGTTCGCGGCGCAGGCTGTCCTTCCACGGCAGCGCGACGTCGGGGCCGGAGCCGGGCGCGGTGTACGCGTGCACGTCCTCGTAACCGGCGTCCTTCAGGGCGCCGTGCAGGTAGAGCGCGATCTCGTCGCCCTCGTCGTGACCGTGGTAGCTGAGGAAGATCCGACCCACGCGGAGCATCCTGCATCATTCGGGCATGAAAGAGGACCACTTCCGCGACCCCGGCGCACCGCGAGCGAACCGGTTGTGGCCGGTGGTGCAGGCCGCCGTGCGCACTGACGAGGGCCTTCTGCTGATCGAACGCGCGGACGACGGCTATTGGGCGTTGCCAGGCGGCCTGGTCGACGTGGGGGAGACCTTCGCGCACGCGGCGGTCAGAGAGGTGCGCGAGGAGACGGGGTACGAGGTCGAGGTGACCGGGCTCGTCGGGCTCTACTCGGATCCGGAGCACGTCACGTCCTACGACGACGGCACGGTCAGCCAGGAGTGCTCGATGGTCTTCCGTGCGCGCGTAGTAGGAGGGGTGAAAGCGGTCAGCGACGAGTCGACGCAGGTGCGGTTCGTCAAGGCTGAGGAGATCGAGAACCTCCGAATGCACCCGTCGATGCGACTGCGGGTGGAGCACGCGCTGGGGCCCGGTGGGGAGCCGTACCTCGGGTGAACGTGCGGTTAGCTAGTCTGGGAGGCGTGTTCTCCACGCTTTCCGACCGGCTGACCACGGTTCTCCAGGGCCTTCGCGGCAAGGGCCGGCTCAGCGACGCCGACATCGACGCGACCGCCCGCGAGATCAGGGTCGCCCTGCTCGAGGCCGACGTCGCGCTGCCCGTTGTGCGCAACTTCATCGCGAAGGTGAAGGAGCGCGCCAAGGGCGCCGAGGTCCACCAGGCGCTGAACCCGGCGCAGCAGGTCGTGAAGATCGTCAACGAGGAGCTCGTCAACGTCCTCGGTGGCGAGACGCGGCGGCTGAACCTCGCCAAGAACCCGCCGTCGGTGATCATGCTGGCGGGTCTGCAGGGTGCCGGTAAGACGACGCTCGCGGGCAAGCTGGCCAAGTGGCTCAAGGGCCAGGGCCACACGCCGTTGCTCGTCGCCGCCGACCTGCAGCGCCCCAACGCGGTGACGCAGCTCCAGGTCGTCGGTGAGCGCGCGGGCGTGCCCGTCTTCGCTCCCGAGCCCGGCAACGGCGTGGGCAACCCCGTCGAGGTCTCGCGCCTCGGCATCGCGGAGGCCAAGGCCAAGCAGCACGACATCGTCCTCGTCGACACGGCCGGCCGGCTCGGTGTCGACGAAGAGATGATGCAGCAGGCCATCGACATCCGGGCCGCGGTGAACCCGGACGAGATCCTGTTCGTCGTCGACGCCATGGTCGGTCAGGACGCGATCAACACCGCCACGGCGTTCCGCGACGGTGTCGGTTTCACCGGTGTCGTGCTGACCAAGCTCGACGGCGACGCCCGCGGTGGTGCCGCGCTGTCGGTCCGCGAGGTCACCGGCCAGCCGATCCTCTTCGCGTCCAACGGCGAGAAGCTCGAGGACTTCGACGTCTTCCACCCCGACCGGATGGCGTCGCGCATCCTCGGCATGGGTGACGTCCTCACGCTGATCGAGCAGGCAGAGCAGCACTTCGACCAGGACCAGGCCGAGAAGGCCGCGGCGAAGCTGCACTCCGGCCAGTTGACGCTCGAGGACTTCCTGGAGCAGATGCTCGCGATCCGCAAGATGGGCCCGATCGCGAACCTGCTCGGCATGCTTCCCGGCGCCGGTCAGATGAAGGACCAGCTGGGGATGCTGGACGAGAAGCACCTCGACCGCATCCAGGCGATCATCCGCGGCATGACCCCGGCCGAGCGGGACGACCCGAAGATCATCAACGGCTCCCGCCGGCTGCGCATCGCGAACGGCTCCGGCGTCAAGGTCAGCGACGTCAACGACCTGGTCAACCGCTTCTTCGAGGCCCGCAAGATGATGGCGTCGATGGCCGGCCGGATGGGCTTCGGCGGCGGTGGCGGCAGCAAGACCCGCAAGGGCAAGAAGGGGAAGAAGGGCAAGGGCGGACGCGGCCCGACGCCCCCGAAGGTCAAGGGCGGCTTCCCCGCCGGCATGTTCCCCGGCGGCATGCCGGGCATGCCTCCCGGCGGGATCCCCGGCATGCCTCCCGGCGGCCTGCCCAACCTCGGCGGCGGCATGAACGAGCTCCCGCCCGGCTTCGACCCGTCGAAGTTCAAGTTCGACGGGGACGACAAGAAGAAGTGACCATGCACCTGCGCGGCGTCGTCCTCCCGGACGGCGAGCCGCGCGACCTGTGGGTCGTCAACGGCCGTGTGCGCACCCAGCCGGTGCCGAACGCACAGACCGTGGTCGACGGCGGGTTCCTGGTTCCGGGCCTGGTCGACGCGCACTGCCACGTCGGCCTGGGCTCCAAGGGCGGCGTCGAGCTGCCCGAAGCCGTCGAGCAGGCGCTGACGGACCGCGACGCGGGCACGTTGCTGATCCGCGACTGCGGTTCGCCGATCGACACCACGCCGTTGCAGGAGCGCCTGGACCTGCCGCGGATCATCCGCGCGGGCCGCCACATCGCCCGCCCGAAGCGCTACCTCCCGCACATCGGCGTGGAGATCGAGTCGGACCTGGCCTCAGCCGTGGCAGAACAGGCCGCGTACGGCGACGGCTGGGTCAAGCTCGTCGGCGACTGGATCGACCGCGACGCGGGCGATCTCGCTCCACTGTGGACGGACGACGAGCTGGCGCAGGCCATCAAGGTCGCTCACGACACCGGTGCCAAGGTCACGGCCCACGTGTTCGGCGAGGACGCCCTGCCCGGCCTGATCAACGCGGGCATCGACTGCATCGAGCACGGCACCGGCCTGACCGACGACACCATCTCGCTGATGGCCGCGCAGGGCACCGCGCTGGTGCCCACGCTGATCAACATCGAGACCTTCCCCGGCATCGCGGACAAGGCCGGCAAGTACCCCGCGTACGCGAACCACATGCGTGACCTGCACGCCCGTGTGTCCACGACCGTCTCGTCGGCCATCGAGGCGGGCGTGCCCGTCTACGCGGGCACCGACGCGGGCGGCGGCATCCAGCACGGCCGCATCGTCGACGAGATCGCCGCGTTGCACCGCGTGGGCATGAGCGCCGTGGACGCCATCGGTGCCGCGTCGTGGAACGCCCGCGAGTGGCTCGGCTTCCCGTCGCTGACCGAAGGCGCGGCCGCGGACATCGTGGTCTACGACGAGGATCCGCGGGAGAACCTCGATGTCCTGCGGACGCCGCGCATGATCATGCTCAGGGGCCGGATCCACTAGCTCTCGAACTGGGCCATCGCGCCGGTCTGGTACGAGCCGCCCTTCTGCTGCGTGATCACGGCCATCCGGTTGGCGGCGTTGATGAGGCCGACCAGGCACACGAGAGCGGCCGTCTGCTCGTCGTCGTAGTGCTTGCGCACGTTGTCCCAGGTCTCATCGCTCACGCCCTCACGCGTGAGCAGCGTGCCCTCCTCCGCGAACGCCAGCGCGGCCTGTTCGGCCTCGGTGAACACGGTCGTCTCACGCCACCCGGCGACCAGGTGCAGCCGCAGCGGGTCCTCGCCCGCCGCGATGGCCTCCTTGACGTGCATGTCGAGGCAGAAGCCGCAGCCGTTCAGCTGGCTGGCCCGCAGGCTCACCAGTTCGGCGGTGAGCGTCGGCAGCGACGTCTGGTGGACCGCCTGGCCGAGCCCGGCGAACCTCTTCGCGATCTTGGCGCCGGTCGTGGTGCCGAAAAGGTTGAAGCGGGGTTCCATGATTTCCTCCTCGTGGCTTTCGAACGACCATGAGATGCCGCTGCCGCTTCGCCTGTGACAGCTCGTTTCTGTGACCCATGCCACTGTCACAAGCCGCAGTTCGCCGGTGTCTCATGGGGAGGCCCGTTCCCAGGAGGAGATCAATGCCGGACGCCACCGACACCTTCGTCAGCCACCGCAACCTGCTCTTCACGATCGCCTACGAGATGCTCGGCTCGGCCGCCGACGCCGAGGACGTGCTGCAGGAGACGTGGCTCAAGTGGTCCGGCGTAGACCTCGGCGTAGTGGAGAACCAGCGCGCCTACCTGGTCCGCATCGTCACCCGCCAGGCCCTGACCCGGCTGCGCACACTGGGCCGCCGCAAGGAGTCCTACGTCGGCTCGTGGCTCCCTGAACCACTGCTGACCACCCCGGACGTCGCCGAGGACGTGGAACTGGCCGACAGCGTCTCGATGGCGATGATGCTCGTCCTCGAAACCCTGACCCCGACCGAACGCGCCGTGTTCGTGCTGCGCGAAGTCTTCGACCTGGACTACGACGAGATCGCCGCCGCCGTCGACAAGAACCCCGCGGCGGTCCGCCAGATCGCCCACCGGGCCCGCTCGCACGTGGCCTCGCGCCGCCCGCGCGAGGCGGTCACCCAGAACGAGACCCGCGACGCGCTGGCAGCGTTCCAGCGCGCCGCCGAAACCGGCGATCTGCAAGGCCTGCTCGACCTTCTCGCACCGGACGTCGTGTTCCTCGGCGACGGCGGCGGTGTGAAGCAGGCGGTGCCGCGCCCGGTCGTCGGTGCCGGCAAGGTGGCCCGCATGCTGCTCGGCGGCCTGCTCAAGGTCTCGGACTGGACGATGGAACCGGCCAGCGCCAACGGGCACCCGGCGCTGATCGTCAGGTTCGGCGGCGAGCTGGACACCGTGATCGCGGTGCGCATCGACGGCGGGCGGATCAGCGGGCTCTACGCGGTGCGCAACCCCGAGAAGCTGTCGCACATGGAGGAGGAGACGGCCCTGCGCCGCTGAGGCCTGGCCAGGTTCGCTGGACGCCTGCGCGGCGAAGCCGGACCCGGCGAACCAAGCCCCTCAACTGCGCGCACCCCAGCGCCCGACCGGCTGACACCAGGTTTAGTAGCAGCGTTTGTCCGCCGATCCGTATCACCAGGAGCAAGGACATCCGGCGGGACCCGATCTGACCATCTTTTGGCCAGATGCTTGGCCCGGTTTCCGTCGGTGCCGCACAGTAGCCTCGGATTCGGGGGCGGCAGCACTCCCCCAAGGGGGCTCGCGGTCCCCACTCCAAGCGTATCGCGAGGCACCGACAGCGCATCGGTGCTTCAGAAGCCGTCGATCGCGAGGTGAGCTGATCATGAGAGTGTCACTGGCCGCTGTGCAGCCGCGGGTAGTTGAGGCGTGACTAGATTGCAGAGCGTGAGTGAGCCGGAGTCCCTGAAGCCGAAGCGAGGCTTCCTCGAAAGCGTGCGGGACATCAGCCGCAACCCGGAGCCCGAGCGGGTCGGCCAGCGTTGGGGGTTCGGCGCTTTTCTGCTGGTGGAGGCTGTCTTCATCCTCAGCGCCGTGTTCATCACGGCCGTTGCCAAGCAGTTCGGTGTGAGCCTGGTCGACTCGGTGTCGTTCGTGCTGATCGGCTCGATCGTGCCGACGATCCTGGCGGCGGCCGTCGCCATCGTGATCACGTACGTCAGAGGCAACGGGCCGAAGATCGACCTGCGCTTCACCATGACCAAGGAAGACCTGGCCACGGGTCTCAAGCTCGGCATCCTCGGCCTCGTCCTGACCTACTCCGCCGCCACGATCTGGGCGAAGGTCGTCGGCGAGGAGAACGCGACCAGTGCCGTCGGCGACCTGCTGTCCGGCTCGAACCTGCCGCTCAGCGCCGCGATCACGATGTTCCTCTACGTCAGCCTCATCGGGCCGGTCTGCGAGGAGATCATCTACCGCGGCCTGCTGTGGGGTGCCGTCGAACGTCAGGGCTGGAGCCGCTGGGCCGCGTTCGGGCTCACCACGGTGATCTTCGCGATCGGTCACTTCGAGCCGCTGCGCACGTCGTTGCTGCTCGTGATCGCCATCCCGATCGGCATCGCCCGCCTGCTCACCCGCCGGCTCGGGGCGAGCATCGTGGCGCACATGATGAACAACTTCCTGCCCGGCCTCACCCTCCTGCTCGTCTCCGTCGGGGTCATGTGATGGATCTGAACAGCGACCTCGGCGAGGGCTTCGGCATCTGGCAGCTCGGCGACGACAACGCGTTGCTGGGCATCATCACCAGCGCGAACGTCGCGTGCGGCTTCCACGCGGGCGATCCGTCGACCATGCGCAAGGTGTGCGAGGAAGCAGCCAAGAACGGCGTGAAGATCGGCGCTCAGGTCAGTTACCGCGACCTGGCCGGCTTCGGGCGGCGGTTCATCGACGTCGACCCGATCGAACTGGCCGACGAGGTGCTGTACCAAATCGGTGCGCTCGACGCGTGCGCACGAGCAGCAGGCACTGAGGTCGTGTACGTGAAGCCGCACGGCGCCCTCTACAACGCGACCGTGCACCACGAGAAGCAGGCGAAAGCCGTGGTCAACGGTGTCAAGGCGTTCAAGGACCTGCCGATCCTCGGTCTGCCCGGTTCCCAGCTGCTCGAGAAGGCCGCCCAGGCCGGGCTGAGGCCCGTCCAGGAGGCCTTCGCCGACCGCGGCTACACCCCGGAAGGCACGCTGGTCCCGCGCGGTCAGCCGAACGCCCTGCTCACCGACACCGCGCAGATCGTCGAACGAGCGACCCGGCTGCTCCAGGGCGAGCTCGTCGCCGTCGACGGAACTGTCATCAAGACCAGCGCGGAGTCGTTGTGCGTGCACGGCGACACGCCGGGAGCGGTCGCGCACGCGGGTGCCGTGAGGGAGGCGCTCGGCACGGTGACGGCGTTCGCGTAGGACCCGATTCGGATCCACCGACCCCCATCTGGCAGAATTGCTCGCTGTCCGTCGTGGTCGGCCCCTCTGCCCGGGCCACGACTGTGCGAATCATCAACACAGAGCTTCGAGGAGTACCAGGCCAATGGCCGTCAAGATCAAGCTTCAGCGTCTCGGCAAGATCCGCCAGCCGTACTACCGCATCGTGGTCGCCGACGCGCGCACCCGTCGCGACGGCAAGGCCATCGAGACGATCGGCAAGTACCACCCCAAGGAAGAGCCGTCGTTCATCGCGGTCGACACCGAGCGCGCGCAGTACTGGCTGGGTGTCGGCGCGCAGCCGACCGAGTCGGTGCAGCGTCTCCTCGAGATCACCGGTGACTGGCAGAAGTTCAAGGGCCTGCCGGGCGCCGAGGGCACCCTGAAGGTCAAGGAGCCGAAGCCGTCGAAGGCGGACCTGTTCGCCGCCGCGCTCGCCGCCGCGAGCTCCGAGCCGATGACCGAGGCCACCACGCCGAAGGCGAAGAAGGCCAAGAAGGCCGACGACGCGCCCAAGGCTGACGCCGAGGCGCCCAAGGACGAGGCGTGAGTTTGTTGGCTGACGCCCTCGAACACCTCGTTCGCGGCATCGTCGACCACCCGGACGACGTCCGGGTGAACCTCGTGACGACCCGTCGCGGCCGCACCCTCGAGGTCCACGTCCACCCGGACGACCTCGGCAAGGTGATCGGTCGTGGCGGTCGCACCGCGACGGCTCTGCGCACCGTGATGGCCGGTATCGGCGGTCGTGGTGTGCGGGTCGACGTCGTTGACACCGACCGCTGAACGAAGCTGCAAAGGGCAAATGGACGTCGTCGTCGGCCGCGTGGCCAAGGCGCACGGGATCACCGGCGAACTCTCCGTTGACGTGCGCACTGATTCACCCGAACTGCGTTTCGCACTCGGGCAGAAGATTCAGGCCAAGCTGCGTGACGGCACGTCCCGAAGCCTCACCGTGTCAGCCGCCCGGCCTCATGCCGGGCGGCTGCTCGTGCGTTTCGAGGAAGTCCTCACGCGCGACGTCGCGGAGTCGTTGCGCGGCACGTTGTTGCTGGGCAGCACCGACGATCTGCCGCCGACCGGCGATCCGGACGAGTTCTACGACCACGAGCTCGAAGGGCTCTCGGCCGAACTCGTCGACGGCACCAAGATCGGCACGGTCAAGGAGATCCTGCACGGCCTCGGCGGCGAGCTGCTCGTGGTCATCCGTGACCGCGGCGAGGCGCTGATCCCGTTCGTGCGCGAGATCGTGCCCACTGTGGACGTTCGCGGCGGCCGTGTCGTGATCGATCCGCCAGAGGGCCTGCTCGATGCAGATTGACGTCGTCACGATCTTCCCGGAGTACCTGGCGCCGCTGCGTGCCGCGTTGCTCGGGAAGGCGATCGACAAGGGCCTGATCAGCGTCGGCGTCCACGACCTCCGGGACTGGACGCAGGACGTGCACAAGGCCGTCGACGACAGCCCGTACGGCGGTGGTCCCGGCATGGTCATGAAGGCCGACATCTGGGGTCCCGCGCTCGACGACGTGTGCACGGACGAGACCCGTCTCATCGTGCCCACGCCGGCCGGACGCCCGTTCACGCAGGCGGTCGCGCACGAGTACGCGAACGAGTCGCACCTCGTGTTCGCGTGCGGTCGCTACGAGGGCATTGACCAGCGTGTTGTCGATGACGCCGCACGGCGCGTGCGCGTCGACGAGGTGTCGATCGGCGACTACGTGCTCGTCGGCGGCGAGGTGGCCGTGCTCGCGATCGTGGAAGCGGTCGCGCGACTGCTGCCCGGCGTGCTCGGCAACCCGAAGTCGCACGCCGAGGACTCGTTCCAGGACGGCCTGCTCGAAGGTCCGAGCTACACGCGGCCGGAGGTGTGGCGTGAGCTCGCCGTGCCGGACGTGCTGCGTTCCGGCAACCACAAGCTGATCAACCGCTGGCGGCGTGACCAATCGCTCGTGAGGACCTTCGCAAGGCGTCCTGACCTGCTGGAATCGTTGCCGGAGGACGCGTTCGACAAGCACGACCGGGCCTTGCTCACGCGCTTGCGCGAGGGCGGGGAGTAGCCCGATTTCATTCCGGAGTGCCTGGTCTGGCACACTGGACCAGTTGCCGCACCCGGTTGTCATATCGGCGTGCGCACCAAGCCGACCCCCATCATGTCGTGCACAGCCATGGAACATGCTCTGGGGAGTTCACAGACACGTGAGGAACCACCGATGAACATCCTGGACGCTCTCGACGCCCAGTCGCTGCGCTCTGACATCCCGAGCTTCCGCGCGGGTGACACGCTGAAGGTCCACGTCCGCGTCATCGAGGGCTCGCGCGAGCGCGTCCAGGTGTTCCAGGGCGTCGTGATCCGTCGCCAGGGCGGCGGCATCCGCGAGACCTTCACCGTCCGCAAGGTCTCGTTCGGTGTCGGCGTCGAGCGCACCTTCCCGGTGCACTCCCCGAACATCGCCGAGGTCGAGGTCGCGACCCGCGGTGACGTGCGTCGCGCCAAGCTGTACTACCTGCGCGACCTGCGCGGCAAGGCTGCCAAGATCAAGGAGAAGCGCGAGGCCCGTCCGGTCTCCTGATCGGTGGCTTCGAGCCCAGCAGACTTCGAGGACGCCTCCGCACCGGATGAACCGGAGCGGGGGCGTACTCCTGTTTGGAGAGAAGTTCTCTACGTCGTCATAACTGCCGTTGTGCTGACGGTGCTGATCCAGGCGTTCGTGGCGCGGGTCTACGTGATCCCCTCGGCGTCGATGGAACGCACGTTGCACGGCTGCACCGGCTGCGAGAACGACCGCGTGCTGGTCGACAAGATCACCTACCGCTTCGGCGACATCGAACCGGGCGAGGTGGTCGTTTTCCGCGGCCCCGAGGCGTGGACCGCGAACGACTTCCGCGCCGCGCCGTCGACGAATCCCGTTGCGCGTGCCGCACAGAACATCGGTTCGTTGCTGGGCATCGCGCCCGCGAACGAGCGTGACTTCGTCAAGCGTGTCATCGCGCTGCCCGGACAGACCGTGATGTGCTGCGATGAACAGCATCGTCTTGTCGTGGACGGCAAACCGCTTGATGAGCCCTATGTGTACTGGCAGCCCGGTACTTCGTCAGCGGACCACGAGCCGTTCGCTCCGGTGCGCGTGCCGGATGGACGGTTGTTCGTAATGGGGGACAACCGGATGAACTCCACCGACTCGCGCAAACAGGGCGGTGGGGGCGTAGCGGGCACAGTGCCCGTCGAGAACGTCATCGGGAAGGCGCGGTACGTCGTTTTCCCGAAAGATCGGTGGAGTGTTGTGTCGGATCACAACCCGCAGCCCCTAGGCTGATCTCGTGGTTGACGTCGATCCAGCGCAGAACCCGTCCAGCGACGAGCCCGCTTCGGACGCTTCGGATGAACCCACTTCGAAGAAGAAGAAAAAGGGCAACTTCTGGAAGGAACTGCCGGTCCTCATCCTGGTCGCGTTCGGCCTCGCGATCGGCATCCAGGTCTTTCTCGGCCGCGTCTACATGATCCCGTCGGAGTCGATGGAGGCGACGCTGCACGGGTGCACCGACTGCTACGGCGACCGGGTGCTCGTGGACAAGGTCACCTACCGCTTCACCGATCCGTCGCCCGGCGACGTGATCGTGTTCCGCGGGCCGCCGTCGTGGCAGAACGACTTCATCTCCGACGAGCCGGCCAACCCGATCTCGCAAGGGCTGTCGTGGCTCGGATCGCTGATCGGGCTGCCGTCGGCGAACGAGGAGGACTTCGTCAAGCGCGTGATCGCCGTCGGCGGGCAGACCGTGAAGTGCTGCGACGAGCAGAACCGCGTGACGGTCGACGGCAAGGCGCTCGACGAGCCGTACAAGCACTTCGACGACGGCACGCCGGCCGAGCAGGAGTCGTTCGAGGAACTCAAGATCCCGGGCGGCATGCTGTTCGTGCTCGGTGACAACCGCAACCACTCGTGCGACTCGAGGTGCCAGGGGCAGGGCGGGCTCAACGGGCTCGTGCCGGTCGACAACGTGATCGGCAAGGCGCGCGTGATCGTGCTGCCTCCGTCGAGGTGGGGCGGGGTGACGGACCACGACCCGCAGACCGTGTCGATGGGTGCGCCGGGCTGGCAGCAGAACGTTCCGCTGGGGCTGGGTATCGTCGCCGCGTGGCCCCTTCTCCTGCTGGGACGTCGAGCGCGGGACCGATTCCGCCGATGACCATGCTGATGCCGCCTCGCGCGGTGGTGCGGGGCTCGGCCGGGAACTGGGCGTTGCAGGGCTCGCTGGAGCGTCGGGGACTGGGTCCGGTCGCCGGCGTCGACGAGGCCGGGCGCGGACCCTGTGCCGGGCCGCTGGTGATCGCTGCGTGCGTGCTGCGGCCGGGTGACGCGGCGCGGCTCGAGGGCTTGAACGACTCGAAGCTGATGACGGCCCTGGCGCGAGACCGGATGTACGACCTGGTGCTGAAGCGTGCCGTCGATCACTCCGTCATCGTCGTGTCGCCCGCCGAGATCGACTGGCTGGGCATCCACGTCATGAACCTCGAGGGCATGCGGCGCGCGGTGGCGCAGATGGCGACGCATCCTGGGTACGTGCTGACCGACGGTTTCAAGGTGCCGGGGATGCCCGCGCCGAGTGTCGCGGTGATCAAGGGCGACCAGGCGGCCGCGTGCGTGGCGGCGGCATCCGTGCTGGCCAAGGTCACGCGGGACCGGATCATGGAGGACCTGCACTCGCGGTATCCGCAGTACGGGTTCAACGTGCACAAGGGGTACTGCACGCCGGAACACACAGCGGCGTTGATGGAACACGGGCCGTGTGCGGAGCATCGCTGGTCGTATGTAAATGTGGCAGCGGCGGCTTCGAAGCACGGTCTCGCCGCGCCGCACAGGGTGGCGCGCGGCACGACCGCGACAGCCGTGGTCCAGAATGGTGCAACCCCGGCTGACGTCGGGGAGCTCGCGACGAGTGAGGGCGCGGAGCAGATGACCCGCGCGGAGGCGTAATGAGTGCAGAGGATCTCGAGAAGTACGAGACCGAGATGGAGTTGTCGCTGTACAAGGAGTACCGCGACATCGTCAGCCAGTTCTCGTTCGTCGTGGAGACCGAACGGCGTTTCTACCTGGCCAACTCGGTGGACGTGCAGGTGCGCAACGCCGATGGCGAGGTGTACTTCGAGGTGCGCATGTCGGACGCGTGGGTGTGGGACATGTACCGCCCCGCGAGGTTCGTCAAGAACGTTCGTGTCATCACGTTCAAGGACGTGAACGTGGAGGAGCTGGACAAGCCGGACCTTCGCCTGCCGGAAAGCGGGCCGTTCCCCACGTAGCACCCACTAGCACACCCCACCGACAATTCCGCCGTTTCAAGATCGACGACGGCCGACTTGTCCACAGCCGCTGAGTTGTCCACAGATTCCCCTCAGCCCGGCCACCCGCCCCACCCCACCCTGCAAGGTCGTACCCAACGACCCGCAGGGAGGCGAAGGCAGTGGTGGCAACAGCGGAGGTACCGGCCGAGACCAGGCAGCAGGAGCTGGGCAGGCAGGGCGAGGATCTGGCGTGCAGGTACCTGGAGGGGCAGGGCCTGGTCGTCCTGTCCCGCAACTGGACGTGCCGCGACGGCGAGCTCGACGTCGTGGCCGTCGAGGGTGGCCGCCTGGTCGTCTGCGAGGTCAAGACCAGGTCCGGTCCCGTCTGGGGCCGCCCGGACGAGGCCGTGGACCAGCGCAAGCTGTCCCGCCTGCGCAGAACGGCCCTGCGCTGGCTGGCCGCGCACGGCGTCGGCTGGTGCCAGGTCCGCGTCGACCTGATCTCGGTCACCTGGCCCCCTGACGGCAAGGCGCACCTGCAGCACCTGCGGGGAGCCTGAGATGGGCCTGGCGCAGGCGTGGTCGGTCGCCCTCTACGGCGTCGACGGCCTGGCGGTCGAGATCGAGGCCGACGTGGGCGTGGGCCAGCCCCGCACCCACCTCCTCGGCCTGCCGGACGCTTCTTTGCACGAGTCGAAGGAGCGCGTGAAGGCCGCTGTCCGCAACAGCGAGGAGGAGTGGCCCAAGCAGCGCATCGTGCTGGGCCTGTCCCCGGCCAACCTGCCCAAGGGCGGCAGCGGCTACGACCTCGCCATCGCCTGCGCCACCCTGGCCGCCGCCGGCTCGGTCCCGCCCGACCGCCTGGCCACCACCGTCCTGCTCGGCGAACTGGCGCTGGACGGCAGAGTCCGCCCGGTCCGCGGCATGCTCCCGGCCCTGCTGGCCGCCCGCCGGGCAGGCCTGAAAACAGCCATCGTCCCGGTCGACGCCCTGCCGGAAGCGTCGTTGGTGGACGGCGTGGAAGTCCACGGCGCGCTGACCCTGTCCGAGGTCCTCTCCTGGTTGCGCGCCGAGGACGTGACGCTGCAACCCGCCCCACC
Source organism: Lentzea sp. NPDC054927 (assembly GCF_053610285.1). Taxonomy (NCBI): domain Bacteria; kingdom Bacillati; phylum Actinomycetota; class Actinomycetes; order Pseudonocardiales; family Pseudonocardiaceae; genus Lentzea; species Lentzea sp. NPDC054927. The sequence continues at coordinate 100,886 of NZ_JBSGXZ010000010.1, forward strand.
CGCAGCCGACCCGCCCTGCCCGGCGGGCCCGGACCTGGCCGACGTGGTGGGCCAGCCTGAAGCGCGCTGGGCCCTCGAGGTGGCCGCGGCCGGCGCCCACCACCTTCTCCTGACCGGCCCACCGGGCACCGGCAAGACCATGCTGGCCGAACGCCTTCCCGGCCTGCTCCCACCGCTGACCCGCCAAGACGCCCTGGCGGTAACGGCCGTCCACTCGGTGGCAGGCGTCCTCTCCTCGGACTACCCGCTGGTGTCGAGCCCGCCGTTCGTGAACGTCCACCACACGACCTCGATCGCCGCCCTGATCGGCGGCGGCAGCGGAATGGCGAAGCCAGGCGCCGCCTCCCGAGCCCACAAAGGCGTGCTCTTCCTCGACGAGGCCTGCGAGTTCGGCCAGAAGACGATCGACACCCTCCGCACGGCCCTGGAAGAGGGCGAAGTCCGCATCCCCCGCCGCGACGGCATAGCCCGCTACCCGGCGCGCTTCCAGCTGATCCTCGCCACGAACCCCTGCCCCTGCGCCCCACCCAAAGAGATCGACTGCATCTGCACCACCACAGTCCGCCGCCGCTACCAGGCCCGCCTCTCCGGCCCTTTGCTGGACCGCGTGGACCTCCGCGTCCGAATGCGAGCCACCACCGCCATGTCCAACGCCGACGCCACCCCACCCGAACCCACCGAGGTGGTCCGCGCCCGAATCCTCAAAGCCAGATCAAGGGCCGCCACCCGCTGGTCCTCCCACGGCCACACCTGGCCCGCCAACGCCCTGGTCCCAGGCCCAGCCCTACGCCGCGAGTTCGCCCTCCCACGCCAAACCACAGCCCTCCTGGACCGCGCCCTGTCCACCGGCGCCCTGACCGGCCGAGGCGCCGACCGCTGCCTACGAGTCGCCTGGACCCTCTCCGACCTGGCCGAATCCGACACCCCGACCGCCGACCACGTAGCCGCCGCCCTCCAATTCCGAGAACGCCGAGCCCTCTCCTAACCCCGCCACCACCCCCACACAACCGGCCACAGCAGCACTCAAGCCCCGTCTCGACGGCCGGCCCATCCGAGCGGCCGCCAGCCCACCCCCGGCGAGCGCCCGCTCACCCCAACGCCCACAGTCCCCACCTGGGCCTCAGCCACCCGTCACTCACAGCCCGCACCCGGACCCGCCCGCCATCCGCCCGCATCCGCCCGCGCCCGAACCTGGCCCGCATCCCCAACCCCAGGCCCATCCCGGCTACATCTCGACCCGGCCGGATCCCAGATCCGGTCACATCCCGAACCCGACCGCGTCCTAAGCCGCCAGGCGTAGTGCCCCACCCCGCTCACCCCCTCACCCATCGATCTACAGCCAGCGGGTGACCTGCCCTCGATCTCCTCTCTACCCAGACGCCGTGCCTCCCCCCAAGCCGCCGGGCGCGGAGCCCCACTCCCACTCCGCGCCCGGCACCTCGCCTGATCCCCGCCGCCCGAGTCGCCGGACGCAGAGCCTCGAGCCTCGGCTCGCGTCCGGTCCCGAGCGGGGCGCCCGCCCCATCCCCAGCGGGCGCCCCGCTCACCTGCCCGTCCCACCGACAAGGAGTCCGACCATGACCCCACTCCTGGCCCCAGCCGCCTTCGCGGCGTCCGCCGTGCCTGCTCTTCTGCAGCTGCCCTGCACGCTCCGAAGGCGCCCCGCCGGCATCAGCCCGCCGAACCCGTGGCCCCCAGAACCCTGGAACCGCTGGCTGCCCTGGTGGTGGTTCCGGTGACCGCTCCACCCACCACCACGACGGCCGGTCCGTCCATCGATCCCGTCCGTCTGGCCAGGGCATACCTGTCCCGCGTTGCCGAGCCCTACCCGGCGGCGCTTGCGGGGTTGGTGGCCCAGGTCGGGCCGGTTGAGGCCGCTGAGCTGGTTCGGGCGGGGGAGGTGTCGCCGTCCGTTGCCAGCCAGACGTCTGCTCGCCGGGGTGAGGAGCGGGCGCGCGAGGACCTTGCGCGTGTTGCCGAGCGGGGTGGGCGGTTGGTGATACCGGAGGACGACGAGTGGCCGCGGTGGCCGTTCGTGGCGCTGGGGAATGCGCGGCGGGGTGAGCCGTTGGCGTTGTGGGTGCGTGGGCCGCATGACCTGGCGGAGGCGGTCGAGAAGGCCGTGGCGGTCGTGGGATCGCGGGCGGCCAGTGGGTATGGCGAGCATGTTGCGGCCGAGTTCGCGTACGGGTTGGCGGACGTGGGCGTGACCGTTGTATCCGGTGCGGCGTACGGGATTGACGGTGCTGCTCATCGCGGGGCGTTGGGTGCCAACGGGTTGACCATCGCGGTGCTGGCCTGCGGGGTGGACTTCGCCTATCCCGCTGGGCATCAGGGGTTGCTGGGCAAGATCGCGCGGGAAGGGCTGATCGTCAGCGAGTATCCGCCTGGGGTGACGCCCGCGCGGCATCGGTTCCTCACTCGCAACCGGCTCATCGCGGCCTTGGGCGGCGGCACCGTGGTGGTGGAGGCCGGGCGGCGTAGTGGGGCGAAGAACACGGCCGCGATCACGCTGGCCTTGGGGCGGCCGTTGATGGTGGTGCCTGGGCCAGTCACTTCGGCCAGTTCTGTCGGGTGCCACGAGTTGTTGCGGGACGGACAGGCGGTGTCGGTCAGCTCGGTGGCCGAGATCGTGGCGTCGGCGGGGCGGTTCGGCGACGACCTCGCCACCGAGCCCGCCGAGAAGGACAGCGAGCTCGGGGCGCCGCAGGGGGAGGCCATGCGGGTCTACGAGGCCTTGGGGAAGCGGTGCGGGGTCAGTGACGAGGGCGCGTCGGTCGAGTCCGGGGTGCCGTTGGAACGGGTTCGGGCGTTGTTGCCGGAACTCGAGCTCGCCGGGCTGGCGTTGCAGGTCGACGAGGGCTGGCAGAGGTTGGAGCTGCGGTGATCAGCCGGCCAAGGGGTCGTCCATTGTGGACAGAGGGTTGCCGCCGGCTGGAGTGAGTGCGCAGGTGGTGTGGCGTGCCTGACTCGGGTGCGGTGGGCGCAAGCGGTTGCGGTCCTCCTGTCAGGCGCCGCGCCCCGGGCTGCCTGCGGAGCGATCTTCCGCGCGGCCTGGCGGGCTGGGTGGGCTCGTTGTTCGGCTGTTTGGACGGCGGTGGCGGCCGCCGGCGCTACTCCGAAAGGTGATCTGCGCGGGCTGTCACGCTTCTGGTCGTCACAGGGAGTTGAAGCGTTATCGAGTTGCCGATCATGAGAGCGCTCTCAGATGGCGCGAGGGTGTGGCGATACTTGACCAAACGCCCCGACTGGCGCAGCGTCTTGGCCTATGTCCCCGCCGCCGCATGGTCGGACACGTCGTGTCGATCTCGTTCGCCTGCGCGAAAAACTGCCGGCGTGCGTTGCAGACGTGTTGCGGCAGTACGAACGGCACCTGATGTTGGAGCGTGATCTCTCGCCGCACACCGTGCGCGCGTACATCGGTGATGCGGTGGCCCTCCTTGGACATGTCGCGGGGAATAACCTGGAAAACGCCGACGTCGGGCGCGTTGACCTCGCGAATCTGCGGTCTTGGCTGGCCGCGCAACGCACGGCAGGTGCCAGCCGCACGACACTTGCGCGGCGGGCTGCTGCTGCGCGCACGTTCACGGCTTGGGCTCACCGCGCCGGTCATCTAGCCGCAGATCCGGGGCCTCGGCTCGCCGCTCCGCGACCGCATCGGACGTTGCCGTCCGTGTTGCGGGCGGACCAGGCGAAGGACGCGCTGGCTGCCGTATCCTCTGGCGCTTCCGAGGGCGATCCGGTTGCGCTGCGTGATCAGGCCGTGGTGGAGTTGCTGTACGCCACAGGTATCCGCGTGGCCGAACTCTGTGGTCTTGATCTCGGCGACGTGGACTACTCCCTAAGGGTGATTCGGGTTCTGGGCAAAGGTGGACGCGAGCGCAGCACGCCGTTCGGCGTGCCGGCGGAGCGAGCGCTGCGGCGGTGGCTGGACGAGGGGCGAAACGCCCTGGTAGCACCGGATTCGCCACCGGCGTTGTTCCTCGGTGCCCGCGGCGGCCGGCTGAACCAGCGGGCTGTTCGCACTCTGGTGCACGAGGTGGTCGCCGTGGTACCGGATGCACCGGACATCGGGCCGCACGGGTTGCGCCACTCCGCTGCGACCCATTTGCTGGAAGGAGGAGCGGACCTGCGCACCGTCCAAGAACTGCTTGGTCACGCTACGCTCGCAACGACTCAGCTTTACACACACGTCACTGTCGAACGGCTGAAGGCGATCCATGACCGAACCCACCCCCGTTCCTGACGCCGCAGGGGGAGGATCGCGTACGGCGACCGTGCCCCCTGAACCCGTCGTGCCCGCACCGGTTTCGAAACAAGCGAGCAACGGGCACCGTCAGAACGGCGCGCCGCGCACCGAGGCGAGTTCCGAGCCCGGTGCCGACACGCATGTCAACGGCATGCCCGCTGCCGTTCCGACTGCGGTGACGCGCGCGGACGCCAGGTCTGGTGACGACGTCGAGGCCGGCATCGTCGCGTTGTGGCGCAGCTACGGCGAGTCCCGCGAGCAGGGCCAGCGCGATCGCCTGGTGCTGCACTACGCGCCGCTGGTCAAGTACGTCGCCGGCCGCGTCGGCACCGGCCTGCCCGCCCACGTGGACGTGGCCGACCTGATCCAGTCCGGCATCTTCGGCCTGGTCGACGCGATCGAGAAGTTCGAGCCGGAACGCGGCCTCAAGTTCGAGACCTACGCCATGCAGCGCATCCGCGGCGCGATCCTCGACGACCTGCGCTCCCAGGACTGGGTGCCGCGCTCGGTCCGCAGCCGCGCCCGCGACGTCGAACGCGCCCTGGAACGCCTCGGCGCCAAGCTGCAGCGCACGCCCACCGACCGCGAGCTCGCCGCAGAGCTCAAGATCGGCCTGGCCGAACTGCGCGAGCTCTACGGCCAGCTCCAGCTCACCAGCGTCGTCGCCCTCGACGAGCTGATCGCCCCGAACAAGGGCGGCGCCTCCCTGGCCGAATCGCTGCCGGACGACGGTGCCGAAGACCCGGTCGCGAGCCTCGTCGACCAGGACAGCCGCCGTCAGCTGGCCGACGCGATCGCCCAGCTCGCCGAGCGTGACCGCGTGGTCGTGACCCTGTACTACTTCGAGAACCTGACCCTCGCCGAGATCGGCAAGGTCCTCGGCGTGACCGAGTCCAGGGTCTGCCAGCTGCACACCCGCGCCGTCCTGCGCCTGCGCACCAAGCTCAACGAGCAGTCCGAGGCCTGAGCAAGCCTCCTTCCTCACCCGCAACCCGGCGAGCGCCGGGCTGCCGCACGCTCACACCGCCATGCCGCCGCGGTGCGCTGACGAGGCCGCCGAGCCTCTAGAACTGGGCAAAACGTCCCTTTCCGTCGCTTGCCAGGGCTAATTCACTCGAACGGGTGGCTCTTGGAGCGGCTCCAACCACACCGAGTGCCCACTCGGGCAGCGGCCCGCCCGGAACCAGCCGGCGTGGGCTTGCCGGGCACGTCCAGGGCCAGAACAGGTGCTGGAAAACGGGCCGAAGACCGCAGATGAGGCCGCGCGTGGGGCGTGAGTCAGGGCGCACGGGGTGGGTTCGGCCGCTTGTCAGGCAGGTGTGGGGCCCGACATGCGGGTGCGGGGCCACCGCCAGCGGGTGTGGCGGGAGATGGATGGAGCTGTGGGCGTGACTGCCTTCTGGCGGCTGCGGGACGGCGGGCGTGACCGGGTTCGCCGCAGGGCGGAGGGACGGCTGACCGTCGCTGGGGCACGAGCTGTGGCGGCCTCGACTGGGTCAGGATGTCGAGAAGTCGGCATGGGCTTGCCGAGCACGTCCAGGGCGAGAACAGGTGCTGGAAAACGGGCCAAAGGCCGCAGGTGAGGCCGCGTTTGGAGGCGCGAGTCAGAGCGCACGGGCGTGGGTTCGGGCGCTGGTCAGGCGGGTGTGGGGCCAGGTCAGGCGGGTGTGGGGCCACGGCCGGCAGCTGTGGCGAGAGGTGGATCGCGGGTGGACTTGACTGCCTCCTGGTGGCGGTCGGGGTGGTCGGTGTGACCGGGTTCGCTGCGGGGCGAGGAGCGGCTGTCGGCCGTTGGGCACGAGCTGTGGGGCCGCTGCCGGCCGGGATGCGGTGGGCAGGTGTGCTGGGAGGTCGAGGAGAGGCACGCCGCTGCCCTCGACTTCCTGGTGGCTGTCGGGGTGGTCGGCGTGACCGGGTTCGCTGCGGGGCGGAGGAGCGGCTGACGGCCGTTGGGCACGAGCTGTGGGGCCGCGGCCAGCCGGGATGCGGGTGGGCAGGTGGGCCGGGAGGGTCGAGGGGGAGGCGCGCCGCTGCCCTCGACCTCCCGGCGCCTGTCGGGCGTCGCGGCGCGCAACGGGGACGCGCCGTCGTCGACCGCCGGGCAGTGGCGGGAGGACGCCCGATCGGGACCGCTGCGGGCGGGACGGGGCGGCCGCGCAGCGGAAGGTTCGTCAGCCGCCTCTGGGCGGTGTTGAAGGGGGCAGCGGGAGCAGGCGTACGCGACCTGAGGTCACCAGGCGGAGCGGGTCCAGGTATTCGGGGCCTCGGCGGACGCCCCAGTGCAGGCAGGGCGATGGGCAGTGGCCCTCTTGGAGGTGGCCGAGCACCTCGCCGCGGCGCACCGAGTGGCCTGCCACCACCACAGGGGCCACTGGCTCGTAGGTGGTTCGCAGGCCGCCGCGGTGTTGCAGGGACACGAGCGTGCGGGCTGCTACGGCGCCGGCGTAGACCACCACGCCGTCGCCTGCTGCCAGGACCGGGGTGCCCGCGGCGGCGGAGAGGTCGACGCCTCGGTGGCCTGGGCCGAAGGGAGTGGCCGGGGCGGTGAACGCGCGGACCACCGGGTGCGGGGGTGGGAGCGGCCAGGTGAAGCGAGCGGTGGAGGGGGCCAGCAGGGTTGTGAGCAGCAGGGCGGCGGGGAGGAGGGGCATGGGTCAACGGTGGGTCAGGGGGCACCCTGGGGACCAGCGGGTATCGGGGATCTGTGGATTACTCGCCGGTTGTGGACAACTGGCCGCCGTGGGCCGGGGGCGATTCGAAGTTTGTCGGGGGTTCGGCGTAGACTGTCGGGCGCGTCCCGTCTGTGCGCGGGACGACTTCGCGTGCCAACGCAGATCCGACCAGCTGATCCCAGCCGGGTCGAGTCACGACGTCCGACGGTCCTGATGGTGGAGAGATCCTCCGTGGGTGCGGACGGCGGCAATGGCACCAGGGCTGACGGCCTGAAAGGCCTGAAGCGTCAACCGAACTGACGCGCATGGGCGAGAGCCGGCGCGTCCCGACAGATGAGGTGCGAACCGGCCATGGCCGTCGTAACCATGAGGCAGCTGCTTGACAGCGGCGTGCACTTCGGGCATCAGACCCGGCGCTGGAACCCGAAGATGAAGCGTTACATCTTCACCGAGCGCAACGGCATCTACATCATCGACCTGCAGCAGACGCTGACCTACATTGACAGGGCTTTCGAGTTCGTCAAGGAGACGGTCGCGCACGGCGGGTCGATCCTGTTCATCGGCACGAAGAAGCAGGCGCAGGAGGCCATCGCCAACGAGGCCCTCCGCGTCGGCATGCCGTACGTGAACCAGCGCTGGCTGGGCGGCATGCTCACCAACTTCTCCACGGTCCACAAGAGGCTTCAGCGCCTCAAGGAGCTGGAGTCGATGGAGCAGACCGGCGGTTTCCAGGGTTTCACCAAGAAGGAAATCCTGATGATGAACCGCGAGAAGGACAAGCTGGAGCGCACGCTCGGCGGTATCCGCGACATGTCCAAGGTGCCCAGCGCCGTGTGGATCGTGGACACCAAGAAGGAGCACATCGCGGTCGGTGAGGCTCGCAAGCTGAACATCCCGATCGTCGCGATCCTCGACACCAACTGCGACCCGGACGAGGTCGACTACCCGATTCCGGGTAACGACGACGCGATCCGCTCCGCGGCTCTGCTGACCAAGGTCGTGGCCGAGGCCGCAGCCGCCGGTCTCATGCAGCGCTCCGGCTCCCGTCGCGACGCCGCCGACGGCCAGGACAAGCCCGAGGTCGCGACCGACGAGCCGCTGGCGGAGTGGGAGCAGGAGCTCCTCACCACCAACGCGGCCGTCGCGACCGAGGCCCCGGCCGAGGCAGCCCCGGCCGAGCAGCCCGTCCAGTCCTGATTTCCCCCACGAGGTGCCCGCGATCAGCGGGCACCTCGTGACCTAAGCGCGTACATCGCAGAAGGAAAACGATGGCGAACTACACCACCGCGGACGTCAAGAAGCTCCGCGAGCTGACCGCCGCCGGCATGATGGACTGCAAGAAGGCGCTGGACGAGGCCGACGGCGACTTCGACAAGGCCGTCGAGATCCTGCGCATCAAGGGCGCCAAGGACGTCGGCAAGCGCGCCGAGCGCACCACGTCCAACGGCCTCGTCGCCGTCAAGGACGGCGCGATGATCGAGCTGCGTTGCGAGACCGACTTCGTGGCCAAGAACGCCGACTTCATCGCCCTCGCGGACGACATCGTCGCGCTCGCCAAGACCAACAAGGTCGCCGACGTCGAGGCCCTCAAGGCCGTCGAGGTCGACGGCAAGACCGTGGACGCGCTGGTTCAGGAGTTCTCCGCCAAGATCGGCGAGAAGCTCGAGCTGGCCAAGGCCGTCGACTTCGACGGCACCGTCTCGGTCTACCTGCACAAGCGTGCCGCCGACCTGCCGCCCGCCGTCGGCGTGCTGGTCGAGTACACCGGTGACAACGCCGAGGTCGCCAAGGGTGCCGCGATGCAGATCGCCGCGATGCGCCCGAAGTACGTCACCCGTGACGAGGTTCCCGAGGAGCTCGTCGCCAACGAGCGTCGCATCGCCGAGGAGACCGCTCGCGAGGAGGGCAAGCCCGAGGGCGCGCTCCCCAAGATCGTCGAGGGTCGCGTCAACGGCTTCTTCAAGGACGTCGTGCTCACCGAGCAGGCTTCCGTGACGGACAGCAAGAAGACGGTCAAGGCTCTTCTGGACGAGGCCGGCGTGACGGTTACCCGTTTCGCTCGGTTCGAGGTCGGCCAGAGCTGATTGCGGTGAGGGCGGGGTTGCGGCACAACAGCGACCCCGCCCTCAGCATGTCCGAACTACTTCACTCCCAAAGGCGCGAGGAGAGGACCTGTGAGCGAAGAAGGTAGCCACGGCTACAACCGGGTGATGCTCAAGCTCGGTGGCGAGATGTTCGGCGGCGGTGGCGTCGGCGTTGATCCCGACGTCGTCCAGACAGTCGCCAAGCAGATCGCGGCCGTCCACAAGTCCGGCGTGCAGGTGGCCGTCGTGATCGGTGGTGGCAACTTCTTCCGCGGGTCCGAGCTCCAGCAGCGCGGGATGGATCGCTCGCGCGCCGACTACATGGGCATGCTCGGCACGGTCATGAACTGCCTGGCGCTGCAGGACTTCCTCGAGCGCGAGCACGGCATCGACACCCGCGTGCAGACCTCCATCCAGATGACGCAGGTCGCCGAGTCGTACATCCCTCGCCGCGCGATGCGTCACCTCGAGAAGGAACGCGTCGTGATCTTCGGTGGCGGCGCCGGCCTGCCGTACTTCTCCACGGACACCACCGCCGCCCAGCGCGCTCTGGAGATCGGCTGCGAGATCGTCCTGATGGCCAAGGCCGTCGACGGCGTCTACACGGCCGACCCCAAGATCGACCCGGACGCGCTGATGTTCGACAACATCACCCACCGCGAGGTGCTGGAGCGCGGCCTCAACGTCGCCGATGCCACGGCCTTCAGCCTCTGCATGGACAACAACATGCCGATCCTCGTCTTCAACCTCCTCACCGAGGGGAACATCGCGCGCGCGGTGCGTGGTGAGAAGATCGGCACTCTGGTCAGCACCCCCGGTGGCCGTCCGGCCTTCTAGACCTGGTGGGATCAAGACCAGACCGGGATTCGGGCACGTACACGCAGAGCAAGGAGCAGTCGTGATCGACGAGACCCTCCTCGACGCCGAGGAGAAGATGGAAAAGGCGGTTTCGGTCGCGAAGGAGAACCTCTCCTCCGTCCGAACCGGTCGTGCGACTCCCTCGATGTTCAACCGCATTCACGTCGACTACTACGGCTCGATGACGCCGCTGAACCAGATGGCCAGCATCACGGTCCCTGAGGCGCGCATGGCAGTCGTGAAGCCGTACGACGCGGGCCAGCTGAACGCGATCGAGAAGGCGATCCGGGACTCCGACCTGGGCGTCAACCCGAGCAACGACGGCAGCATCATCCGCATCGTCATCCCGCAGCTCTCCGAGGAGCGCCGCCGGGACATGGTGAAGGTCGCGAAGCAGAAGGGCGAGGACGCACGCGTCTCCGTCCGCGGTGTCCGCCGCAAGGCGAAGGAAGAGATCGACCGTCTCGTCAAGGACGGCGAGGTCGGCGAGGACGACGGCGCGCGTGGTGAGAAGGAGCTCGAGGCTCTGACCCACCGCTACGTCGCACAGGTCGACGAGCTCGTGAAGCACAAGGAAGCCGAGCTTCTCGAAGTCTGATGTTCCTGATGGTTTTCGCCCGGCCGAGTCGCGCCGCAGGCGTGAATGCCCTGGCCGGGCGGAGGTCGTGATGGGAGCACAGATGGCAGGCAGTCCAGCGGACGTGCCCGCGTCGAAGCCTTCGCGGGCGGGACGTGACCTGCGGTCCGCGATCCTGGTCGGCGTCGGGCTCGGCGCTGTGATCATCGTGTCGCTGCTGACCGTCCGGCAGACCTTCATCGCCATCGTCGCGGCAGCCGCGGCGGTGGCGACGTGGGAGCTCGCGACCGAGCTGAAGAAGAAGGGCTACAACGTCGCCCTGTGGCCGGTGCTGATCGGCGGCCAGGCGATCATCTGGCTCTCCTGGCCCTGGGAACGCACAGGCATCACGACGGCGTTCGTGATCACCATCCTGGTGTGCATGGCCTGGCGGTTCCGCGGCGGCTCCGACGGCTACCTGCGCGACCTCAGCGCGTCCGTCTTCACGGTCGCGTACGTGCCGCTGATGGCGGCGTTCGCGGCCATGCTCGTCGTTCCCGAGAAGGACGGCGCGGGCCGCGCGTTCGCGTTCCTCATCGGTGTCGTGCTGTCCGACGTCGGCGGCTACGCGGCCGGTGTCTTCCTCGGCAAGCATCCGATGGCCCCGACGATCAGCCCGAAGAAGTCCTGGGAGGGCTTCGCCGGCTCACTGGTCGCGGGCATGGCCGGCGGCGCGATCACGGTCACGACGCTGCTCGACGGCCAGTGGTGGCACGGCGTGCTGTTCGGTGCCGCGCTCGTCGTCACGGCCACCGCGGGCGACCTGGTCGAGTCGCTGATCAAGCGCGACCTCGGCATCAAGGACATGGGCACGCTGCTGCCCGGCCACGGCGGCATCATGGACCGGATGGACTCGCTCCTCCCGTCCGCCGTCGCGTCCTGGCTGCTGCTGAACCTCTTCGTGCAGTAGCAGCGGCCGCGTCAGTCGTCGTACGGGTCGTCCACCTCGGTGCGCGGCTCGGCCTCGATCACGCGCGACTGGTCGATCACCGAGAACGCCGCGCCCGCGTGGTCCTCGACGACGGTGATGCGTCCGAACGGGGTGTCGTAGGGCTCGACGGTCACCCGGCCGCCGAGCTCCAGCACCCGATACGCCACCGAGTCGGTGCCGATCTCGGGAGCCGCGTTGAAGTACACCATCCAGTGGGAGCGCTCTCCGTACGGGAACTCGCGGCCCATCTTCTGCCGGCCGATCACCTCGGTGCCCTCGACGGACCACGACGCGTAGTCCAGCCGGTGGCCGTCGCCGATCTGCGTGATGTCGTAGTGGCACAGCTCGCCGAAGAACTCGTCGGCCGCCGCGCCGTCCCTGGTGTTCAGCTCGGCCCACGCGTAGGCGCCGTGCCCGCCCGTGCCGAACCGCCAGTCCGGTGGCACGTGCCGAAATCCGACGACGGCACCGGTGGGGTCGGCGATCACGGTGCTCTGCGTGTGGTCGGCGGCGTCCTCCGGGTTGCGCAGCACGGATCCGCCGAGGTGGAACGCCTTCTCCGCGGTGGCTCGCGCATGCGGCGTGACCAGGTACAACCGCCACGAGTCCGGCTCGCCCTGCGGCAGCCCGGCGACGGGGATGCCGTCCACCATCGCCACGGTGTAGCCGTCGTCGTCGGCGTAGTGCCAGCCGAACAGGCCGGTGTAGAACTCGATGGCGCCCTTGAGGTCGTCCACGGTGCGCTCGGCCCAGCACGGACTTCCGGAGAGCAACGGTGCGAGCTGGGGCGTGTTCGGCGCGATCGACACTGCCACCTCCTGCAGGGAAGAGATGCGATCACGCTACGCCGCAGATGGACGAATTCGAACGGTCACCGGCAAATCGAAGCCCTACAGTGTCTTCGTGAGGGGATTCGTGCGGGCGGCGCTGAACGCGGTGCGCCCGGCAGACGTCGTGCCGAGCCCGAACATCTGGCATTGGCCTGACGTCTACGAGGTCGAGAATCGCGCGCAGGACGTGCATGGTGCGATTTGGACGGCGATAAGTAACGAATGTCCGTTTGACGGCCTGGACGTCGTCGACGTCGGCTGCGGCGACGGCTTCCACCTGCCGATCTTCGCCCGGTCCGCGAAGTCCGTGACAGGTGTCGAACCGCACCCGCCGCTCGTCGTGCGCGCCAAGCACCGGGTGGCTCATCTTCAGAACGCCCGCGTCGTTTCCGGTCCCGCGCAAGGGCTGCCGCTCGACGACGCCTCCGCGGATCTGGTGCACGCTCGCACCGCCTACTTCTTCGGGCCGGGCTGCGAACCGGGGCTGCGCGAGGCGGACCGGGTGCTGCGGCCTGGAGGTGCGCTCGCGATCGTCGACCTGGACGGCGCGGCCGATCCGTACGGGCCGTGGCTGCGTGCCGACGAACCGCGCTACGACCCCGCCGCGGTCGAGAAGTTCTTCGCGGACAACGGTTTCTCGCTCACCCGTGTCACCGCGGAGTGGCGGTTCGAAAAACGGGAAGACCTGGAGTCCGTGCTGCGCATAGAGTTCTCGGCCGAGGTCGCCGCACGCGCGATCGCGTCGGTGGACGGACTGAGCTTCCCGGTCGGTTACCGGTTGCACGTGCGCCGCAAGCCGAAGGGACTGATCGTGTGATCCGTGAGATGCAACGTCTCACCCAGCGGCTCTGGTCGCAGAGCGCGAACTGGCACGTCGGAGACCTTGCGTGGCAATGGTTCGAGCACGTCGGCCGCGAGTCGGAGTGGCAGTTCGAGCTGTGGGAGCGCGACGGCGAGACGGCCGCATGGGCCTGGGAGCAGCGCGGCACCGATCTGTTCCTCCAGGTCGACCCCGCGCACCCCGATCTCGCCGACGAGGTCCTGAAGCGGTTCCCCGACCGCGAGGTGATGATCCTCGACGCCGAAACCCACCTGGTGGCGGCCCTGGAACGCCACGGATACTCGCGGAACGACGGCGAGTACCAGGTCTTCATGACGCACGACCTGCGCGATCTGCCCGAGCCGTCGCTGCCGGAAGGCTTCACCGTCCGGTCCATCACCGAGGCGGATCTGGCCCGGCGCGTCGAGATCCACCAACGGGTCTGGCACCCGTCGCGTGTGACTGAGGAGAGCTACCGCAACGTGATGGCGGCCTGGCCGTACCGCGCGGATCTCGACTGGGTGGTGGAAGCACCGGACGGCCGATTCGCGGCCTATTGCCTGATGTGGCTGGACGACCAGAACCGCGTCGGCGAACTCGAACCCGTTGGCACGCATCCTGATTTCCGTCGAAAGGGCCTGGGCGCCGCGGCCTGTTTCGGCGCGATGCGGGCGTTGCGCGACTTGGGGGCGGATCAAGCGATCGTGTACCCGTTCCACGAAAATCCCGCGGAGAGGTTCTACGAGCGGCTGGGGTTCCGGCCCTACGCCCGCACGCTGAATTTCACCCGCTAGACCGTTCGGGCGCTGTTGCCCGAGGTCATCTCATATGTACATTCCCTCAGCTTCGTCGCCGCGACGTACTGGGGGTACGCGATGAGACGCCGGTTCCTGCTCGCGCTGTTGCTGTTGCTGGGTGTGTTCGTGGTGCCGCCAAGTCACGCGGCGCCGGCTTCAACCGACCTAAACAACTTGTTCAACACCTACGGCGACCAAGGCGGGCATTGGACCGGCGCCGACAGCACGGTGTCCGTGCAGCTGCCCGACGGACGTGTCGCGTGGCTGTTCTCCGACACGTTCCTCGGCACCGTCAACGCGGACCACTCACGCCCCAAGAACGCGCCGTTCATCCACAACTCGATCGTCGTGCAGCAGGGCAACCAGCTCGTGCAGACCTTGCACGGCGGCACGACGGCGAGCCCCACTTCGCTGGTCAACGCCACCAACCCCGACGAGTTCTACTGGATCGGCGCGGCCAAGGTGCAGGACGGCGTGCTGAAGGCGATCTACGGCCGCTACAGCAAGGCAGGCGAGGGACCGCTCGGTTTCACCAGGGTCGGCACCGCGCTCGTCACGTTCTCGCTGCCCACGCTCGCCGTCGCCAGCGTCACCGACCTCACCCTCGACCAGAAGGTCGGCTGGGGCTCGGCGATCGTCTCGGACGGCGGCTACGACTACGTCTACGGCACCGAGGACGTCGACGGCTACAAGTTCGCCCACGTCGCCAGGACGACGAACCTCGGCGGCGCGTGGCAGTTCTGGAACGGCACCACCTGGGTCGCGCAGGAGAGCCAGTCCGCGCGCCTGCTCTCCGGCGCCGGCACCTCGTTCTCCGTGGTGCGCAACGGAAACCAGTTCGTGCTCGCCACCCACGACGGCAACACGCCCTTCGGCCCGTGGCTCGCCGCGTACACCGCGCCCAGCCCGGCCGGACCGTTCTCCGGGCCCACGTACCTGTACAAGGCGCCGGAGCCGGAGAGCAGCACCAACTGGCAGTTCCCCTACGACGCCCAGCTGCATCAGGAACAGGCGAGCCCAGGCACGCTTCTGTTGTCCTACAACAACAACAGCCTCAACAACGAGGACAACTACAGCGACGCGCGGATCTACCGACCGCGGTTCGTCGACGTGCCGTGGCCGCCCGCCACGCCGGACCCGTCGACCGTGCCCGCGGCGCCGGCCGGGGTCGCGGCGACCACCGACACAGAGGGCGGCGGCAAGGTCACCTGGACCGCCCAGAACGGCCTGAGCTACTGGGTCTACCAGCGCGACGTCACGGCAGGGCAGACGCACTTCGCGCGCTCTCCCAAGCAGGACACGGCCGGAGAACACGGCCTCGGCGGCCTGCGCGACGGGCACACCTACGAGTTCAAAGTGTCCGCGACCAACTCGAACGGTGAAGGCGCCTTCTCCTCGACCGTCAGCGTCACCGCGCACGTCACGCCCCCGCCCGCGCCGGGCAACCTGCGTGCCACACCAGGCACGAACGCGGACGTGGCACTGCAGTGGAACGCCGTGACGGGCAACGCGCAGTACCAGATCTACAAGCGCGACGTCACCGCGAACGAAGCCGACTTCACCGAGGTGTGGTTCCCGAGCCCGAGCAACACCAGCTTCACCGTGACCGACCTCGTGCCCGGCCACACCTACGAGTTCAAGGTCCTGGCCCGCAACGGCGGCGGTCAGAGCGGCCCGTCCAACGTCGTTCAGGCCGTCGTGCAGGTCGCGCCACCGCCCGCGCCGACCGGCCTGACCGCTGCCGCGCAAAACGATGGCAGCGTGAAGCTGCAGTGGGCGTCCGCGGGCGAAGGCCTCTGGTACTGGGTCTACCAGCGCGATGTGACGGCGGGGGAGACCGACTTCAAGCGGCTCACCTACCCCGTCGCGGACGGCACCACCGCGCAGCCGGGTCTGCTGCAGAGCGGGCACGTCTACGAGTTCGCGGTCACCTCGATCAACCGGTTCAACGTCGAGTCGGCACGGTCGGGCGTCGTGTCCGCGACGGCTCGATGGGACAAACCCGCGGCGCCCACCGGACTGACCGCGGCCGCTCAGGGAGACGGCAGCGTGAAGCTGCAGTGGAACTCCGCGGGCGAGAACCTCTGGTACTGGGTGTACCAGCGGGACGTGACCGCAGGTGAGAGCTTCATCCAGCTGCAGTACCCGATCACCGACGGCACGAGCTTCCAGCCTGGTCTGCTGCTGAAGGACCACGTCTACGAGTTCAAGGTCAGCGCCATCAACGCGGGCGGTGAAGGTCCCGCGAGCACGGTCGTGCAGGCGACGGCCCGGTACGACGCACCCGGCGCTCCGGCCGGGCTGACCGCGACGCCAGGCGATGGCACGGTCGCGCTGAACTGGACCGCGGTGCCGAGCGCCTGGTACTGGGTCTACCAGCGTGATGTGACGGCGGGCGAGGAGAACTTCACCAAGCTGGAGTACCCGATCACGTCCGGTGCGTCGTTCACCGCGGGCTTGCTCACCAACGGGCACACCTACGAGTTCAAGATCTCCGCGATCACCAACGGCGGTGAGGGCGCGGCAAGTGCGGTGGTGTCCGCGAAGCCGATGCCACCGTTGCCCGCCAAGGTCGCCGGGCTCACCGCGACGCCGAAGCCGTCCGGTGAGATCGAACTCGGCTGGACCGCGCTGCCGAACGTCTACTACTGGATCTACCAGCGGGATGTCACCGCAGGTCAGGGCTTCACCAAGCTGCCTTACCCCGCCGGTGAGGCGAAGTTCACGGCCGGTGGGCTGACGCACGGGCACGTTTACGAGTTCAAGATCGCGGCGACGAACCTCGCCGGTGACGGGCCCGCTTCCGACGTCCGGTCGGCCACCGCGACCTACGCGCTTCCGGCTGCTCCCGGCAACCTGCGCGGTGGCGCTGCCGGTGACGGCAGCATCGACCTGCAGTGGGACTCGGCCGGGCCGAGCCTCTACTACTGGGTCTACCGGCGGGACGTGACGGCGGGCGAGACGGCGTTCACCCGTGCCACCTACCCGACCGACCAGACGACGATGAGCTGGGAAGGGCTGCGCGACAGCCACGTCTACGAGTTCCAGGTGCGCGCGGAGAACGCGGGTGGGCTCGGGGCCGTCTCCAACACCGTCAGCATCACGTCACGCGGCGGCCTGCCTGCTCCGCCGACGAACCTGACGGCGTCACCCGGCAACGGCAGGGTGGTGCTGAACTGGACCGCGTCGCCCACCGGGAGCGTCTACTACTGGGTCTACTACCGCGACACCTCGATCGGTGAGGGCTTCCGCAAGCTCGACGTGCCGTTCGGATCGCCGACCGCGACGCTGGAGCCGTTGACCAACGGCCACACCTACGAGTTCAAGGTGTCCGCGACGAACTCCGCCGGTGACAGCAAGACAACGCCGGTTGTGAGCGCACGGCCGTTGCCGCCACGTCCCGCTGCCGCTTCGTTGACCGCGATCGCCGGCAACGGTGAGGTGGGCCTCGGCTGGAACGCGGTCGAGCACGCCACGTACTTCTGGGTCGAATACCGCGACACGACCGCGGGACAGGCTGGCTGGCAACGACTTCCGTTGCCCGTGCAGGCCTGGACCCTCACCGTGAAGCCGCTCGCGAACGGCCACCGCTACGAGTTCCGGGTGATCTCCGGCAACGTCGCGGGGGAGAGCGGCGCGTCGAACGTGGTGGCCGCGACACCGGTACCGCCACCACCTGCCGCGCCGTCGAACCTGCGTGCGGTCGCGGGTGACAAGAGGGTGACGCTGACCTGGAACGCGAGTCCCAGCGGCCCGGTGTACTACTGGGTTTACTTCCGGCCGCAGGGCCACAGCCAGTGGTACTACTTCCAGTATCCGGCGAGCGGTACGTCGTTCACCGCCACGGGCCTGCTCAACGGGTTCAACTACGAGTTCCGCGTGACGGCGGCGAACCTCGGCGGCCAGAGCCCACCGTCCAACGTGGTCAGTGCGAAACCGTTCCAGCCCTTGCCTTCCGCCCCGAGTGGGCTGTCGGCGAGCGCTGGGGACGGGCGGGCCCAGCTCAGCTGGAACCCCAGCAGCGGAGCCGACTACTACTGGGTCTACTTCCAGCCGCAGGGCCAGTCGAGCTGGTTCTACTTCCCGAACCCGGTGCACGGCACGTCGTTCAACGCCACCGGCCTGCTCAACGGTTACAACTACTCGTTCTACGTGCGTGCGGCGAACGAGGCAGGCCAAGGCAATGCGTCGAACACCGTGACGGTGAAACCCATGCCACCGCTGCCCGTCGCGCCCGGCTGGATCTACGCCTCACCAGAGCGCAACACCGCGAAGGTGAACATCTCGTGGGGTTCGAGCCCGACAGCGGGTGTCCTCTACTCGCTCGAGTACCGCAATGTGTCCGACGGCGGCGAGCACGGTCCGTGGTACCCGTTGTCCAGCTCCTACCGCACAAGCGACTATCTG
This sequence comes from Lentzea sp. NPDC054927, assembly GCF_053610285.1. Classification (NCBI taxonomy): domain Bacteria; kingdom Bacillati; phylum Actinomycetota; class Actinomycetes; order Pseudonocardiales; family Pseudonocardiaceae; genus Lentzea; species Lentzea sp. NPDC054927. The sequence continues at coordinate 119,150 of NZ_JBSGXZ010000010.1, forward strand.
CACCAACGGCCGGTCGGTGTGATCTGGGAGTTCCGCGTAGCCATGTCCAACATGAGCGGCACGGTGTACTCGTCAAACGCGCAGGCGGTGTCGAACGTGTGGATGCCGGACTTCCAGTACAACTGGCAGAACATCGGCAACGGCTCGAACCTGGCCGCGTACCTGGTGGTTCAGAAGATGGGGCTGGAATGCGCGACGAGCAATCGCCAGCGGGTGTGCTTCGGGTTCAGCCCAGCGGTCACCGGCCAGCCGATCACGATCGGCGACTACTTCTTCTTCCCAGGCACCAAGGAGAGGCTGAACCAGCTGACCGAGTGCGAGGCGAGGGAGAAGCTGAAGCTGTCGAGGCCGCCGCACGCTCCCCACGTGGCGCAGCAGTATTCCCAGCAGCTGCTCAGGCACGAGGCCGTGCACACGTGGCAGGTGACGTTCTTCCCGCAGTACTCGCAGTTCGTGGCCGCCTACGCGGCCGCGTCCTACGCCTCGTGGAAGGCCACCGGCGACCCCGCGCTGCTGAACAAGTTCGAAACGGATGCGAACCTCTACTGGGGCAGCTACGCCGGGCCCTATCCAGGCACGCGGGCCTGCTACTAGCGCACTAGGCTCGGTTCGTGGAGAAGCGAATCGCAGGCAGGTTGAACCGCCAGGTCGGCGTCGTGGGGCTGGGTTGCTGGCAACTCGGCGCCGACTGGGGCGACGTGGACGAGAGCGAGGCGCTCGCGCTGCTGCACGCCGCCGCCGACACGGGTGTCGACTTCTTCGACACCGCCGACGTGTACGGCGACGGTCGCAGCGAGACGCTCGTCGGGCGGTTCCTCAAGGAGCGTCAGGGCGACGTGTTCGTCGCCACGAAGATGGGGCGGCGGCTGCCGGCGCAGACCACGGAGGGGTACAACCGGGAGAACTTCCTCGCGTGGAACGACCGGAGCCGCCGCAATCTGGGTGTCGACACGCTCGACCTCGTGCAGCTGCACTGCCCGCCCACGGCGACGTACAGCCGCGACGAGGTGTTCGACACCTTGGACGAAATGGTTGAGCAGCAACGGATCGCTGCCTATGGCGTGTCGGTGGAGAAGGTCGAGGAAGCGCTGGCGGCGATCAGGCGTCCGCACGTGGCCAGCGTGCAGATCATCCTGAACGCGTTCCGGCTCAAGCCCCTCGAGCAGGTGCTGCCGGCCGCGGCCGAGGCGGGTGTCGCGATCATCGCGCGGGTGCCGCTCGCGTCCGGGTTGCTGTCCGGGAAGTACACGGCGGCAACGACTTTCGGCGCGGACGATCACCGCAACTACAACCGCAACGGCGAGGCGTTCGACGTCGGCGAGACCTTCTCCGGGGTCCCGTACGAGGTCGGCCTGGAGGCCGTCGAGCGGTTGCGGCCGCTGGTGCCGGAAGGTGCCACGATGGCGCAGTTCGCGTTGCGCTGGGTCGTCGACCAGCCCGGCGTCACGGTCGTGATCCCCGGTGCGCGCAACGTTTCGCAGGCTGCCGCGAACTCACGGGCGGCCGCTCTGGCACCCGTCGACTCGGCGGCTGTCGCTGCTGTCTACGACGAGCTGATCCGGCCGCACGTGCACGACCGGTGGTAGGTCACTCCTCGGCGAGGATGGCGTACAGCTTGCGCCGCAACTCGTTGTAGAGCTCGACCGCGCGGGCCTTCTGCTCGGGCGTGCCCGCGTGGGAGATCTGCTCCATCGCGCTGCCCATCAGCCGGACCGCACTGCGCAGCTCGCCGTCGACCGGGTCGAGCTGGATGTCGATGTCGCGCCAGGGCGGGGCCGTGTGCTCCGTCCTGCCGTGCTCGGTGACGGTGAACAGCTTCTTGCCTCCTTCTTCGACCGCGGAGATGAGGCCTTCGTCGGCCAGCATCTGCAGCGTCGGGTAGACCGAGCCGGGGCTCGGGCTCCACACGCCGCCGGTGCGCTTGGCGATCTCCTGAATGATCTCGTAGCCGTGCATCGGCCGTTCTGCCAGCAAGGACAGAACCGCCGCCCGGACGTTGCCGCGCCTCTGGCGGCCGCCCCTGCCACCGCCCCCGAAGGGACCGTGGCGATGCCTGTGGTGGTGCTCTCTGTGGTGTGGTCTCATCATCATGTCGCTAACGATATATCGGAACCTATCGCGATGCAACGGTCTTGTGTCGCTGAAGTTCGTGGGACACTAGATGTGCTATGACCTCGCTTCCCCTTGTCTTCGACGCGCCCAAGCGCGGCCTGCCGCCGCGCCACCTCGTCGACCTGTCACCTGCCGAACGCGCAGAAGCCGTTGCGGCCCTGGGCGAAAAGCCGTTCCGCGCCAAGCAGCTGTCGAACCACTACTTCAGTCGCCTGACCGTGGACCCGGCCGAGATGACCGACATCCCGGCCGCCACGCGCGACAAGCTCGTCGCCGACCTGATGCCGCCGCTGTTCACAGTCGTGCGCAAGGTCACCACCGACGAGGGCACCACGGCCAAAACCCTGCTCCGCGCACACGACGGCACGCTCATCGAGTCCGTTCTCATGCGCTACCCGGACCGCGCGACCCTGTGCATCTCGTCACAGGCCGGCTGCGGCATGGCGTGCCCGTTCTGCGCAACGGGCCAGGGCGGCCTGCAACGCAACCTGTCGACCGCGGAAATCGTGGACCAGGTGCGTCTCGGCGCCGCGGCCATGCGCGACGGCGACATCCCCGGCGGCCCCGGTCGCCTCTCGAACATCGTCTTCATGGGCATGGGCGAACCGCTCGCGAACTACAAGCGCGTGATCGAGGCCGTGCACCGCATCACCGCACCGGCGCCGGACGGTCTCGGCATCTCGCAGCGCACCGTCACGGTGTCGACCGTGGGCCTGGTGCCGGCGATCAAGAAGCTGACCGAGGAGAAGCTGCAGGTGCGCCTCGCGGTGTCGCTGCACACCCCGGACGACGAGCTGCGCAACACCCTGGTGCCGGTGAACACCCGGTGGGACGTCGCCGAGGTGCTGGAGGCGGCGCGCGCGTACGCCGACCAGACCGGGCGGCGGGTGTCGATCGAGTACGCGTTGATCCGCGACATCAACGACCAGGGGTGGCGGGCGGACCTGCTCGGCAAGAAGCTGCGCAAGTACCTCGGGCAGCTGGTGCACGTGAACCTGATTCCGCTGAACCCGACTCCCGGGTCGAAGTGGGACGCGTCGCCGAAGCCCGTTGAGCGGGAGTTCGTGCGGCGGGTTCGGGAGCAGGGTGTGGAGTGCACCGTGCGCGACACCCGTGGGCAGGAGATCGCCGCAGCTTGTGGTCAGCTGGCGGCTGAGGGCTGATCTGACGCTGGGGGCGCGTGGATGGTCGACGAACTCGGCTACGGGCCTGTTGCGGTGCGTGAGCCTGGGCGGGACGTGCGGATCGGGTACTACGACAACGATGAGTCCGATCCGGACACGGGTGACGACGTCGCTGTCATCTACTACAGTTCGCCGCCGTTTCTGAACGGCTACCACTTCGTCGATCCTTCGTGCCTCGCGCCGATCGACACGGATGCGCTCTGGGAACGCCGGTCCGTGCTCCGGAGAGTGATGTCCGAGGCGGACATGGCGAGGGCGTTCGGCAAGCGCTCGGGACACACGTACAAGCGGTTGTACACGCTGACCCTTGAGCTGATCTTCGTCGAGTCACTGCTGTCCGACCGCATGATCAGTGCCCAGCAGAACGAGGGACGCGGTGGCGTCAAGGTGTTCATCTCCTACTCGTCAGTCGATCGCAAAATCGCCACGTGGCTCTCGGTCGACCTGGCCAACGAGGGACACCTGCCGTGGCTGGACGAGTGGGAGATCAAGGCGGGCGACTCCATCCCGAACAAGATCGGTCGCGGGCTGGACGAGTGCGACTACCTCCTCGTGCTGCTGAGCCCGGACTCGGTTGAGTCGGGCTGGGTGGAACGGGAGTGGTCGGCGAAGTACTGGGCGGAGGCCGAGGACGGCCACATCAAGGTCATCCCGGTGCTTTTGCGCGAGTGCACGGTTCCTGCGCTCCTGCGCATGAAGAAGTACGTGGATCTCAGGCGCGACTATCACCGCGGTCTCGAACAGATCATCGAGGCACTCGCGGCCCCGGTGAGTGGCTGAAATCGATCGCTGAGACAGCTCCAGGCGTCTACCGTCTCCCGCGATGAAACTCGAGGGGGAACGCTGGCGCACGCTCGTCAGCACAGTGCGGCTGGGCCGCGACGAGTACCGGGTGGTGCAACCTGCCCGGCCGGTGGCGCATGCGTCGATGCACCTCGCGTCCTGCGGTGTGAGTGTGACGGTGAACAAAGCAGCGGCCAAGGAGTTGGCGATGGCGTGGGCGTTTGCCATGCGGTCGCCGCGGACGTTGGTTTACTTGCCGTTGCGGCGCACGGAGTGTGAGTGCCGGATGTATGCCGCCGAGAACGACATTTCGGTGGATCTTGTGCTGTTGCACCACACTCTGGGGTTTCCGGCTTCGCGGTGGAAGGACGTGCGGGCGCGGCTTCGGGGAGGTCGGCCGCGCACCGTGGTCTGTCGCGGGTTGCCGAGGGAGGTGTCGTGGCGGGGTGATTATCGGCATCGGGAGTTCAGGGACGAGTTGCGATACCACTTCGCTGCGGACACGGCGTTCTTCACCGGGAGTTGGAAGGCGTTCGCGGCGGGCGGTGCCGAGTTGCGGGAGATGGTCGAGGACTGGCCGCGGTTGATGCACGAGGAGCAGCGCGAGGGGTTCTGCGCCGAGATCTGGGCTGAGGGCATGCAAGGGGAGCAGTTGCATGTCCAGTACTGCCTCGAACATCGGGTCAGCACTCGCCGATGAAGCTCGAAGGGGAGCGCTGGCGCACGCTGGTCAGCACGGTTCGGCTGGGGCGGGACGAGTATCGGGTGGTGCGGCCGGCTCAGCCGCTGGCCCATGCGCCGACGTACTTGTGCGGGCGTGGGGTTCAGGTGGTCGTGGACAAGGCGGCGGCCAAGGAGTTGGCGATGGCGTGGGCGTTTGCCATGCGGTCGCCGCGGCTTGGGCGAAGGCTGAAGAACTGAGCGGAACTGTGCCCAGGAGGTGGGGAAGGCCCCCACTCAGACACAAGCGGGGGCCGGCACGACTAGAGCTGCCAGTTCTGGTTCGTCCCACCGGTGCAGGTCCAGATGATCAGGCGCGTGCCGTCGGCCGAGGAGTTGCCGGACGCGTCCAGGCACTTGCCGGACTGCGGGTTGCGCAGCGTGGTGCCGACGCGCGACCACGCCTGGGCGCCGCTCGAGTTGCAGGTCCACAGCTGGACGAGAGTTCCGTCAGCGGTGCCGCCGGATGCGACGTCCATGCACTTTCCCAAGGCGCGCAAGGTGTCGCCGGAGCGCGACCACTGCTGGGCGCCCGAGGAGTTGCAGGTCCACAGCTGGATCGCGGTGCCGTCGGCGGTGCCGGAGTTGCTCACGTCGACGCATTTCCCGCCGATGCCGACGATCGCGCCGGAGCCAGCGCCGGAAGCAGTGAGGAACTGGCTGCGCGCCACGTTCCAATGCGTTGCCAGGTAAGAACCTGCGGCCGGGTTGGTGTGGAAGTAGTCGTCACCACCGCAGTCGAGCTGGTTCTCCGGTGCGCCGGGACAGACGTTCACCAGGCCGCCGGGCGGGTTCGGGATGCCGCCGTCGTTGTAACACATGATGTCCTGGTCGTCCCAGCAGTGACCGAACGCCGTCGAGTGCGGTGCCGAACGTTGCACGGCGCCCAGCGTGTGCAGCAGCTCGTGGCCGCTCGCCTGCCACGTCCAGCAGCCGGTTCCCACTGCGGCGTAAGAAGGTCCGGAGTTGTAGCCGTTGTCGGCGCCGGGACGGTCGTCGCCCGGCGCGCCCCACGCCACGCCGCAGCCGCCGGAGTCGTGCCAGAACAGGTACTTGCGGTCCGTGCGGTTGTAGCCGCGGGCAGCGAGCTGGTCGGCGACGGCAGAAGGGGAGGACATCGCGGACTGCGGCACGACAACGTTGTCCACCTTCGCGCGGCAGTCGGGCTGAGTGACGAAGCGGACGTGCCGGACGCCGCCACCGAGGCGAGACGCGGCTTCCACGAACGAGTTGTCGATCTGGTCGGCGAACGTCTGGAACTGGCCCACGAGCTGTGGGTATCGGTCTGCGGATTGGTCACCACGCACGTACACCGCCTGCACGCGCTTGCCGCTCACCCCGTCGCCATCACACACAACGGACTGGATGGAGATGTCAGAAGAAGGCTGCCGGAACTCGTCCGGAAGGTCGTCGACAATGGGGCTGAACAGGGATAATGCTGCGAGAAGTACGCCAAAAGACATGACAGGACCGCCTTCAACGCGAGTACAGGGAAGCGGTCTAGACCTTCAAAAACGGTAGCGAATCGACCACGCACTGTCAGCGGACAGGACCGGACAGGAAACCGGCCGACACGGGCGTGCGGATACCATGCCGCGCGTGGGGGAAGCGACAAGGCTGGTCGCGGGCAGATACGCGACGATCAGAGAGCTCGGCCGGGGCGGCATGGGGGTCGTCTGGCTGGCCGAGGACCGGGTCATCGGACGGCAGGTCGCGCTCAAGGAGCTGCGGACCACCGAGACCGAGCGCGTGCTGCGCGAGGCGCGCACCGCGGGGCGGCTGAACAGCCCGAACGTCGTCGCCATCTACGACGTCATCGTCGAGCACGGCGTCACGTACCTGGTCATGGAACTCGTCGAGGCCCCGACGCTGTCCGAGGTCATGACCCGCAGGCAGCTCACCGAGGACGAGGTCGCGGACATCGGCCTGCAGACGCTCAACGCGCTCGAAGCGGCACACGCGGCGGGCATCGTGCACCGGGACGTCAAGCCCAGCAACATCATGGTGCTGCCAGACGGACGGGTGAAGCTCGCCGACTTCGGCATCGCCCGCGCGATCGACGACCCCGGTCTCACGGCCACCGGCGGCATCATGGGCTCGCCCGGTTACATGGCGCCGGAACTGTTCGCCGGCAAGGTTCCTTCGCCGGCGACCGACCTCTGGGCCCTGGGCGCCACCATGTTCCACGCCTCCGAAGGCCGCGCGCCGTTCCACCGCGACACGACCGCGGCCACCATGCACGCGATCATGTACGAGGAGCCGGTGCTGCAACGCACCACGGGCCCGCTCGCCGCCACGATCATGGCGCTGCTCAACCAGAACGACGCCGCCCGCCCGACCGCGGCCCAGCTGCGCGAACGACTGAGCGATCGCACCACGGTCGTCACGCCGCCCACCCAGTCCGAGCAGACCGTCGTCATCGAACCCGTCACGACGTTCGTGGCGCCGCAGACCACGCGCGACGAGTGGAACGACGAGAAACCCAAGTCCCGCAAGAAGATCGGCGTGTTCGCCGGCGCCGCGGCGGCGGTGGTCATGATCGCCCTCGCGGCGATTTTCGTGTTCAAGCCCGAAACGCCCGGCAAGGCGTCGGCGCAGCAGGGCCCGAACTCCAGCAAGCAGCCGACGTCGCAGAGCAGCACCGCGTCCAGCGCGCCGAGCAGCAGCGCGGTGTCCAGCAGCAGCGCCGCACCCAGCAGCCAGTCGAGCGCACCGAAGCCCACCCAGGCCACGCAGCCGAACCAGCCCGCGCCGACCACGACGCAACCGAAGCCGCCCCGGGAAACGCTCGCGTTCTCCCGCTACCGCAACGCAAACGGCTGGCACTACAGCGGCACCTCACGCGTGCCGGTCCCGGCGGGCTTCACCGTGGAGAACACCGGCGGACTCGGCAAGCTCCTCGCGAACCCGGAAGCCAACACGAAACCGCTGTACACCTGCAAGATCAAGAACTCTGAGGACCGGATGACGTCGTCCTCGTCCACCTGTGAGGGCCAGGAGATCTACGACGCGCGCCCGCTCGGCTACGTCTTCACCGCGAAGCCGGCGGACGTGAAGACGCTGGAGCTGTACCGCTGCAACATGGGCGGCCACCACTTCGACTCGGTGGTGAGCAACTGCGAGGGCGACCAGTACAAGAAGGAGTTCCTGCAGGGCTGGGTCGTCGCCTGATCACCGGACGGTCGCGGGCTCCAGCCCGAGCGGTTCCGCGGTGTCGAACGTCTCCCGCGCCTCGGCGACGGACTCGTAGTTCTTCTGCGCCCACAACCGCAGCGCGGCCAGCGGCTCGGTGACGCTGCGCCCCAGCTCGGTCAGCTCGTACTCGACGCGCAACGGCACCGAGGGGTACACCGTGCGCGTGACGAGCCCATCGCGCTCCAACGTGCGCAACGTCTGTGTGAGCATCTTCTGGCTGACGCCTTCCAACCGGCGTTTGAGCTCACCGAACCGCTTGGGCCCGTCCTCGAGGTCGCCGATCACCAGCGCCGTCCACTTTGATGCGACCATGTCCAGCAGGTCGCGGCACGGGCACATCTTCAGATAAACGTCCCTGATCACGGCTAGTTTCTATCAGGTACCTAGTGCACAAGATAGTGCCTAATTGCCTGGAGAGACCTGCTCTCCCAAACTTGTGTGCATGCGAGCGATCACCCAGAACGAGTTCGGCGGCCCTCTCACCCTCAGCGACGTGCCCAAGCCCGCCCCGCTCCCGACCGAGGTGCTGGTCAGGGTGCACGCGGCCGGCGTGAATCCGGTCGACTGGAAGACCAGCGCGGGCCACGGCATGGCGGGCCTGCAGACGCTGCCGTTCATCAACGGCTGGGACGTCTCCGGCGTCGTCGAGGAGGTCGGCTTCGGCGTCACGACCCTCAAGCCCGGCGACGAGGTCTACGGCATGCCGCGCTTCCCGCACGCCGCGAGCGCCTACGCCGAGTACGTCACCGCCCCGTCCCGCCACTTCGCGAAGAAGCCGCAGAGCCTCACCCACGTCGAGGCGGCCGCACTGCCGCTGGCCGCGCTCACCGCGTGGCAGATCCTGATCGACACCGCCGACGTGCAGCCGGGGCAGAAGGTGCTGGTCACGGCGGCGGCAGGAGGTGTCGGCCATCTCGCCGTGCAGATCGCGAAGGCGCACGGCGCGTATGTGATCGGTACCGCACGCGAGCCCAAGCACGCGTTCCTGAAGGACCTCGGCATCGACGAGACGGTCGACTACACCCAGGGCGACTACGCGGGCACCGACATCGACCTGTTCGTCGACCTGGTCGGCGGCTCGTCACCGCGGTCCGTGCGTCCCGGCGGGTTGTTCGTCGGCGTGCCGTCCGGAGTGGACAGCGTCGTCCGAGACGACATCAGGATCAGCCCGATCCTGGTCGAGCCCGACCGCGCGGGCCTGGAGGCGATCGCGGCGCTCGTCGAGTCCGGCGAGCTCAGGGTGCACGTCGACGCGACGTTCCCGCTGGAGGACGCCGGAAAAGCACATGCCCTGGGCGAGACGGGCCGCACCCAGGGCAAGATCGTGCTGGAAGCTCTCTAGCGGCGCCAGGACGTCCGGCGGCGAGCCGTGTCCCACACCAGGAAAGCGATGATCGTGACCCCGGTGGCGACGAGGAAGATGTTCTCGGTCTGACCGTGGTGGTTGCCGATCAACATCAGGAAGCAGAAGCCCGCGGAGAGCCAGCCGGCGATGCGCGTGCCCTTGGGGAACGTGCCGTGCCAGCCCCACTCGTGCGACGGCTCCTCGTGAGGGTCGACGGCAGGACGCTTGTCCAGTTCCGAGGACGAAGCCACGGTTTCCTCCACTGCTCATCCGGATTACGAGGTCATCGTCGCACATGTGAGTGAGCACGGATGTGTGAGGTCGCGCGCGCTCGTCTTACGAGCCAGGTCATGCGCCGTTACGCTCAGCGCGGCCACGCTCATCCGATCTCTGAAGGCGCCTCGACTTGACCGGCTTCTCTCCCGCTGAGGCCTCCACCCCGGACACGTTCGCCCCCGTCGAGATCGGTCTGCACGGGGTGCGCAAACGCTTCTCCGACCAGGTGGCGGTCGACGGCATCTCGCTGAACGTCCACGAAGGCGAGTTCTTCTCGGTGCTCGGCCCGTCCGGCTGCGGCAAGACCACGGTCCTGCGCATGATCGCCGGGTTCGTCCACCCCGACGAGGGCCGCATCGAGCTCGACGGCAACGACATGGTGGGCGTCCCTCCTTACCGGCGGGACGTCAACACCGTCTTCCAGTCGTACGCGCTGTTCCCGCACATGTCCGTGTGGGACAACGTCGCCTACGGCCTCAAGCGCAAGAAGGTCCGCGGCGACGAACTGAAGAAACGCGTCGGCGAGCACCTCGAACTCGTGCGGCTTTCTCAGTTCGCCAAGCGCAGGCCCACGCAGCTGAGCGGTGGTCAGCAGCAGCGCGTCGCCATCGCCCGTGCGCTCGCAGCAGGCCCGCAGCTGCTCCTGCTCGACGAACCACTCGGTGCGCTCGACGCCAAGCTGCGCAAAGAGCTGCAGATCGAGCTGATGCGCATCCAACGCGAGGTCGGCACGACCTTCCTGTACGTCACGCACGACCAGGAAGAGGCGTTGGTCCTCTCGCACCGCATCGCCGTGATGAACGCGGGCAAGATCGAACAGGTCGGCTACCCCGAGGACGTCTACGAACGTCCCGCGACCCGGTTCGTCGCCGGGTTCATCGGCACGTCCAACATCCTGGACGCCGAGGTGTCCGGTGTGGACGGTGAGCTGGTCACCCTGAAGGCCCCCGGTGCCACGAACCTGCGCGCCAGGTTCTCCGGCAGCATCAGCCACGGCAAGAAGGTCGCCGCCACGGTCCGCCCGGAGAAGGTGCACCTGTTCGACGAGACCGCCGAGCCGCCCACCGGCTGGTGCGTGCTGCAAGGCGTGGTCCAGGACGTCGTCTACACAGGCGTTTCCACCCAGTTCGTGGTCGACACCCCTGGTGGCGAGCTCGTGGCGTTCGTGCAGAACGCCCAGCGCATCGACGACGCGGGCGCGCCCGGTCAGCCCGTGCGAATGGCGTGGGACCCCGAGTTCACCGTGCTGCTGGACCCCTCCGATGGCTGAGCAGGTCCGGATCGCCCGGCTGTGGGACGTCGACAGTCCGCGGGTGACCCGGCGCACGATGCTGGGCTCGATGGCGTTCTTCGCGCTCGCGGCCTGCGCGGTCGGTCCGGCGCCTGCCAACAGCGGTGGCGTGAGCGCAGCCAGGGCCACGAACCTGAAGGACGAGCCCAGGCTCAACTTCTACAACTGGACCGACTATATCGCGCCGGAGACGTTGCCGGGCTTCCAGCAGATCTCCGGCATCGAGGTCACCTACGACAACTTCTCCACCAACGACGAGATGGAAGCCAAGATCGCGTCCGGCCAGGCGGGCTACGACCTGGTCGTGCCGAGCGACAACTTCCTGCGCCGGTTCCTGCGGTCCGGCCTGCTCCAGCCGCTGGACCACGACGCGATCCCGAACCTCGCGAACCTGGAGCAGCGGTTCGTCGAGGCGGAGTACGACGCCGGCAACAGGTACTCGGTGCCGTGGGCTTGGGGCACAACGGGTCTGGCGTACTCGAAGTCGCAGATCGGCGGCGACGTCACCGGGTTCGACGCCTACGACCTGCCGAACGCCGAGGGCCGCAGCTCGATCCTCGACGAGGCACGTGACGGCATGGCGATCGGCCTGCTCGAGCTCGGCCACGACCCGAACACCACGGACGCGAAGCAGATCGACGACGCCGCGAACTTCCTGCTGTCGTTGAAGAAGAAGCTCGGGCAGATCACCTCCGACGTGATCGAACCGCTGACGTCCGGCCAGGTGCGGCTCGCGCAGGCGTACTCCGGCGACGCGTTCCAGGCCCGCGAGACCAGCGAGGACGTCGGGTACGCGATCCCTGCCGAGGGCGGACTGTCCTACGTGGACCTCCTGGTCATCCCGAAGGACGCGCCGCACGCCGGGAACGCGCACAGGTTCATCGACTACGTCCTGGGCGCTGAGGTGGGTGCGGCGCTGTCCAACGCGGTTCGCTACGGCAGCCCCAACGCCGCCGCCAAGCCGTTGATCGACAAGGACCTGCTGAACGACCCGGTGGTCTACCCGTCGGAGGAGCAGCTGAAGAAGCTCCCGTTCACCAAGGACCTGGGCGGCGACGTCGAGGCGCTCTACGCCGACGCCTGGACCAAGGTCAAGACCGGCTGACGGGGAAGCTCTTCAGCCCGCGGATCACCACGGAATCGCGGAACACCACCGGTCCCGTCTGCCGGAGGTCCGGCATCCGGCGGGCCAGCGCGCGGAACGCCACCTCGCCTTCCATGCGTGCGAGTGTCGCGCCCAGGCAGTAGTGGATGCCGCTGGAGAACGCGAGGTGCTCCGGCTGGTGCACGCGCATCACGTCGAACTTGTGCGCTTCCGGGTAGACGTTCGGGTCGCGGTTCGCGGCGCCGATGAGCAGGGTGACCATCTCGTCCTTGCCGATCCCGTCGACCTGCTCGTGCGCGATCCGGCTGGTCAGCTGCACCGGCGGCGCCCACCGCAGGGTTTCCTCGACGACCGCGGACGCGAGTTCGGGATTGGCCTTGAAGAGCCTCCACTGCGACGGGTGGTCGAGCAGCGCGCGGGTGCCGTTGCCGATCAGGTTGACCGTGGTCTCGAAGCCCGCGACCAGCAGCAGCACCAGCGTACCGAGCATCTCCTGCGCGGTGAGCTTCTGGTCGGCCTCGGCGGCGACCAGCGAGCTGATCACGTCGTCGCCGGGGGTCCTGCGGCGCTGCGCGATGAGCCGGTCGAACAGCGCGAGCACCTGGTCGTTGGCGTTGGCCATCGCCGCGGTGACGCCCGTGTCGAACGACGCGGCGACCAACGCGCCGTAGTCCGCGAACTCGGCGGTGTCCTCTTCCGGAATGCCCAGCAGGTCGCTGATCACCGAGATCGGCAGCGGCGCCGCGAAGTCCGTGATCAGGTCGAACTCGTCCTTGTCCAGCAACGCGTCGGCGACCTTCTCGACACGGGCGCGGTACTCGTCGATCTTCTTCGGGCTGAACGCGGGCATGGCGAGCCTGCGCAGCCGCGTGTGGTCGGGAGGATCCAGCTCCAGGAACGACTCGGGCAGCAGGCCACCGTTGCCCGGGTAGGTGCCGTCGGAGTACCGGACGCCGAACCGCCGGTCCCGCAGGAACTTGTTGGCCAGCGGATGGCTCGTCGTCACCCAGAGACCGCCGTCCCTGGTCAGCGGTCCGTGCGCGCGCAGCCGTTCGTAGATCGGATGCGGATCTTCATGTCCGGTCAGCAGTTCCAGCATTGCTTACCCCCTCGAACACCGTGGTCAGCACGAACCTGGGAGCGTCCAGCGGCGCGAGCCGGCCGTTGCTGATCGCCTCCCAGGCGTTGAAGAGCCCGGCGTAGAGGGTCTGCAGGATCCACCACGCGGGCAGGTCGCCGCGCAGGCGTGAGCCCTGCAGCCGGGCGATCAGGTCGAGCACCGGCCGGTCCATCGCGAGGATGCGGACCGCGATCTCCTCGTCGCGTTCCAGGCCGGGGAAGCGGAGCAGGAACTCCACCCGCGGGCCGAGCGCGACCAGCCGGGTCATGAGGTCCTCGATCGCGTCGTCGGCGCCGAAGTCCACCTGGCACGACACGGACTCGACCAGGTCCAGGGCGTCGTTCGCGATGGCGCGGACGAGCGCGGCGCGGGTCGGATAGCGCTTGTGGAGTGTGGTCCTGCCGACACCGGCCGCGCGCGCCACGTCACCCAGGGCCGCGGTCGGGTCCTTGAGCAGCACGGATGTCGCCGTCTGCAGCAGGTGAACACTCATGTTCACAACGGTACACGGATGTTCGCTCGGCTTGGCGGGAGTGCTGCTGGCATCATCTGATCTCGTGTCACGACGCTGGCTGAAGGCCAACGCCCTGCTCGCGCCCACCGGGCTGTGGCTGGGGATCTTCCTGATCGCGCCGCTGGCGGTCGTCGTCCAGTTCAGCTTCGCGACGCGGGACACCGGTGTCGCCCGCGCGGTGCTGCCGTGGACGACGCAGGCCTATCTGACGGCGCTCGACCCGGCGTTCCTGCCGATCTTCGGCCGCACCCTGGTCTACGCGGTGACGACCACGGTCGCCTGTCTGCTGCTGGGATTCCCGCTGGCGTGGTTCATCGCGCGCTACGGCGGCAGGTACCGGACCGTGCTGCTCGCGGCGGTGCTCATCCCGTTCTGGTCGAGCTATCTCGCGCGGATCTACGCCTGGAAAGCGCTGCTCGACGGTGAGGGCCTGATCAACACCGTGCTCGGGTGGGTCGGCCTGGACCGCGACGGCGGATTCCTGCTCACGCACGGAGCGGTGATCCTCGGGCTGACGTACGGCTTCCTGCCGTTCATGGTCCTGCCGCTGTACGTGGCGTGCGAGCGGTTCGACTTCCGGCTCGTGGAGGCGTCGTTCGACCTCGGCCACGGCCGGGTGTCCACGTTCTTCCGGATCGTGCTGCCGGGGGTGTTCAGCGGTGTGGCGGCGGGGTCGCTGCTGGTGCTGGTGCCCGCGGCGGGTGACTTCGTGACGCCGAAGCTGCTCGGTGGCGTCGACCAGTCGACGTTCGGGTCGGTGATCGACGACCAGTTCCGCGGCGGCAACAACTGGCCGCTGGGTTCGGCGATGGCGGTGCTGCTGCTCGTTCTCGTCGTGCTTGTGCTGGTTCTCCGCGGACGGCGTGGGGAGGACGTGCTGTGAACCGTCGTCCGTGGGCGCTCGGGCTCGTTGTGGCTTTGGTTTTTCTGTTCCTCTACGCACCGATCGCGTGGCTTGCGCTCGCGTCGTTCAACTCCTCACGGTCGTTGTCGCGCATCAGCGGTTTCTCGACACAGTGGTACGCCGAGCTGTTCGACGACACGCGCGTGCTGGAGTCGTTGCAGCTGACCCTGGAACTCGCGTTGGCGTCCGCGGTGATCTCGACCGTGATCGGAACGCTGGCGGCGTTCGGGCTGCGGCGCGCGTTTCCCGGCCGCGGGTTGTGGACCGTGCTGCTGTCGCTGCCGCTGGTGGTGCCCGAGGTCGTCATGGGCGTGGCGATGCTGGGGTTCTTCGTGAAGCTCGCCGGCATCCCGCTCGGGTTCGGGGCTCTGCTCTTCGCGCACGTGGCGTTCTCGCTGAGCTTCGTGGTCGTCGTGGTGCGGTCGCGGGTGTCCGGAATGGACGTTCGGCTGGAGGAGGCCGCGGCGGATCTCGGGGCTTCACCCTGGACGGCGTTCCGGACCGTGACGCTGCCGCTGGTGGCGCCCGCGGTGGTGGCGGGTGCGGCGTTCGCGTTCCTGCTGTCGTTCGACGACGTGGTGATCTCGTCGTACCTGACCGGTGTCGGGTCGACGACGTTGCCGGTGTTCGTCTACGCGCAGGCGTCGAAACGCGGCATCTCACCGGAGATCGTGGCGCTGTCGACGTTGATGGTGACGGCGACGGCGCTGCTGTTGATCATCGGTGTGGTGATCGCGTCGTGGCGCGCCCGCAAGACGGGATCCACCGCGCAGCTGGTCTAACTTCAAGCCAGGCCTGTATCTCCGCGTGTGCGCGGCCGACTTCTCCTGTGGTGACACCGGCAGCTCTTGGGGGAAGACGTGCCGCAGTTGCGCATCCATTTCACCGATCGGGACATCGCGCGCACACGGTTGAAACTGGAACCCGACCTCATGTGGGAGATCGTCAGCAGCGCCCAGGTCCTGCAACACGGAGATGGTGATCTCTGCTTCGGTCCGTGGCGCAGACGCGTGCGCGAACTCGCGGCTCACGACGCGGACCTGCGGACGGCGCTGCACACGGTCCTGTCGACGCGGCCGCAGCACCTGCACGCGGAGGTCGAGGCCTTGCGCGCCTACTTCAGGTCCGTGATCGAGCCGCACCTGCCGACGATCGAGGACGCGCTGTGCACCGATGTGGCCGCGGGGATCCAGCAGTACCTGCACCGCGGACCGGAAGGACTGCTGGGCAGGCTCGGACCTGCCACGAGGTGGGATCCGCCGGTGCTGTCCGTCGACCACCCGCACCACCGCGACCTGCACCTCGGCGGACAGGGGATCGTGCTGGTCCCCTGCTTCTTCGCCCTGCACCACCAGGTCGCCGTGGGGCCAGTGCTGGCCTGCCCGATCCGCACGGAGTCCCGGCTCGCAGCGCGGCCAGGGCGGGCCGGCGGCGACGCGGTGGCCGCGCTGCTGGGCGCCACCAGGGCGTCGATCCTGCGGTCGGTGATCGGCGGGAGCACCACCACCAGGCTGGCGAAGCTGGTGGGGGTGGCTCCCGCCACGGTGAGCCATCACACCGGTGTGCTGCGCGAAGCCGGGCTCATCGCCACGGAGCGCGAGGAGAACTTCGCGCGGCACCTGATCACACCGCTGGGACTGAGGGTGCTCGCCTCAGCTCGTCAGAAGCAGTCCGCGAAGTTAGGCACCCACTTGTGGGACCGGAAGATCCTGTTCGGATAGTTCTCCTGTGCCTCGCCCTGCCTGAAGAAGTAGGCGACGTTGCCCCCGTAGTTCGCCGCCAGGTACAGGCACACCCCGGCGTTGGAGCTCTGCCCGTGGTTGTAGACGGCCAGCACCGGTGTGGTCCTCGACCACGAGCACACGACGGGCTGGTTCCACCAGTCGTTGTCGCGGTTCGTCCAGCTGCAGCGGCCCGCGCTGCCGTTACCGGTCCGCCACACGCACAAGTCGCCGGGATCGCACGCCAAGGCCTGCGCCGAGACGTCCTGCTTCATCGGCACCTGCACGATCACCTTGGGGTCGACCAGCGCGCTGGGATCCGCGCTCGCGGTCCCGAGAAACGACAACAGCGCGAAGGCCGCGGCCAACAGCACACACAACGGTTTTCTCATCTATCCCCCTGAGATCGGATGTGCGGGGGACGGAGTCTGCCGGTGCCGGCCCGCGCCGGATGCGTCCTTCGAATGTCGTCGAAGCGCTTCCACGTGACCTGGATCAGCCTTGCGGAGTCAACTTTCGTCGCGCCAATTCGATACTCCAGCGTGCCGCGCGAACATGGGACGTCTCGTAGCTTTAGAGCGTGATTACTGCTGTGCGGACCAGGGCCGAGGCGTTCCGCGCCGACACCCTGGCCCGGCTTCGGGCGCTGACCCCGGTGCGGCTCGTCGGCGACGTGATCGTCATGGTCGCCGTGATCCTGCTGGACCTCTGGCCGGGGCCGTG
This sequence comes from Lentzea sp. NPDC054927, assembly GCF_053610285.1. Lineage (NCBI taxonomy): Bacteria > Bacillati > Actinomycetota > Actinomycetes > Pseudonocardiales > Pseudonocardiaceae > Lentzea > Lentzea sp. NPDC054927. The sequence continues at coordinate 136,143 of NZ_JBSGXZ010000010.1, forward strand.
GGCGGAGGAGAAGGTGTCGGGCTGGCTGCTCGCCGCCTACTTCGCCGTCTACGTGGTGCTGCTCCCGTTGCGGCACCTGCTGCCGGCGACGGTCATGATCGGTGGCGCGGCGATCCCGTTCCTCGGGCCCGCGCTGATGGTCGTGCTGAGCTACACGGCCGGCCGCCGGATCGAGTCGTGGGTCAAGGCGGTCGTGTCGACCACGATCACGTTCGTCGTCGTGGTGCTGGTGTGGGACTGGGACGCACGTCCGCTCGACATCGAACCCGTCTACGGGATGCTCATCCTGATCACGATCTTCGGCGTGGGCGTGGCGCTGCCGTTCCTCGTCGGGCGGTACCTGGCGCAACGCGAGGCGCTGGTGCAGGCCATGCAGGACCGCGAGGAGCGGATGCGCGGCGAGAACAAGATGATCTCCCGGCAGGTGCGCCTGCGCGAACGCAGCCGCATCGCCCAGGACATGCACGACAGCCTCGGCCACCGGCTGTCGCTGATCTCCGTGCACGCCGGCGCGCTGGCGATGGACCCGTCGCTGGGGGACAAGCAGCGCGAGGCGATCGGGGTGCTGCGCTCGGCTGCGTTGACCGGCATGGGGGAGCTGCGGGCCATCATCGGCGTGCTGCGCGCGGAGGACGGCCCCGACGACGACCCCGCGACCAGGACCGCGGAGTCCATCGACTCGCTGGTGAGCGACGCGCGCAAGGCCGGGGTGCTGGTCAGCCTGGTCCGTGGCGGCCAGGCGCACCCGTTGCCGTCGAAGGTGTCACACGCGGCCTATCGCGTGGCGCAGGAGGGCCTGACCAACGCCGCCAAGCACGCGCCGGGCGCCGCCGTGCAGGTGACGGTGAAGTACGAGCCCGACGCGCTGGTCGTGGAGGTGCGGAACAACCCGTCGCGCAACGGCTCGCAGGTGCGCGATCCGGGCGTCGGCCTGATCGGGCTCACCGAACGCGTGCGCGTGGCGGGCGGAATCCTGCACGTCGGCGCTCTGCCGTCCGGCGGCTTCCGGATCGCGGCCGTGCTGCCGTACGAGGAGACCTCGCTGCCGGACGAGCCGGAGGACGAGCAGGACGAGACCGAGTCGCCGCGGGGGATCCGCAAGTGGGCGGGCGTCGGGTCGATCGCGGGCGCGTCCATCGTGCTGACGCTCATCATCGGCGGCTTCACCTACCTCGGCGCGCAGCCGGTGACCGAGGTCGTGTCGCAGGAGAACCTCGACCGGATCCAGGTGGGCCAGTCGGAGGCCGACGTGCTGAAGTTGCTGCCGGCCGGCGACGAACCCCTGGTCGCGGACGGTGAACGCAAGTCCCAGGCCTCACCGGAGCCACCGGGCGCCCGGTGCGTCTACCACGTAACGGATGAGCAGTCGTATCTCGCGAAAGGCACCCGAGTGGTGCGTTTCTGCTTCCGGGACGGCAAGCTGGTCGAGAAGAAGATCCACGTGCAGAGGAACAATCCATGATCCGGGTGCTCATCGCCGACGACGAGCCGCTGATGCGCGCCGGCATCAAGGCCATTCTCGGCACCGCTGACGACATCGAGCTGGTGGCGGAGGCGGGCGACGGCCGAGAGGCGTTGCAGATCGTGCGCGAGCGCCGCGTCGACGTGGCGGTGCTGGACATCCGCATGCCGCGGATGGACGGCCTGGCCTGCGCGAAGGAACTGCAGACCGTCGCACCGTCCGTGCGGGTCGTGATGCTGACGACGTTCGGCGAGGACGAGAACATCGTCCGCGCCCTGTCCGACGGCGCCGCCGGGTTCCTGCTGAAGGACTCCGCGCCCGAGGAACTGCTGCGGGCCGTACGGGCGGTGAACAACGGCGAGGCCTACCTGTCGCCGATGGTCACCTCACGCGTGGTCGGCATGGTCGCGACGTCCGGCCAGCCGAAGCGGCAGGAGGCGCAGAAGGCCGTCGAGGGGCTGACCGAGCGCGAGGTCGAGGTGCTCGCGCTGCTCGGGCAGGGCATGTCGAACGCGGACGTCGGCGCGAAGCTGCACATGTCCGAGGCGACGGTGAAGACGTACGTGTCGCGCCTGCTCGCCAAGCTGGGCCTGACCAACCGCGTCCAGGCGGCGCTCCTCGCAAGGGACGCGGGTCTCGCCAACTAGGAGCGTCATCGCGAGTTCGTGCCGACCGGCTTCTCGACGAACTCGCCGCCGTCTGCGGAGCAGCGGCAGAAAACACAGGGCCGTTCGGGTGTCACCCGAACGGCCCCAAATGTCTCTAGCGGCTAAGCGTGGCTTCGCCTGCCCGTCACCAGGCGGTAGATGCCCAGCAAGATCAGCGAGCCGACGATGGCGAGCAGCCACGTCCGCAGATCGAAGAACGATCCGAGATCGGTCGCGAAGAGCGCCGATCCGATGAAACCACCCAGAATCGCACCGACGATGCCGAGCAGCATCGTGATGATGAAGCCGCCGGGGTCGTTGCCAGGCATGATGGCCTTGGCGATGGCGCCTGCAAGCAATCCGAGCACGATCCATCCGAGGATGCCCACGGAGAGTCTCCTTCCATCGACTGTCGAGGAAGGAATGCCCCCGATCTGGCGACTTCACGCCTCCAAAACCACTCCGTTATCAAAGTAACGGGCTGTGCCGGGCTCTCAGGCACTCTCCGGAACAATGAGGGGCGATGAGTACTCCACGCACTGTCCTGATCCTGGGATCGACCGGCTCAGTCGGCACCCAGGCGCTCGACGTCATCCGGCGCAACCGCGACCGCTTCCAGGTCGTCGGGCTCGGCGCGGGCGGGCGTCAGCTGGACCTGCTCAAGCAGCAGGCAGCCGAGTTCGACGTGCCCGTCGTCGCCGTCGCGAACGGTGCCGAGGTTCCCGGCGTCAAGACGTTGACCAGCATGGTCGACCTGATCGAAGCCTGCCCCGCGGACGTGGTCCTCAACGGGATGGACGGCTCGCGCGGCCTCGAGCCGTCGCTCAAGGCCCTGGAGACCGGCGCCACGCTCGCGCTCGCCAACAAGGAGTCGCTCATCGCGGGCGGGTCGCTCGTGCTGAAGGCGGCCAAGCCGGACCAGATCGTGCCGGTCGACTCGGAGCACTCCGCGCTCGCGCAGTGTCTCCGCGGCGGCACGGCCCACGAGGTGCACAAACTGGTGCTCACGGCGTCCGGCGGGCCGTTCCGCGGCAAGACCCGCGCCGAACTCGAGGCCATCACCGTTCAGCAGGCCATGGCGCACCCGACGTGGTCGATGGGCCAGGTCGTCACCATCAACTCGGCGAACCTGGTGAACAAGGGCCTCGAGCTGATCGAGGCGCACCTGCTGTTCGGCGTGCCGTACGACCGCGTCGACGTGGTGGTGCACCCGCAGTCCATCATTCACTCGATGGTGACCTTCACCGACGGCTCCACGCTGGCCCAGGCCTCGCCGCCGGACATGCGGCTGCCGATCTCCCTCGGCCTCGCATGGCCCGAGCGCGTAGCCGGTGCCGCGGCCGCCTGTACCTTTGACACCGCCACCTCGTGGACGTTCGAACCGGTGGACAGCGTCACGTTCCCGGCCGTCGAGCTAGCGCGACAGGCGGGCACGGCCGGTGGCTGTCTCCCCGCGATCTACAACGCCGCGAACGAGGAGGCACTCGCCTCCTTCGTCGCCGGCTCCACGTCGTTCCTGTCGATCGTGGACACCATCGGCCAGGTTCTGGGCGAGGCGAGTGACTGGCAGAGTGACCCCGCGGACGTCGCGGAAGTGCTCGCCGCCGAGGACTGGGCACGCGCACGTGCCCGCGAGCTGGTTGGAAGGAACTGAACTTCTCGTGAACACATTCATCAACATCCTCGGGGTGCTGCTGTTCGCGTTCGGCATCGCGGTGTCCATCGCGCTGCACGAGTTCGGGCACCTGCTGACCGCGAAGTTCTACGGCATGAAGGTCACCCGCTACTTCATCGGCTTCGGCCCGAAGCTCTTCTCGTTCCGCAAGGGCGAGACGGAGTACGGCCTGAAGGCGATCCCGGCCGGCGGCTTCTGCGAGATCACCGGCATGACGGCGCTGGAGGAGGTGCACCCGGACGACCGCAAGCGCGCCTTCTACAACCAGAAGGTGTGGAAGCGCGTCGTCGTGCTCTCCGCCGGCTCGATCACGCACTTCATCCTCGGCTTCATCATCCTGCTCGTCCTCGCCATGTCGCTCGGCCTGCCGAACAACAAGGACCTCCCGGTCCTCGCCGAGATCACGCCGTGCGTCCAGGACCACACCGTCGGCCTCACCGCGCCGTGCCAGCCCGGCGCCCCGGCCCCGGCCAAGGACGCGGGCCTGCGGGCGGGCGACGAGGTCACCTCCATCGCGGGCAAGCCCATCGCGACCTGGTCGGACATGCTGCGGATCACCCGCGACCTGAACGGCCCGACCGAGTTCAAGGTGCTGCGCGACGGCAAGGAAGTCGCCCTCACCGTGAACGTGCCGCAGGTCACCCGCGAGGTCACCGACGGCAAGGGCGGCCGCGAGGTCAAGAAGGTCGGCGCCATCGGCGTCACCTGGCAGCAGAACTTCGAGTACAGCCCGCTGGCGGCCGTCCCGGCCTCCATCGCGTTCACCGGCGACATGTTCGTGAACACCTGGAAGGGCCTCATGCGCTTCCCGGAGCGCATCCCGGCCGTGGTCAAGGCCATCGGCGGCGGCGAACGAGACCTCGACACCCCGATCTCCGTCGTGGGCGCCTCCCGCCTCGGCGGTGACGCGGCGGAACGAGGCCTCTGGGCGTTCTTCATCCTGATGCTGGCGGGCCTGAACTTCTTCGTAGGTGTGTTCAACCTCCTGCCGCTACTCCCGCTTGACGGTGGTCACATCGCCGTCAACCTCTACGAACGGGTGCGAGACTGGATTCGGAAGCTGCGCGGGAAACCCGCCGGCGCCCCGGTCAACTACATGCGCCTGCTGCCGCTCACCTACGTGGTCATCTTCATCGGCGGCGCCATCACGCTGCTGACCGTGACCGCCGACATCGTCAACCCCATCAGGTTGCAGTAGCAGTGAATTACGGAAAGGTGCACAACCCATGAGTGACGGCGTGATGCTCGGAATGCCGGCACTGCCGCCGCCGGTGCTGTCGGAACGTCGCAAGACCAGGCAGCTGATGGTCGGCAACGTCGGTGTCGGCAGCGAGTTCCCCGTCTCAGTCCAGTCGATGACGACCACGTTGACGTCCGACGTCAACGCGACTCTGCAGCAGATCGCAGAGCTGACGGCGTCAGGCTGCGACATCGTGCGCGTCGCCTGCCCGTCGCAGGACGACGCCGACGCCCTACCCGCGATCGCCAAGAAGTCCCAGATCCCGGTGATCGCAGACATCCACTTCCAGCCGAAGTACGTCTTCGCCGCCATCGAGGCTGGTTGTGCCGCGGTCCGCGTCAACCCGGGCAACATCCGCAAGTTCGACGACCAGGTCAAGGAGATCGCGGCCGCCGCCAAGGACCACGGCACCCCGATCCGAATCGGCGTCAACGCCGGTTCACTGGACCCGCGCCTGCTCAAGAAGTACGGCAAGGCCACCCCGGAGGCCCTCGCCGAGTCGGCCATGTGGGAAGCCTCGCTCTTCGCCGAGCACGACTTCCACGACATCAAGATCTCGGTGAAGCACAACGACCCGGTCGTGATGGTCCGCGCCTACGAACTGCTCGCCGAGCAGTGCGACTACCCGCTCCACCTGGGCGTCACGGAGGCCGGTCCGGCCTTCCAGGGCACCATCAAGTCCGCAGTGGCCTTCGGCGCCCTCCTCCGCCAGGGCATCGGCGACACCATCCGGGTGTCGCTGTCCGCCCCGCCGGTCGAGGAGATCAAGGTCGGCCACCAGATCCTCCAGTCGCTCAACCTGCGCCCGCGCAAGCTGGAGATCGTGTCCTGCCCGTCCTGCGGCCGCGCCCAGGTAGACGTCTACACCCTCGCCGAGCAGGTCACCGCCGGTCTCGAGGGCATGGAGGTCCCCCTCCGCGTAGCCGTCATGGGCTGCGTCGTGAACGGCCCCGGCGAGGCCCGCGAGGCCGACCTGGGCGTCGCGAGCGGCAACGGCAAGGGCCAGATCTTCGTCAAGGGCAAGGTCATCAAGACCGTGCCGGAACACGCGATCGTGGAAACCCTCATCGAGGAGGCCATGCGCCTCGCCGAGGAGATGGAACCGATCGAAGGCGGCGAACCGGTAGTCAGCGTCGGCTGACAGCAGCCACACACATCGGGGGCGTTCCTGGCCGGGAACGCCCCCGATGCTTTTGCTTTCCAATGCGCTCCGGGCAGGGTCCCGTCAGCGCCCCCAAACCCCCAGGTGCGGACCGTCACCCCCGCGCCCCACAACTGGCTGATGCCACACCCCCACTCAATCTGGCACGCTAGGTGACGTGCTGAGGCTGGCCGGAGCGCGCGTTCTCGACGAGCGCGACCTGATCGACGTACGCGGGGCGTTCGAACACGACCCCGTAGCCGCGTGCATGGTCGCCGCAAGAGTGGAAGTAGCCGGCCTGGACCCGTGGCGCCTGGGCGGCGAAATGTGGGGCTCAGACTCCAGACCACTCCGAGGCCGAGTGGACGGCCTCTGCTTCTCAGGCCCCAACCTGATCCCTCTAAAGGGCAGCGCCACGGCCATGCGCATGTTCGCCGACCGAGCCCGCCGCCGCGGCCGAGTGTGCTCCAGCCTCGTAGGCCCAGCCGAACAAGTCTTAACCCTCTGGGACGAACTACAACCAGACTGGGGCCCCGCGAGGGAAGTCCGCGGCGACCAACCACTGATGGCCATCTCGAGCCCTCCGAAAATCACCCCGGACCCGCTGGTCAGACAGGTCCGCCCCAGCGAACTGAACCGCTACCTCCCCGCCGCCATCTCGATGTTCATCGAGGAGGTCGGCATCGACCCCTGCGCAGAAGACGGCGGCGCCGGCTACCGAGCCAGGGTCAGCGAACTGATCGCGGCAGGCCGAGCCTTCGCCCGGTTCGAACACGGCGAAGTGGTCTTCAAAGCTGAAATCGGCGCCATGTCCTCCCGAGTGGGCCAGATCCAGGGCGTCTGGGTACGACCGGACCGCCGGGGCGCGGGCATCGGCACCGCCGGAACAGCCGCCGTGGCAGACCGCCTGACCAGGGTTCTCAACCGCACAGCCAGCCTCTACGTCAACGGCTACAACCACGTGGCCCAGGCCGCCTACCGCAAAATCGGCTTCGAACAGGTCGGCCAGTACGCGACTGTCCTCTTCTGAACCGGCATACTCGCGCGAGTGCGCCTTCTCGCGACGATCACGGTGGTGCTGGTGACGGTGAGCGGCTGCGGCCTGTTCAAGTCCGAACCAGGAGCGCCGGAGATCACCAACGAATTCCTGGCGAAGCTCGCGTCCGGTGACGTGCAGGGTGCTGCCGGGATGACCGACAACCCGAACGAGGCCAAGGAGACCCTGGAGAAGTTCCGGGGCGCGTTGAAGCCCGAGGGGCTCTCCAGCAAGGTCGACCAGATCCGCAAGAACGGTGACACGGCCTCCGAGGCGAGCGTGAGCCTCGACTGGGACCTCGGCAAGAACCGCCACTGGACGTACCCGACCAGGTTCGACGTGCGCCAGGAAGGCGACACGTGGAAGGTGCACTGGGCGTCGTCGGTGGCGCATCCCAAGCTCGCGCCGCAGCAGTCCATCAAGGTCACCGAGCTCAAGCCGGACCCGGCACCCGTCCTCGACCGCGACGGCACGCCGTTGCTGGCCCCTGAACGCGTCGTCTCGGTGCTGCTCGTCGCGAAGGAGGCCGGTGACGTCGCCGCCGTCTCCAAGGCCCTCGCGGACGCGCTGAACCCGCTGGACAAGGCCATCACCGTGCAGACGATCACCGAGGGCGTCGGCAAGACCCCGGAAGGCCAGGCCTACCAGGTCGCGGCGCTGCGGGACCCGGACTACCAGGCGGTGAAGCCGAAGATCTACGAACTGCCTGGCGTGCGGTTCAGCTCGCAGACGTCGCTGCTGGCGCCGAGCCGCACCTTCGGCTCGCAGGTGCTGCCGGCCGTGCGCAAGCTGATCGAGAACGACATCGCAGGTCACGAGGGCTTCCGCGTGTCCACGGTCGACGCGCAGGGCGCCGAGATCGACGAGCTGACCTCGAAGGCCCCCGAGCCCGCCAAGGCCGTGAACATCGCGTTGTCCCGCGCGATCCAGACCGCCGCCGAAGACGCCGTCGAACCGATCACGCAGCCCACGATGCTGGTGGCCATCCAGCCGTCGACCGGCGACATCCTGGCCGTCGCGCAGAACGACCCGGCCGACGCCCAGGGCGCCCTCTCGCTGACCGGCCGCTTCCCGCCGGGTTCGACGATGAAGGCCGTGTCCGCGCTCGCCGCGCTCCAGTCCGGCAAGGTCACCGCCGACACCCCGCTGCCGTGCCCCGGCAAGACCACCATCGACGGGCGGCGGATCGTGCCGAACTCCAGCGAGTTCGACAAGGGCACGATTCCTCTCCGCAGCGCGTTCGCGTTCTCCTGCAACACCACGTTCGCGCAGCTCGCCGTCGACATGCCGGCCGACCTGCTGCCGAGCGCCGCGCTGTCGCTCGGGCTCGGGGCCGACTTCGACATCGCGGGCCTGACCACGATCACCGGGTCCGTGCCGCCCGCGACCGACGTCGTGGAACGGGCTGAGGACGCGTTCGGCCAGGGCAAGGTGCTCGCGTCGCCGTTCGGCATGGCCCTGGTGAGCGCGTCCATCGCGAAGGGCTCCATGCCGGTGCCGCAACTGGTGCGCGGCAAGGAGACCAAAGCCGACAAACAGCCCACCGCGCCCACGCCGGCCGTGCTCGACCCGGTGCGGCAGATGATGCGCGAGGTCGTCGACTACGGCACTGCACCGCAACTCAAGCCGTACGGCGATGTCCGCGGCAAGACTGGTACCGCACAGTTCGGTGACGGCGTGCACTCACACGGGTGGTTCATGGGCTACCGGGGCGATCTCGCGTTCGCGACCTTGGTGCTCAGCGCGGATAGTTCGACTCCAGCCGTGGACGTGGCGGCGAAGTTCTTGAAGGCGGTGCCGTGATGACGACCAAGACCACAGACCTGACGATGCGGGAACGCCTGATCCGGGCGGGCGTCCTGCTTCCAGCGCCACGGCTGCCGGAGCCCCGCGCCGAGGACCAGGTTCAGAGCCGCCCCCGCACGGACGGCTAATCTGGAGCGCATGGCCGTTCGTTCCGTGCTGCAACCCGGTGTGCAGTCTCCGCGTCGTCAGGTGCCCTCGCGCATCGTCCGTCCCGAGTACGTGGACAAGCCCGCGCCCCAGCGCGGCAACGACCCGTGGGTGCAGACGCCGGAGATCATCGAGGCCATGCGGATCGCGGGCAGGCTCGCCGCCCAGGCGCTGCAGGAGGCCGGCAAGGTCGTCGTGCCCGGCGTCACGACGGACGAGATCGACGCGGTGGCGCACGAGTTCCTGTGCGACAACGGCGCGTACCCGTCGACGCTGGGCTACCGCGGCTTCCCGAAGTCGTGCTGCACCTCGCTGAACGAGGTCATCTGCCACGGCATCCCGGACTCCACGGTCGTCGAGGACGGCGACATCGTGAACATCGACGTCACGGCGTTCATCGGCGGCGTGCACGGCGACACGAACGCCACCTTCCTCGCGGGCAACGTCTCCGAGGAGAACAGGCTGCTGGTCGAGCGCACGCACGAGGCGACCATGCGCGCCATCAAGGCCGTGAAGCCCGGCCGCGAGATCAACGTCATCGGCCGCGTCATCGAGGCGTACGCGAACCGGTTCGGCTACGGCGTCGTCCGCGACTTCACCGGCCACGGCATCGGCCGCGCGTTCCACAGCGGTCTCGTGGTGCTGCACTACGACGAGCCGTCGGTGAAGACCGTGCTCGAACCCGGCATGACGTTCACGATCGAGCCGATGATCACGCTCGGCGGCTACGAGCACGACATGTGGGACGACGGCTGGACCGTCACCACCCAGGACAAGAGCTGGACCGCGCAGTTCGAACACACTCTCGTCGTCACCGACACGGGCTCGGAGATCCTCACAGTCTGTTGAGGACGGCTTTCAGCGCGGCCGCGACCGCCGAGGGCGACGTCGCGGCCGCCAGGTGGTGTGACTCCAGACGCTCAACCGGCCACCCCAGCTCGTCGGCCTTGTTCGCCGCGGCCTCGTAGAACGACGACAGCAGCACGTACCCGCACGGCCCGGCCCACTCCACGACCGGCCGCTGCTCCTTCAGGAACTCCCACGGCACCTCGGGCGCCTCGTCGCGCATCTCCTCGCGCAGTTCGGCGGGCACGAGCTTCAGCGGGTCCGTGTCGAACCAGCGGTCCCAGCGCGGCAGCTTGCCGTCCCGCACCGACGCCTTGACCTGGCTGACCAGGGCGGGATCGACGGTCTCGCGCCACGCCTTGCCCGGCGTCGGCAGGTCGGAGTCGAGGAACACCAGGCCGGCGACGTCCAGTTCCAGCGCGTCGGCGAAGCCCGGCAGCAACGGACCCGCGCCGCTGTGACCGACCAGGACGATCTGCCCACCGACGCCTGCGTCTTCCAGGGCGTCCGCGAAAGCACCCATCAGCCGCTGGTGCACAGGTGCCTCGTTGATGGTCATCTGCAGGTCTACCAGCAGAACCGCTACCCCGTCGGAGGCCAGTTCGTCGGCGAGCGGGCGCATGCTCGAAGGGCCGAGAAACGGGCTGTGCATGAGCACGACGGTGAGCATGCCCGTGATGATGGCAGCATTGGCGTCCATGCGGGGCGCGATGTTGATCTGTGGGACGACCTCGGACGCTGGTAAGAGCGTCCTGGTCGCCGGTCTGTGCCGCTTTCTGGCACGCCAGGGCGTTGACGTCGTGCCGTTCAAGGCGCAGAACATGTCGAACAACTCGTTCGTCACACTCGACGGCGGTGAGATCGGGCGCGCTCAGGCCGTGCAGGCGCGAGCGGCGTTCAAGGAGCCGAGTGTGCGGTTCAACCCGGTGCTGTTGAAGCCCGGTAGCGACCGCACCTCGCAGGTCGTCGTGCTGGGCAAGGCGGTCGGCGAGGTCTCCGCGTTGAGCTACCGCGAACGCAAGCAGCAGCTGCTCGACACGGTGCTGTCCACTTTGGATGGTTTGCGGCGCGACCACGAGGTCGTCATCTGCGAGGGCGCGGGTTCGCCGGCCGAAATCAACCTGCGCCCCAACGACATCGCGAACATGGGCCTGGCCACGCGCGCCGGTCTGCCGGTGCTGGTGATCGGCGACATCGACCGCGGTGGTGTGTTCGCGCACCTCTTCGGCACGGTGGCGGTGCTGGACGCGGCTGATCAGGCGCTGGTCTCGGGGTTCGTCATCAACAAGTTCCGCGGCGACCAGCGACTGCTCGAACCGGGTCTGCATCAGCTCAAGGCGCTCACCGGACGGCCGGTGCTCGGCGTGCTGCCGTGGCGCGAGGAGCTGTGGCTCGACGCCGAGGATTCGTTGTCCTACAACGCGGACGGCGTGATCGGCCGTCCGGTGGCGCCGGTCCGCGACTGGCTGCGGGTCGCCGTGATCCGGTTGCCGCGCATCTCCAACGCCACCGACGTCGAGGCGTTGGCGTGCGAGCCGGGCGTTTCCGTGCGGTTCGTGACCGAGCCGTCACGGCTGGCGGACGCGGATCTGGTCGTGCTGCCCGGTTCCAAAGCGACCGTGTCAGACCTCGCGTGGTTGCGTGAAACCGGTCTGGCCCAAGCGATTCAACGGTTCGACGGCCCGATCCTCGGCATCTGCGGCGGTTTCCAGATGTTGTCGCAACGCATCGAGGACGACGTGGAGTCCAAGGACGGGATTACCGAAGGACTTGGCCTGCTCGACGTCGACATCCGCTTCCAGCCGCGGAAGACCCTGGCCACGCCATCGGCCACGGCGTGGGACGAACCGGTGACCGGCTACGAGATCCACCACGGTCAGGTCGTGCGCAGCACCGAACGGCCGTTGATCGCCGACGAAGGCGCGGAGACCGAGCGCGTGCTGGGCACGCACTGGCACGGTCTGCTGGAGAACGACGCGTTCCGCCGCAAGTTCCTGCGCTGGGCCGCCGACCGCTCCGGCCGCGACTTCGAGCCGGGCGAGGTGAGCTTCCAGGCCGCCCGCGAGGCCCAGCTGGACCTGCTGGGCGACCTGGTCGCGGAGAACCTCGACACCAAGGCCGTCATCGACCTGCTGGAACGAGGAGCTCCGGCTGGACTGCCGTTCGTGCCGCCCGGCGCCCCACCAGCTGCGGGATAGCGAGCCCCGCCAGCACCAGGCCGCCGGCCGCCGCCTGCAGCCCGCTCAGGTCCTCGCCGAGGAACGCCCACGCCGAGAACATCCCGAACACCGGCACCAGCAATGAGAACGGCGCCACGACCGATGACTCGTACTGGCGCAGCAGAAATCCCCAGATGCCGAACCCGAGCAGCGTCGAGATCCACGCGACGTACCCGATCGCGCCCACCCCGGCCCAGTTCAGCCGTCCCAACGCTGACACGTCCTCGGTGAGCAGCGACAGCGCGAACAACGGCAGCACCGCGACCGCGCTCACCCACACCATGAACCGCACCATGTCGGCGGGCCTCGCGTACCGCATGATCACGTTGGACACGCCCCAGCACGCACCCGCCGCGACCAGCAGCAGGAACCCGAGCAGCGGCGAACTCTGCCCGTAGTCCCACGCGATCACCCCGATGCCCGCGATCGCCAGCGCGATGCCGGTGATCTGCACCGGCTTCGGCCGTTCGCGCAGGACGACGGAGGCGAACACCGCCGTGAAGATCACCTGGCTCTGCAGCACCAGGCTCGACAGTCCGGCCGGCATGCCCGCCTTGAGTCCGATGAACAGGAAGCTGAACTTCGCGACGCCCAGCACGAGCCCGACCGCGATGACCCACTTCCACGCCACCGACGGCCGTCCGACGAAGAAGATCGCGGGCACCGCCGCGGCGAGGAACCGCAGCGCGGAGAACAGGATCGGCGGGAACTCGTCGAGTCCGATCTTGAGCATGACGAAGTTGAAGCCCCAGATAGCGGCAACCAGCACAGCGAGCAGGACGTGTCGGGGACTCATGCCTCCAAGCTTGCGCGCGCTAACTATTAAGCACCAGTTCCGATTTCTAAGGCTATGGGTTTAGCATTGCTACATGCTCGACCTGGGAAGGCTCAAAGCCCTGCACGCCGTCGCCACCCACGGCACGGTAGGGGCCGCAGCGGACGTGCTCGGCTACACGCCGTCCGCGGTCTCGCAGCAGATCGCCAAACTCGAACGCGAAACCCGCACCACGCTGCTGGAACGCCGTGGCCGAGGCGTCCGCCTGACCGACGCGGCCCTGCTGCTGGCCGACACGGCCGGTCAGGTCCTGAAGCTCGTCGAAGAGGCAGAGGTAGCGCTCGAGGAACAACGCGGCGCCGCGATCGGCCGCCTGTGCATCGGCTCGTTCGCCACCGCCGCGCGAGGCCTGCTGCCCGACGTCCTGGCCGAGCTGATCGACCGGCACCCCGCGCTCGACGTCCGCCTGACGGAGATCGACCCGCCCCACGCCACCGAGGCCGTCGCGCGCGGCGAGCTGGACATGGCGATCGTGCACGACTGGGCCAACACGCCACTACCGGTACCGGAGTCGCTGTCGCGCGTCTTCATCCGCAACGACGTCGCCGAGGTGCTCGTCCCGGAAGCGAACCCGTTGTCCCGCAAGGAGTTCCTCGAACCCGCCGACCTCGCCGGCGAGCGGTGGATCTGCCAGACGGAGGGGTCGATCTGCTTCGACTGGCTGGAGCGGACGTTCCACGGCGCGGGCATCGAACCCGTGGTGGCGTACCGGATCAGCGAGTACCGCACGCAGATGGCGTTGCTGGCCAAGGGGATCGGGGTCGCGCTGATCCCGCGGCTGGGCAGGGAAGAGGTGCCGGACGGTGTGCGGGTCGTGCCGCTGCGGCCCACCCCGACGCGGCGGCTCTACGCGGTGTGGCGCACACAAGCCTCGCGCCGGCCCGCGATCACCGCGGCGCTGGAAGTGATCAAGCAGGTCGCGCCCGAACGCTGAGCGAGGACACCCCGCGAAACACCGGGAACGGCAACCACTCCGGTTCCGCGGCGAGGCTGAGGTCCGGAAAACGGTGCAGCAGCACGTCGAGGGCCACCTCGCCCTCCATCCGCGCCAGGGCCGCACCGACGCAGCGGTGGATGCCGTGGCCGAACGAGAGGTGCGGATTGTCCACCCTGGACAGGCCCAGCACGTCGGGTTCGCTGAACCTGCGCGGGTCGCGGTTCGCCGCGGCGATGCCGACGATCACCACGCTGCCCTCGGGCACGGCGACACCGCCGATCTCCAGGTCCTCGGTCGCGTATCTCGGTGACGCACGAGCCGTCGGCCCGTCGTAACGCATGAGCTCGTCCAGGTCCGGCGCCGCGGTTCCCGGGTTGCGCACCAGGGCGATGACCGCGTTCCCGATCAGGTTCGTGGTGGGTTCGTGGCCCGCGAAGAGCAGCTGCTGTGCCAGCGCGACGACCTGGTCGGTGTCCAGGCCGGCCGCGATCAGCTCGCTGAGCAGGTCGTCGCCCGGCCGATGCGAAGCGACGAGCCCGGTCATGTGTGCGTGCAGCTTCTTGCCACCCTCGGCGCGGGTGGCCGGCGTCAGCGCGGCGATCGTCCACGAGGCGGAACGACGCGCGGTCCTCGACCGGCACGCCCAGCACCTCAGCGATCACCGTCAACGACAGCGGATAGGCATACTCGGCTATGACGTCGAACGTGTCGCCGGTCGCCTCGAGCAGCTCGCCGGCGATCTCCCGCACGCGCGGCTTCAGCGCCGCCACCCGGCCTGGGGTGAACGCCTTCGCCACCAACGACCTCAGCCGCGTGTGCACGGGCGGATCGGTGGTGTGCAGATCGAACGTCGCGTCCTGCGGCTCCCCGCTCACCATGCCCGCCGCACGCAGGGCCTCCCACGCGTGCCGTGGATCCTTGGCCAGCCTGGGATCGGCGAGCGCGGCACGGGCTTCGGCATAGCGCAGCACGAAGAAGTGCTCGAGTCCGTTGGGTTCGGCGACGTGGTGCACGGCCGCTTCCTCGCGCATGCGCGCGTAGGTCGGATGCGGGTCGGTGAAGAAGTCGGGCGAGTACGTCAACGCGGTCATGCCGAACCCCCAGCTCGGTGATACACCGAGCTTAGGCCGCACCTCACTTCGTCGACGGCAGGTAGCGGACCCCGCTGCCGCCGAGCAGCGCACCGCGCAACGAGTTGGGGCCGGACGGCTCGATCTCGTAGTTGTCGGGATCCTCCATGAACCTCCGCGCCTCCGACGACTGCGGGCCGGTGAAGCGGCCGTTGCTGTTCCACCACGTCACGGCATCGATGAGGTGCCCCATGACGCAGGCGCTCAGCGGATAGCGCGTGACCTGGCCGGGCGGCAGCGCGGTGCCGGTAGCGCTTCTCGCGTACAGCACCTCGTTCCCGACGATCTTGCCCTCGGCCCGCATTCTGGCCTCGACCTGCTTGCCGATCTTGCTCGTCTTCGACTGTGTCGGCCCGAGATAGAAGTTGCGGCGATCGTCGACGTACTCCTCCCAGTCGGACTCCACCACGCTGGGCGACACCGCCTCCGGCCCGCCGGTCCTGCCTCTGGTCGGGGCCTCCCATCCGTCGGTCGAGACGAGCCGCGGCCGGATGATCTGGTACCTGACCAGCGTCCCCACCGGGGTTGACCTGTCGATGGCGGTCACCATCGCGTAGCGGTTCTCCTTCTTGAGTTTGACCAGGTTGAACGGCTGCACCCAGGGCTTCAGCGAGCCAGGGGTGGTAGTGGCCGTCGCCGGGAACAAGATCGGAACCAGTGGGATCATCAAGGTGGCCAGGTCGTTCATCGCGTTGTTGAGCGCGTCGACGTCCGTCGGAACGCGCCCCGCCTCCACGATCCTCTTCAGCCTGCGGATCTCCGCCTGCTTCGCCTTCGCGGCCTGGAGCGCGGCGTGCTGGGCATGACCGCTGGTGATCAGCCGGGTAGCTGTCACGAGCACGCTCTCAACCGGGGTCGGTGTCGACGCCACGGTCAGCCTGGCCGCTGTGCCCCGGCCCTCCCAGTAGAGCGTGTGCGTGCCGTCGGTCGCCTGGAACGTCTTGCGCAGGCCGAGCCAGTCCCGCACCGCCGCCACCGCGCCCGTCGCCTTGCCCTTCACCCAGGCCTTGCCGGCGGCCACCTTCGCCTTGACCTTGGCGCCGACACCCTTGGCGGCCTTGATGATCGGCCCCGCCAGCGTCAGCCCCTTCTTGATCACCCAGTCCAGCGCCTTGTTCACCGGCTTCTGCAGGGTCTCGAGGATCGACCGGATCTTCGCGCCGATGCCGCCCAGCCCGATGGCGCTCGCGAGGAAGCCGATGATGATCGGGACCATCTGGCCGAGCACGTCGTTGATCTTGTCGACGACGCCGCCCACGTTGCCGCGCACGATGTCGGCCACCGAGTCGATGACGGTGTTGACGAACTTCATGATGCGGCTGCCGTTGGTCACGAAGAACATCACGACGTCGTAGATCAGCTTGCAGGCCTTGATGAACGCGGCGGCGGGGTTGAGCAGGCCGATGAGCCAGGTGATGCCGACGGTGATGATCTTCGTGATCACGAAGTCCTTCACCTGCGCGAGGATCGTCTCCTTGATGTCGCTGAGCTTCTCCATCAGCATCTGCCACAGGCCGGAAACACCCTGGGTGGTCAGGACCTGGAAGATCTCGACGCCCTTCTCGGCCGCGGCCATGGCCTTCTCGCCGATCTGCCTGACCAGGCGGCTGCGGATGTTCGACCACGTCAGGCCGAAGATCGACGCCAGCAGCTTGATGATGCCGCGCACGTCGAACTTCTCCGGGAGTTCGATGCCCGCGTCGGCCAGCGCGCCGAACAGCCAGCCCATCAGGCCCTTGCGCAGGTGCTCGAGGATGTTGTCCTTGAACTTGAGGATGCCGCCTTTCACGCCGGCGATCAGGTTGCCGAGGAACTCGACGGGCTTCTTGACGATGTCGCCGACCACTGCGGCGGCACGGGACAGGACGTCGCGCAGCATCGCGGCGAGTTCGCGGATCGTGTTGACGACGCCCTTGACCGCGTCGATCGCGGCGTCGACGAAGCCCTTGTTCTCCGCCTGCAACGCTTCGATGCGTTCGTCGACGGCCTGACGGGCCTCGGTGTACTTGGTGGCGAGGGTGTCGACGACGGCGTTCTGCTTGTCGGTGACGTCGCTTTCGAGCTGCTCGAAGCGGTCGTTGATCTCGGCGGACGCGTCGGCGCCGACCTTCTGCAGGTCGGGGGAGAGCGTTTTGACGAACGCGGCGATCTCGGCCTTGCCGGTCGCGATCTTCTGCTTGGCCAGGGAGAGATCGTTGCCCACGATGTCGGCGACGCGGGAGATCACGCCGTCCATCTGCTTCAGGTACAGCTCGCGGCCGGCGGTGTAGAACTCGTTCACCTTGTCCGGCACGCTGAGGACCTTGTCCTTGATCCAGCGGTATCCGCCGAGCCAGCCGCTGTACCGGTCCTGCTTGTAGGCGTTGACTTTGGCGGCCACGAAGGACTCGAAGGCTTGCCGGGCGGCGGCCTCGCCCTTGGTGAACTCCGTCTCGACCTTCGCGTCGATGCCCCCGAGGATCTTCTTCACCTCGGTCTCGGTGGCCGCGAAGATGCCCTGGATCCTCGTCGTCACCTCCGCGCGCTTGGCCTCGTCCTTGGTCTTCGTCTTTCCCTTGTCCGCCACCAGCTTCGCCAGCGCCGCACCCTTGGCGCCCTGCATCCCGGCCACGCCCCCGGCCGTGACCGCGCCGGCGTCGGCCTTGGCCTGGCCGATCACCTGCTGTTCCTGCGCGCGGACCTGGGCCGGTGCGGTGTCGGCGTGCGACGCGGCGGTCTGCTTGGCGTCCAACGCCTGGTGGAACTGCGGCTCGTTCGACTGCCGCATCTGCTCGTCGGTGACGTCGCCCTGTTCCTGCGCGACCTGCTGCTTGCCCGCCGTCAGATCGGTTTGCGACGGTGGCGCGGGCTTCGGCGCGGCACCCGCGGCCGGGATCGCCGGGGCGGCGCCGGGGTTCTCCTGAGCCATCGGCGTGACCGGCTTCGGCACCGCCTTCGACTGGTCCGGGGCTGCGTCGGTGGCCGCCTCGATGTCCTTGGCCTGGCCCTCTTTGCCTTGGGACACCATGCCTTTCACCTCGGAGGCGACCCCGTCGGCCTTGCCCTGTGGTGAGGTCCCCTCCTGCAACGTCTTGGGCGACTTCGCCTCGATCGCGGTCTTCACCGCCGCGATGAACGCCTGCTTGTCGAACGACCCCGCCTGCTGCGCGTCCATCGAGTCGACCTTGGAGGCCTTCGCCTGCCCCGCGAGGTCGTCGGCAGGGGCCTGCGCGGCGTCCTGCGCCTCCTTGGCCTTGGCCGCGGCGGGCGGATGAGCCTTCTTGGCCGCCGCGACCCCCTTGACCTTCTCGGTGACCTGCATGAACGCCGGATCAGCCGCGGCCACCGCGGGAACAGCGGGAGCTGCCGCGGGTTTCGCCGACGCACCACCGGACTTGGCGGCGGGACGAGCGGCCGCCGTGCCGAGCTTGGACTTCGCCGGCACCGGTTTCGCGGGCGGCACCGGCTTCTTGGGCTGCACCGCGTTCGGGCCGAACCCCGTCGTCGTCACGGCCAGCGCGGACGCGGGCGGCTTCGGACCCTCCAGCGTCACCGGCACCCCGGCCGACTGGGCCGCCTTGAGGCCCTTCTCGACCGTGTCGATCTCGGGCTCGCTGCCGCGGACCTCCTCCAGCGCCGCGTCGATGTGACCGAGCGCCGCCGGGTCCGGCTGCTTCTGCTTGGCCGCCATGAGCGCGCCCACGGCCGCGTTGCCCGCGTCTCGTTGCAACGCGAGCAAAGCGTGCGGGCTGCCGGAGACCGCAGGGCCCGCCTTGCGCTTGCCGTCCGCGAGAGCACCCGTGACCTCGGCTGACCGACGTGCGGAGACCATGCGACGAGCCTGGTCGGCCCACCTCGGGTGGAACACGACCCCGAGACACCCGCAGGGGCACGAAAACCCGCCCTAAGGGGCAGCGATCACGTGCGCCTTCTTGGGCGCCATCACCTTCAGCACCGACCTGGCCTCGCGGACCACGCCCGCCATGTCCTGCTTCGTGGTCTTGAAGTACGGCTCGATCGTCAACGTCGCGGTGTCCTTGGTCTCCACGACGTTCCACGTGCCGCGCAGGAACCCGTCCACGAGGAACGTCGGCGGGAACACGCCGTTGCGCACGGCACCCCACCGCGAGCGCGCGTCCTCGCTCATGATCCGCGTCCGGTCCGCGTGCCCCAGCAACACGTTGTCGAACGCGGGCAACAGCCGTGCGGGCGCGGGGGTGTCCTCCGGCACGATCACGCCGTCCGGCACGTCCAGCAGCACCTTGCCGGCCTCGTTCCGGTACTGCACCAGATCCAGCCCGGCCGCGTGCGCCTTCAACCCGGTCAACCGCGACCAGGCCTGCATGTCCGCGAGCGTCGCCGGCCCGAACGCCCGCAGGTACCGCGTGATCAGCTCCGGCACCGCGGCGGTCTCCGGCAGGTCCCGCCCCAGCCACGTGGCCATCGCGACGTTCTGCGGAACGCCGCCCACTCCCCAGATCCCGCGCGGCGGCACCTGGACCATCGGCACCAGCATCTGCGCCTGCGTGGACAGCTCCCGCGCTTTCGCCTCGGGGAAGTGCGTCTCGAGGTGCGCGCCGACCTCGGCGACCGTGCGCGGTTCGGTGTCGACGTACTCGCGGGTGATCCGCGCCAGCTCGGCCAGGTCGAGTTCGACCCTGCCGGCCGGCGGCATCACGTTGCGCGCCCACTTGTTCAGCTCCGGCTGCAACGCCGTGCGCATCAGGTACACGTCGTCGGCCGAGATCAGGTGCAACGTGCCGCGCCACAACGTCATCCGCACCAGCGAGCGGTCGATGATCAGCCTGCTCAGCGCGTCGACCTGGAACGGGTCGAGTCGCGTCCACAGCGCCAGGTACGGCGGGATCGGTGCCTGGGCCTGGAGACCGCCGAGGTGCTCGACGGCCGCCACGATCGGCATGGCCGTGCGCTCCAGGAGCAGTTGCCGCGCCAGCAGCGTGCGGTTGAGGGTGCGGGTCGAAAGTGTTGTGCTCACAGTGATCCGAAGAACTTCCTGATGTCCTGGACCAGCAGGTCCGGTTCCTCCATCGCGGCGAAGTGGCCGCCGCGGTCGAACTCCGTCCAGTGCACGATCGTCGGGATCATCTTGTCCGCCAGCGAACGCACCGGCGCGCCGATGTCGTGCGGGAACACCGCGACAC
This sequence comes from Lentzea sp. NPDC054927, assembly GCF_053610285.1. NCBI lineage: Bacteria > Bacillati > Actinomycetota > Actinomycetes > Pseudonocardiales > Pseudonocardiaceae > Lentzea > Lentzea sp. NPDC054927. The sequence continues at coordinate 156,405 of NZ_JBSGXZ010000010.1, forward strand.
CGGTCGGGACCGTGGTCGGCTGCTGCTTGCCCCACGCCGCCGACTGCTCCTTGTACAGCTGCCCGGACGAGCCCGCGGTGCGGGTGAACCAGTAGATGGACACGTTGGTCAGCATGTGGTCGCGGTCCACCGCGTCCTCCGGCGTGCCCTCGTTGTCCGTCCAGTCGTGGAACTTCTCCACGATCCACGCCAGCTGCCCTGCCGCCGAGTCCGTCAGCCCGAAGCCGAGCGTGCGCGGCCGCGTGCGCTGGACGTGCATGTAGCCGGAGAGTTCCTTCTGGTAGTGGTCGAGCGACTCCAGCGCCCGCAGCTCGTCGGACGTCAGGTCGTTGACGCCCTGCGGACGGAACGTCATCAGCATGTTCAGGTGCACGCCGACGACGTGCTCAGGGAACACCCGGCCGATCTCCTGCGCGATGGTCGAACCCCAGTCGCCGCCCTGCACGCCGTAGCGGTCGTAACCCAGGCCTTCCATCAGCTTCGAGAACGCCCACCCGACGCGCAGCACGTTCCAGCCGGGCCTGCGCACCGGGCCGGAGAAGCCGAAACCGGGGATCGACGGGATCACCAGGTGGAAGTCCTCGGACAGCGGCCCGATCACGTTCAGGAACTCGACGAACGAGCCGGGCCAGCCGTGGATCAGCAGCAACGGCAGCGCGTCCGGGTTCTTCGAGCGGACGTGCAGGAAGTGGATGCGCTGCCCGCTGATCTCGGTCGTGAACTGCGGGTAGGAGTTGATCCGCTCTTCCTGGGCGCGCCAGTCGAACCCGGTCGCCCAGTACTCGGCGAGCGGTCGCAGGTAGCTCAGCGGGATGCCGTAGGACCAGCCGACACCCGGCATGTCCTCCTCCGGCCATCGCGTGTTGCCCAGGCGGGAGCGGAGGTCGTCAACCTCGGCCTGCGGGACCTCGATGCGGAACGGCGTGATCTCCATGGCCCCCACGCTATGAGCTCATGCGGACAGGTGCGGTCCGCTTTGACCGTGATCAGCAGAACTTCTCGATCAACTCCTCGAAGAACCCGCCCGCCTCGATCGCCGCCTTCTCCTGGTCGCCGTCCCGGACCGCGTGCAGCAGGCCGGTGTGCGACACCTGGTCGGTTCCAGGCTGGCTGGTGTCGACAGATGCCGCCACCGAAGCCTTAACAGCCTCGGTCAAGCCCTGGTAGAGCTCTGCCAGAAGGGTGTTGTGCGAGCACTGGACGAGCAGCACGTGGAACGCGGTGTCGTGCTCGATCACCTCGGCCCACTGCTCGGCCTCCATCGCCGAGTCGCGCTTGCGCAGCAGCTCGGTGAGGCGTGCCAGCTCGGCGTCGGTGCGGTGCTTGGCGGCCAGACGCGCGCCTTCCATCTCCAGGGTGCGGCGGACCTGGAGGACTTCCTTCAGCTCTGTTCCGCACATGCGGCGGACCGCGCCGGAGAGCTCACTGGTCGCGCGGACGAACGTGCCGTCGCCCTGCCGCACCTCCAGCAGTCCGGCGTGGGAGAGAGCGCGCACGGCCTCGCGAACCGTGTTCCGGCCCACCCCGAGCGCGGTGACCAGCTCGGGCTCGGGCGGGATGCGCTGCCCGACGGGCCATTCGCCAGTGGTGATCGCGCTGCGCATCTGCTCGATCACCTGGTCGACTAGGCCCGCCCGTCGGGTAGTGGCCAACGGCACAGCGTCATCCTTTCATCCGAACATCCTACGTCTGCGATAGTGGTGCGCGTGACGATTCAGCAGACGACTTATTCCGCACAGACTGCCACCGATCGAGGTCGCAGGGTGACGGTCGTCAAGAATCGTCACGTTCCGCTGGTCGGGTCCACGCTGCTCGCGATCGGGGTCGCCCTCGCGGCGGCGAATCTCCGCCCTGCGGTGACCAGTCTGGCCTCGGTGCTCGGCGATGTCCGCACGGCCCTTGGGGTTTCGGCCGCTTGGACCAGTGCGCTGACCGCCGTTCCGGCGCTCTGCTTCGGCTTCGCGGCGTTCGCGGCGCCGTGGCTCGGCCGCCGCCTCGGCATGGCCCGTGCGATCGGACTTTCTCTGGGGGTGCTCACGCTCGGCCTGGTGCTGCGCGTGATCGACGGTCCATGGGTCGTGCTGGGCGGCACTTTTATCGCCTGTGCGGGCATCGCGGTGTCCAACGTGCTGATCCCGGTCGTGGTGAAGGCGTCCTTCCCGGACAAGGTCGGCCTGTTCACCGGTGTCTACACGGGAACGCTGGCCGCCGGTGCCGCACTCGCCGCCGCGCTGACCCCGCGGCTCGAGGACTACCTCGGCTCGTGGCGCCTCGCGGTCGGTGCATGGGCGCTGCTGTCGGCCGGCGCGGTGATCGTGTGGTTCGCCGGTGCGCGGCACGGTTCCGAGGCGTCCGTCGTCCGCTCTGCCGCTCCGGTGGAGAAGCGCTCGTTGCTGCGCAGCCCGCTGGCGTGGGTGATCACCGTGTTCTTCGGCCTGCAGTCGCTGTTCGCCTACACCGTCATGGGCTGGCTGCCCGCGATGCTCGTGGACGCCGGGGTCGACCGGAACACCGCCGGCATGCTGCTCGCGGTGTCGATGCTGCTGAGCGTCCCGGTCAGCCTGTTCGTGCCACCGATCGCCGCACGGTTGCGCAGCCAGGGCCCGATGGTGCTGGCGCTCGGCGTGCTGTCGTTCGCGGGCATCCTGGGCATGCTGGTGGCGCCCGCCGCGGCCCCCGGTCTGTGGATGGTGTTGATCGGGTTCGGCATGGGCATGTTCCCGCTGGCGCTGCTGGTGATGTCGCTGCGCACCAAGTCCACTTCGGACACCGCACGGTTGTCGGCGATGGCGCAGAGCCTCGGCTACCTGATCGCGGCTTCCGGGCCGTTCGCGTTCGGTGTGCTGCGCGAGGCCACCGGCACCTGGACGACGTCGCTCGTGCTGCAGCTGGTGCTGCTCGCGGTGCTGACCGTGCTGGGCGTGATCGCGGGCCGCCCGCGCTACATCTAGTCAGGAACCATCTGCCAGGAAATCATCTGGTCAGGAATCGAGAAGCGGTGGATTCGCGCTGGTCCTAGCGTTGTCGGCATGGAAATCAACATCGCTGCCACGTTCCTTCCGCACACCGACCCCGAGGCCTCGCTGGCCTTCTACCGCGACCTGCTCGGCTGGGAGGTCCGCCTCGACGTCGGCAAGGGCACGATGCGCTGGATCACCGTCGCACCGGTGGGTGCGGCCTCTGCCGTCGTGCTCGAACCGCCCGCGATGGCCGAGGGCCTCACGGACACGCAGAAGACCGCCATCACCGAGATGATCGAGAACGGCTCGTACGCGTACATCAACCTGTCCACGCCCGACCTCGACGGCGTGTTCGACAAGTTGCAGGCGGGCGGCGGCGACGTCGTGCAGGAGCCGACCGACCAGCCGTGGGGCGCCCGCGAGTGCGTGTTCCGCGACCCGGCCGGCAACACCGTCCGGATTCAGCAGGCCTAGGTACTGGCAGGCCTGGGTTCTTGAGGTACTAGTTCGAGACGAACCCGCGGTGCAGCACCGTGAGCTGATCGGCGAGGTAGCGGGCCCATGCCTTCGCCCGATCCCAGTCCGGTGCCGCACCGCCGAAGCTCACCGGCCCGCCGGCCCCGAGCTTGCGCACCATGCGCGTGACGTCGTTGGGCACCGGCGGTATACCTCGATGGAACAGCCACACGGGCGTGTGTTTGAGGTAAACCTTGTGCCGCCGCACAAATCGATGCGCGTCGCGCGTCGCGGCATCGCCCATGATCACGGCACCGAACCCGTGCAGTGTTTCCGCGGCGGCGACCGAGAGCACGGTGACTCTCAGCCCACAACCCGCGAGTTCGGTGCCGATGATCTCGGCGATCTCGTCGGTGGCGGCGATGTTCGAGGTGTAGGCGACGAGAACTCTGTCTGTCATCACCGCATTGTTGTCGGTTGTCAGGCATTTCGGCAGTTGCGGAAGGCCCTGTCGGATAAGGCCTTCAGTCGTTCAGAGAACTTCAGTTCGCCCGAGGTTCAGTCCAACGGCAGGTTTAGAAGTGCGTTCTCGACCAGTTCGGGCATGGCCGGGTGGATCCAGTACTGGCCACGTGCCATGGACTTCGCGTCCAGGCCGAAGCTCATCGCCTGAATGAGCGGCTGGATCACCGATGATGCCTGCGGGCCGATGATGTGCGCACCGATCAGCTGGCCGGTGGCCGGGTCGGCCAGGAGTTTGGCGAAGCCGGTCGTGTCTTCCATCGCCCAGCCGTACGCGATGGACGCGTAGGCCTGGCTGGCGGTGACGTAGCGAATTCCCTTTGCCTTGGCCTCTTCTTCGGTGAGGCCGACGCTGGCGATCTGCGGGTTGGAGAACACCGCTGCCGGGACGAACCGGTGATCGCTCGCAATGGGGCTGTCCGGGTTCAGCAGGTTGTGCTGGACGACGCGGGACTCGTGGTTGGCGACGTGCTTGAGCTGGTAGTCCGAGCTGATGTCGCCCAGCGCCAGGATGTGCGACTGGCTGGTGCGCTGGTACTCGTCGACCTTGATCCGGCCGTCCGGGTGGAGGTCGAGGCCCGCCTTGGTCGCGTTGAGCAGGTCCGTGTTGGGCTGCCTGCCGACTGCGACCAGGAGTTGGGACGCCTCAACGGTTTCCTCGCCGTCGGGGCCCTCCATGTGCAGCTTCACGCCGGTTGCGGTCTTCTCGGCGCGGGTGGTCTTGCGTTGCAGGCGGACGTCCCACTTCTGCTTGGCGACTTCGGTGAAGCGCTCGGCGATCTCCAGGTCCTCGTGGCGGAGGAGGAGGTTCGAGCGGGCGATCAGGGTGACCTTGACGCCGAAGCTGCTGAAGACGTGGGCGAATTCCGAGGCGATGAAACCGCTGCCGAGGATGATCAGGCTCTCGGGGAGTTCGTCCAGGCGCATGATGGTGTCGCTGGTGTGGAATCCGGTGGTTTCCAGGTCGGCGATGGCCGGGATGGTGGGGCGGCTGCCCGCCGCGATCACGATGCGGTCCGCGGTGATGGTTTCGCCGGTGCCGGTGTTGATGGTGTGCGGGTCTTCGAAGGTCGCGGTGCCTTCGTAGACGGTCACGTTGGCGTTTTCGTTGGCGCGCCAGTTTCGGCCGCCTTCGGCGATCGGATCGATTCGGTTGAAGATTCGGTCGCGGATTTCGGGCCAGTGGATGGCATCCGTGTGTGCGTCCACGCCCAGCTTCTTGGCGTTGGCCGGGGCTGCGGCCTGGTCTGCGGTGTGGACGAACATCTTGGTGGGGATGCAGCCCACGTTCAGGCAGGTGCCTCCGAAGGTGCCCTTTTCGAGGATGGCGATGTTCCAGCCCGCCATCGCGTCGTTGGGGATGGAGTTGCCGGAGCCGGTGCCGATGATGACCAGGTCGAAGTGCCTCACGTGTGGATCCAACCATTGGGTGGGGGCTGGTGTTCCCTGGATGGGGGTTACGTGGGGCTTACGACCGGTGGTTGTGGTGGTCGGGTTGGTACCGCCGGTTTCTGTTTAGGGCTTTCGGGGCTCCGCCCCGGACCCCGCCAATCTGATCAAAGACCTGCCTACGCCACGCGTGGGTTGATGGCACGCCTGTTGCGTTGGGCGGAGTTGCGTTGCGTAGGTGGTGCGGTTCGGGTGGGTGGTCCCGTCACAAGCCGTACCAGAGCGTGCAGCAAGAGCTGAGGCACGACTCGTGACGGGACCACCCACCGGAACCTCCCGTTTCAAGCCAAGAGCAGCTCGGCTTCGCCGTCGCTACTGCTGCGGTCAGTGCTGGTAGGTCGGGGTGATGATGGCTCGCGCGAGGGTGTGGAAGGCGAGGTTGAAGCTGACTACTGCGGGGGAGGCGTCGCTGTCTACGTCGAGTTTGTCCACGTCTACGGCGTGGACGACGAAGTAGTAGCGGTGTGGGTGGTCGCCCTTGGGTGGGGCGGCGCCTCCGAAGGCGTGGGTGCTGTAGTCGGAGCGGACGTGGAAGGCGTCACCCGGAAGTGTGGCGTCCGAGGTGCCTGCGCCGGTGTCCAATTGGGTGGTGGTTGCGGGGAGGTTCACCGCTACCCAGTGCCAGAAGCCGGAGGGGGTGGGGGCGTCGGGGTCGAAGCAGGTGACTGCGAAGCTGCGGGTTTCGGTGGGGAAGCCTGACCAGGCGAGTTGGGGTGAGGTGTTGCCGCCTTCGAAGACTTGGGCGTCGGGGAGTTGTTCGCCGTCGCGCACGTCTGTGGAGGTCACGGTGAAGGTGCCTACCTGCGGGAGCAGCTGGTAGGGGTCTGGAGCGACTGGGCGCTCGAGGCTCATGGAACTCCTCCTTTTTGTGATCAGTTCGAGCCTATCTCCGTGCAACCGGGAGGGCCCGCGCGACGTCTTTCGCGTGGAGGGGGAAATTTCGATGGGTGGGTTGCGGCTTTTTGCTGCGTTTTTGCTGGTTGTCGGGTTGGTGTCGTGTGGGGAGCCGCCTGACGCGGGGTCCGGTGGGCCGGTGCTGACGACTGGGTCGTCGGCGGTGGCTACCACTACGCCGGAGCGGCCTAAACGGATGTTCGAGCCGCCTTATCCGTATGGGACGGTGCAGGCCAAGGCGCCTGCGGTCGTGGACGGGATGGTGCCGGTTGTCACGCACATTCCGATGGATAAGCCGTATGTGTTCATCACGATCGACGACGGGGCTGTGCAGCATCCGAAGGCCCGTGAGTTGATGATCGAGGCCGGGGTGTGGCCGTCGGCCTTTTTGAACACGAAGTACGCCGAGGGGCACAAGGACTACTTCAAGAACTTGCCTGTGACGGTGCACAGTCACACGAGCAACCACCCGAACCTGCAGGGCAAGGGGTTCGAGTTCCAGAAGAACGAGATCTGCGGGAACGCGGACTTCCTGGCAGCCGACTACGGCAAGCGGCCGACGTTGTTCCGGCCGCCGTTCGGCAACTACGACGCGACTACTCGGCATGCGGCTGCCAGCTGTGGGTTCAAGGCGCTGGTCAACTGGACGGCTGCGGTCAACGACGGGCGGGTGCAATTTCAGTCCGGGGACAAGCTCAAGGCAGGGGACATCGTGCTGATGCACTTCCGGACGACGTTCGTCGAGGACTTCACGGCGTTCCTGAACCGGGCGAAGCAGGACGGGCTCACGCCGGTGCCGTTGGAGGACTTCCTGGGGTAGGTGGGCAACCCGGAGGGCCGCCCGCGCGTGAGCAACGCGGGCGCCTTCGTGGCAAGAGGGGGAAAGATGAAGCGAATCGCAGCAGCGCTCGTCGCCGTGGGGATGGCGATGAGCATCGTTCCGGCGGCTTCTGCCGCCGACTATGCGCAGCTCACCAACGTTCGGACTGGGCACCATGCGACGTTTGATCGCGTGGTTTTCGATCTGACGGGTGGGCAGCCGGAGGACAGCGTCTCGTCGGTTTCGGAGCCGGTGAGCTGCGGCTCCGGCAAGCCGATCTCGGCGCCGGGGGTGGAGTTCCTGGAGGTGCGGTTGCAGCCGGCTGACGGGCACTCGTACACCGGGCCGCGCAAGATCACCACGGGACTGCCGACGGCGCAGAGCGTCGTGTTCACGTGTGACTTCGAGGCGGACCTGTCGATCGCGATCGGCGTGAACCACCGGAACCCGACCTACCGGGCCTACTTCCTGACCGGCCCGCTCCGGTACGTGGTCGACATCAACCACAGCTGACGTTCGCAGGGGGAGAAGAAATGAAGCGACTTGTAGCGGTGCTGCTCGCCGTGCTCGCGGTGTTCACGGTCGTGCCGATGGCGTCGGCCAGTGGACACGCTGAGCTCACGAACATCCGGACCGGCAAGCACGAGAACTTCGAGCGGATCGTGCTCGACATGAACGGCCTGCCGAGCAACTCCATCTCCAGGGAGACGACCGAGGTCTCGAACTGCGGTTCGGGCAACCCGGTTCCCGTGCAGGGCGCGGAGATCCTTGAGACGATGCTCTACACCGCCGCGTCCTACGACGAGAACTTCAATCCGACGTACACCGGGCCGCGCAACTTCGTGCCGCAGGGGCTGACCAACGTGAAGGGCGTCGCCATCACGTGTGACTTCGAGGCGACTCTCGGCATCGCGGTCGGGTACAACGACCCGAACTCGTGGCACAAGGTCTTCACGCTGACCAACCCCGACCGGGTTGTCATCGACGTCTACTCGTACTGACGCAACTGTGGCCTGGGTCACACGTCTTACTGAGCATCAAGAGCCCTGGAGAGGGGGCGCAAGATGAACAGACGCCTTGCCGCGGTGCTGCTGGCGGTGCTGACGGTGTTCACGTTCGTCCCGATCGCGTCGGCGCAGAGCACGCCCACGCTGTCGAACATCCGGACCGGCCAGCACGACAGGTTCAGCCGGGTGGTGCTGGACCTGTCCGGTCTGCCGACGGAGCACTGGGTCAGTGAGGTCACCAGCGTCTCGAACTGCGCTTCCGGCAATCCGATCACCGTGGCAGGCCCTGGGATCCAGGAGATCCTGGCGGTCACGCTGAGCGGTGCGGCAGCGCACGACGACAACGGGAACCTGACGTACACGGGGTCGCAGAACTTCGCGACGCCCGGCCTTCAGCACATCCGCGGGGTCGCGCTCACGTGCGACTTCGAGGCCACGCTGGGAGTTGCGGTTGGCTACAACAACACTAACTCGTGGCACCGGGTGTTCACGCTGACGAGCCCGAACCGGCTCGTCATCGACGTTGGCCTGTAGCAGCAGAAAGCCTCGTGGGGCAGTAGTCGCCGCTACTGCCCCACGAGGGGTCTTAATCAGAAGCCGTTACGCCGCAACGGTCGTGACGGCTTCTTCCTTTGACAGCGCGTGCTCCAGCACCTCGGCCACGTCCGAGACGAAGTGCACGGTCAGCTCCTTGCGAACGGACTCGGGCACGTCTTCCAGGTCCGGCTCGTTGCGCTGAGGCAGCAGCACGGTCGTGATGCCCGCACGGTGAGCGGCGAGCAGCTTCTGCTTCACGCCACCGATCGGCAACACCCTGCCGGTCAACGAGATCTCGCCCGTCATCGCCACGTCCGAACGCACCGGGCGGCCGGAGAGCAGTGACGCCAGCGCGGTCGTCATCGTGACGCCCGCGGACGGACCGTCCTTCGGCACCGCGCCCGCCGGGACGTGGATGTGCACGCCACGGCCTTCCAGCGTCGCCGCCTTGTCGTCGTGCGAACGCAGGTACGACAACGCGATCTGTGCGGACTCCTTCATCACGTCGCCCAGCTGGCCCGTGAGGGTCACGCCGGACGCGCCGGTGTCCTTGGGTGCCAGCGAGGCCTCGATGAACAGCACGTCACCGCCGACGCCCGTGACGGCCAGACCCGTTGCCACGCCGGGGACCGAGGTGCGCTCGGCCGACTCGGGCGTGTTCTTCGGGCTGCCCAGGTACGACTTCAGCGACGGCTGGTCGACCGTGATCGGCAGTTCCTCCTCGCCCAGGGCCACCTTCGCGGTCACCTTGCGCAGGACCCGCGAGAGGGCCCGTTCCAGTTGCCGCACACCGGCTTCCCGCGTGTACTCGCCCGCGAGCTGGTGCAGCGCGGCCTTGTCGAACGTGACGTCCTCAGGGGTGAGGCCGGCGCGTTCGATCTGGCGCGGCAGCAGGTGCCCGCTGGCGATCGTGACCTTCTCGTCCTCGGTGTAGCCGTCGAGCTGCACGAGTTCCATGCGGTCGAGCAGCGGCGCCGGGATCGACTCCAGCACGTTCGCGGTCGCGAGGAACACGACGTCCGAGAGGTCGAGCTCGACCTCCAGGTAGTGGTCGCGGAACGTGTGGTTCTGCGCCGGGTCCAGCACCTCGAGCAACGCCGCCGTGGGGTCGCCGCGGTAGTCGGAGCCGACCTTGTCGATCTCGTCGAGCAGCACGACGGGGTTCATCGACCCGGCCTCGCTGATCGCGCGGACGATCCGGCCCGGCAGCGCGCCGACGTACGTGCGGCGGTGGCCGCGGATCTCGGCCTCGTCCCGCACGCCACCGAGGGCCACGCGAACGAACTTGCGGCCCATTGCCCGTGCCACGGACTCGCCGAGCGAGGTCTTGCCCACGCCGGGAGGGCCCGTCAGAGCCAGCACGGCGCCGGAACGACGTCCGCCGACGACGCCCATGCCGCGGTCGGCACGACGCTTGCGCACGGCCAGGTACTCGGTGATGCGCTGCTTCACGTCGTCCAGGCCGGCGTGGTCCGCGTCGAGGATCTCGCGCGCGGCCTTGATGTCGTAGGAGTCCTCGGTCCGTTCGTTCCACGGAATCTCGAGAACGGTGTCGAGCCACGTCCGGATCCAGCCCACCTCCGGCGACTGCTCGGAGGTGCGCTCCAGCTTGTCGACCTCGGCCAGCGCGGCCTTGAGGACCTTCTCCGGCAACTCGGCGGCCTCGACGCGGGCCCGGTAGTCCTCCTGCTCGGTGGCGGGCTTGCCGTCGAGCTCCGCCAGCTCCTTGCGGATCGCGGCCATCTGCTGGCGCAGCAGGAACTCCCGCTGCTGCTTCTCGACGCCTTCCTTGACATCCTTGGCGATCGTCTCGTTGACGTCCAGCTCGGTCAGGTGCGCCTGACCCCACTCGACCAGCTTCTCCAGCCGCTCGGTGACGTCACTCGTCTCCAGCAGCCAGACCTTCTGCTTCTCGTCGAGGTACGACGCGTAGCCCGCGAGGTCGGCCAGCGCCGACGGGTCGTCGATCTGCTGGACCGAGTCGACCATCTGCCACGCGCCACGCGTCTGCAGGATGTTCGTCACGAGCGCGCGGTACTGCTTCGCGAGCTCCCGCGTCCGCTCGGTGATCGGGGACTCGTCCGCGATCGTGGCCTCGACCCACAGCGCCGCGCCCGGCCCCGTGGTGCCCGTGCCGATGCGCACGCGCTTGGTGCCGCGCACGACGGCAGCGCGCTCACCGCCCGGCAGGCGGCCCACCTGTTCGATCTCGGCCAGTGTTCCCACGGCCGCGTACTTCCCGTCCAGACGTGGAACGAGCAGCACTTGATGATTCGCCGCGGTCGTGGCCGCGTCGACGGCCGCGCGGGCCTCGGCGCTCGCGTCCGCACCGGAGATGCGGATCGGCACGACCATGCCGGGCAGCACCACGACGTCGTCCAGCGGCAGTACCGGCAGGGCCAGCGTCTCGCCCATCACATCATCCTCCAAAGTTGAGTCTATACCGCTCAACCATCTGGAGCCGGGTGGTGTTCCCCTGAGGTGTTCGCTGTCAGCGAGCAAGCTCTGACGGGTGGCTGACCAGCGAAATCGGCCTGCGTCGGACGGGCAGGGCGTCGCCTTCTTCGACGGTACGCCCGCTCGGGACGTCCGGGCGGCCGGCGAGGGTTCGCTCCGGGGCGCGCGCGGGACGTGCGACGCGTCAGGGCGTGCGGTGGGGCACCCGCCAGCTGGCTTCTGGCGAGCGAGATCGGTCCGCGTGCCGACCGCGCCGATGGCGGCGACCTCACTGGTTCCGACCTGACGCCCGCTCGGGACGATCGGCGGCCACCCGCCGGAGTGGGCGGGCGCGCGGGCTGAGGGATGTCGTCGTAACGGGTGACGTATCGGCGAGCGACATCGGTTCGGGTGCGCGACGGTGGACACCCGTGCGGCGACGAGCGAGGATGCGCGCGTGATGGAAGAGCTGAAGTGGGTCCCGTCCACGGTCGACGTCACCCGCCCGAGCGTGGCGCGGATGTACGACTACTACCTGGGCGGCTCGCACAACTTCGAGGCCGACCGCGCCGCCGCCAAGCAGGTGGAGCAGATCTTCCCCGGCGTCGCCCAGAGCGCGCAGGCGAACCGCTCGTTCCTGCGCCGGGTGGTCCGCCACCTCGCGTCCCAGGGCGTCGACCAGTTCCTCGACCTGGGTTCGGGCATTCCGACCGTGGGCAACGTCCACGAGATCGCCCAGCACGACAACCCGGACGCCCGCGTGGTCTACGTCGACTTCGAGCCCGTCGCGGTCTCGCACAGCAACGCCCTGCTCGCCGACAACCCGAACGCCAGCGCGATTCTCGCCGACCTGCGCGCGACCTCCGCGGTCATGGCCGGCGCCCGCGAGATCCTCGACTTCTCCCGGCCGATCGGCGTGCTGATCATCGCGGCGCTGCACTTCGTCCCGGACAGCGACAGCCCGTACGAGGCCGTCGCCGAGTACATGTCGGAGCTGCCCAGCGGGTCGTACCTGGCCATCACCCACGCCACCTGGGACACCCTCAGCGCACAGGAACGCGCGGAGGCCGCCGAGATCGCCAAGATCTACAGCAGCTCGGACAACAAGCTCACGATGCGCACGCACGCCGAGGTCGCCCGGTTCTTCGACGGCATGGAGATGCTGGAGCCGGGCGTGGTCGTGGTCAACGACTGGCGCCCGGACTCCTTCGAGGACAGCCACACCGGCATCTACGGCGCCGTCGCCCGCAAGCCCTGAAGCAGGCGGTCGCGGATCCCGTTCGTCTCGAGGTCGGTGAGGGTGCGCTCCGGCGCCCTCATCGTCACGCGGATGAGCACGTTCTTCTGGCCAGGCCTCGCTTCCAGCCGTTCCTGGACGTGCGCCGGCAGTTGTTCGGCCGGGGTCTCGCTCAGGATCGTGATCTCCTCGATCACGTCCTCCGGCACGAGCGCGCGGATCTGATCGCCCAGCGTCTCGATGTCCTCGTCGAGGCCGGCCATGATCGAGATGTCCCTGATGGCGGCCGGGTGCCGGGAGATCGGCCGGTACTCGTCGAGGTCCAGCATCTGCGTCGCGATGCGTTGGTCGTTGTTGCGCAGCAGGCGGATGTCCGGGATTCCCTTGCGCAGCATGAGGATCCGGTCCAGGCCTAGACCCATCGCGAGACCGTGCGGATGGTCTTTGAGGACGTGCCGTGCGGCCCGTCCGCACTCGCCGATCTCCACCCACTCGCCGTCGTCCCACACGTCGATCTGCTTGCCGTGCGTGGTGTACGGGTGTTGCGCGTCGATCGTGCGGTATCGCTTGCCGGGCAACAACGTCGTGACGACCGTGTCGATGAGGCCGCTCAGTTGTTCAGGTTGCCGGGAGATCCGCCAGACGTCCAGCTGGTGCGGCGTGCCGGTGTGCAGGCGGTCGACCGTGTCACGGCGGTAGACGAGTCCGGGGCACAGCAGCGTCACGTCCGGGCTCGCTACCCGCAACGCCGGCGGGATCATCGCCGTGGTGTGGCTGCGCAGCATGCACGTCTCGCTGACGTACCTGGTGTAGCGGGCTTCCCTGGTGATCGCGTCCGTCGGATAACCGAGATGCTCGTAGTTGTGCTCCACCGGGACGAGCGGGTGGTGGCGGACTTCCAAAGCGTTGTCGACGGCCGCCTTGAGGTCGGCGATCAGCAGCTGCATCGCGTGCGGGCCCTGCGCGGGATCGGTGAGATCACGGATGTTCAGGGCGTGCACGAGTTCATCGGTGCGGTACATGGGACTTCCCGTTCTGCTTGGCCTGAGTGGGATGCGGAGTCCCCCGACCAACGGGAAGGTTTTAGGCGCGCGCCACCGCCGCGGGTCGGGGGTGGCTAAATCGCGTCATGACCACAGGCTAGCGCGTCTACTCGGGTGGCGTCAGCCGCAGATCCGGATCCACCGGCGGCGCCCCGTCGAACGGCCCGGCGTCCTTCAGCCGCCCGACCTCGTCCAACGCGATCTCGATCCCGGCGCGGTCCGGATCACCGTCGGCCGGCGGGGTGCGGAACCACTCGTGCAGCTCCTCGGGGATCTCGAACCGGGCGAGCAGCTCCTCGTACATCGCGTCGCGGTCCGCGGCCTGCAGGCCGAGCTCCTGGTACTCGCGCACGGCCATGCGCAGCCGGATCCAGCGGTAGCGGTCGGTGTTGCGCTGCTGCTCGAACCGTTCGCGCAGCAGGTCGCCGGCCTTCTGACCGCGCAACGCCAGGCGCTGGATCGTGGCAGGCGGCATGAACAGGTTCGTGCCGCCCTCGTCGCCGGCCTGCCGCACGTGCGCGATGCGGCCGCGGTAGCCGGGCAGCGCGGACTGCATGGTGTCGCGCCAGTCCAGGAAGGTGTCCAGAATGGACACCAGGAAGCCCGGCACGGAACCCAGTGTCTTGTAAGGGGTGCCGGACGTCGACGCGTCCTGCTCCGGCAGCCACACCTCGGCTGTGTCGCCGTTCGGGTAGGACTGCAGGCTCAGGCCGAACGTGGGCCACCGCGGCAGCAGCGAGTCGAAGAAGTGGATCGGGAAGTTGCTGGTGATGCCGCCGTCGGAGAACCAGTGCACGCGCCCGTCCCGGCACAGCGGCACCGCGGCGATCAGGCCGGGGAACGACAGCGACATCCGCACCGCCAGCACGACCGGCAGCCGGTCGCGCGATGGCAGGTCCCGCAACGGCATGTACTCGTGCTGAGGGCACTTGGCCGTGGTCTCGGGCCCGTTCATCTGCTCGACCACCCGGCGCGGCAGCACGTACCCGAGGCACTCCTCGCAGTACTGCCAGCTCTCCTTGAACGGCAACCGGTACGGCCGCCCCTGGGACAGATCGGTCGTCATCAGCACCAGGTTGATCTCGCCGAGGTCGCCGAACGTCAGCGCGTGCTCGGTCCCGGCCAGCGAGTCGAGCTGGTCCGCGATCCAGTCGGCCAGCGGCGGCACACCCGTGGACTTCGGCATGCCCGCCAGCCGGTCGAGCCACGACGGAGTGAAGTCACCGGTACCCGGCACGAGTCCGAAGTGGATGGACCGCGCGTTGTGCTTCAGGAACTTCTGCATCGCGTACCCGTAGGTGACGAACAGCGCGCTGACCGCCGCGAGCGACAACACCAGCCACACCAGCAAAACGATCGCGGCCGTCGCGTAGTGCCGTGAGAACGCCAGCCCGAGCACGAGCGGCACCGCTGCGAACACCCACGCGGGCCAGGGCAGACTCGACCGCAACGGCCACAGCACCATCACCACGCAGGCGAGTGCGAGCACCACCACCAGCGTCGCGAGCCAGCCCGGATACGCCGCCGGCGCCAGCCACGCCGAGTAAAGCACCGGCCCGCCCAGCCACAGCAACGTCATCAGCGCCAGCACCGACTTCGCCCGCAGGCCGATGGCACCCAGCAACGCGAAGAACATGCACGAGATCGCGCTGCGACCCGTCGTCTCCTGCTTCTGCATGGACGCGACCGCGATCCGGTACATCGCGCGGGTTTTCTCGTTGGGCTGGAACAACTGCGCGAGCCGCCACCTGTCCGCACCGGTGCCGGAGGTGAACCAGTCGATCAGCTTGGTGAGCTTCTCGAAGCCGCCGGACGCACGACCGCGCTCGGCGGCGGCCGTGAACCCCGCGGCGATCGCCCCCGCCGACGCGCCACCGATCTGCTTGAACTCGTAGTGGCGCGCCAGCGACGCGACGGCGAGCGGATACACGACGCCGCTGGTCGTGCCTCCGCGCATGGTCAGGTCGCAGTAGCGGTCGTACTCCATGTGCCCATGATCGCGCGATCAGAAGCATCCGTCGCGGAAGTTCACTCGGACGCCATCCAATCGATCTCCATCCGTTGAGGTCGGCCCTCGCTAGCGGTGTGGCGCACCCGCATGGCATAGCGCGGATCGGCGGGGCACGAAAAATGGGCCGTTCGGGCATTCCTGCGACGTCTGGTGGGCCGCCCATCGGTCGATTGCCTCGCCTTGGGCACGGCCCTAGTCTTCGGTGGTCAGATTTTCGGGGGGACGGGGAGCTGACACACGGGGCATCAATGAGCGTGCCACTCGCCGCATGAGTGGCGCTCGCTTTTGCTGCCCTGCTCCGTTTGCCGACCCCTTGATTCATCGGTTGCACCACAAGGTCATCCTGGAGGGGGATATTTGTGGTAGGCAAACGTTTAGCCGCGTTGTTCGCGACAGTCATCACCACCACCACGTTGGTCAGCGGCGTCGCCGCTGCCGGGAGCGATCCCGACGGAAACGCGTTATCGGTAGCCCGTTCGGCGGACGGGCGCACCGTGAACTCGGCAGAGGCGGAGAGATCCGTTCTCGACTATTGGACGCCGGAAAGAATGAAAGCGTCTATTCCGGCCGATCTGCCTGCCGACACGGTCACGTCGACGCGGAAACCCGCGCCGACCGGGCCCGCGGGCGAGATCAAGCCGGAAGCGCCGACGGTGAAGCAGCAGGACTACGGCGTTCAGGACATCGGCATCCAGGCCGTGAACGCGTCGCGGGCCATGGGCAAGGTGTTCTTCCACAAGCCCAACGACACCCGGTTGTGGCACTGCTCCGGTGCCTCGATCGGCAGCCCCAAGCGGCGGCTCGTGCTCACCGCCGGCCACTGCGTGCATGGCGGCAAGGGCGGCGGTTTCGCGACCGACTTCGTCTTCGTGCCGTACTACTTCAACGGCAGCCGGCCGCACGGCAGTTTCGCCGCGACGTATCTCAGTTCCAAGAACGGCTGGATCAACAACAGCGACTTCGCCTACGACATGGGTATCGCGGTCACCGGCAACAACGCGTCCGGTCGCAAGTTGAACGACGAGGTCGGTGGTAACGGAACGCGCTGGAACTATCCGCGCGACGTGAACATCACGATGATGGGTTACCCGCTGGACCGCAACGGCGGGGAAGTGCCCTGGTTGTGCTGGGGCAAAACCGAACGAGTGGGCGTGTTCGACGGTCGCATCCAGATCAGGTGCGGTTTCACGGGCGGCGCGAGTGGCGGCCCGTGGTTGCAGGACTACAACGACCGCGCTGACGGCTGGGGTGTCGGTTACGCGAACGGCGTGACCAGTACCGTGAATTCCGACAACTGGAACCGCAGTCCGTACTTCGACGACAACTTCAAGAGTCTGTACGATTTTGCCGAATCGCATTCCGCGTAGTCACCGTCTTGCCGGGATGAGGCAGGCCGCCGTGCTGGCGGCCTGCCTCATCGCGCTGATCGCGTGCGGCTCCGGCGAATGCGTCCCAGGGCAGGAGGCGGGTGGGTGCGTGGCCACGTCCAACGGCGATGAGTGCCCGGCGATCGGGCTGCCCAGCGGGGTTTCCGTGCGGGTGGCCGAGGAGCTCGCGGCGGCGGTCACCGCCGAGATCACCGTCTGCGAGGGTGAGGCCTGCCAGACGCGGCGGGTGCCGCTCACTCCGTCGGCCGGGCCGGCCACCACCTCGTGTTCCGGCGACAACTGCGGGGCGACGCTGGTGCCGACCGGCGGCAAGGACGGGTTCGCCACGCTGGACATGCCCGTCGGATCGGTGCGGGTGACGGTGAAGCTCCTCGACGCCGATGACGAGCCGGTCGCGGACGGTTCCGTGGAGACGACGGCCAAGGGCTCGTCCTCCACGACGTGTCCGACGCCGGGCCGTCAGGTCAATCTGGCGATGACCCGGGCAGGCGTCACGGTCACCTGACGCCGTCGGAGATCGCCGCCAGCTCCGCGGGCGTCCCCGCCATGATCACGCGGACGTGCTCGGTCACCTTCTCCACCGGCCAGTCCCACCACGCGATCCGTTCCAGCAGCTCGACTTCCTCGTCGCTGTACCGCCTCCGCAGCACCTTGGCCGGGTTCCCGCCGACGATCCCGTAGGCGGGAACGTCCGCCACCACCACGGAACCGGCCGCGATGATCGCCCCGTTCCCGATCCGCACGCCCGGCATGATCAGGGCGTTGTAGCCGATCCACACGTCGTTGCCCACCACCGTGTCTCCACGGCTGGGCGCGCCGAGAGCGATGTCGAGCGTCTTCTCGCCCCACACGCCGCCGAAGATCGTGAACGGGAACGTGGACACGCCCGCCATGCTGTGGTTGGCGCCGGACATGATGAACCGGACGCCCTCCGCCAGCGCGCAGTACCGGCCGATGACCAGCTTCTCGGCGCCGAAGTTGTAGAGCACGTTGCGCTGTTCGAACTGTTCGGCGTGATGCGGGTCGTCGTAGTAGGTGTACTCGCCGATCTCGATCTGCGGGTTCTTCACCAACGGCTTGAGCAGCACCGTGCGTGCGTAGTCCGGCAACGGGTAGAGGTTGTCGGGCGAGGGAATGGTCACGGTGCTCCGATCGGTTCTTCGCTGAACTGAGTGCGGTACAACTTGGCGTAGTGGCCTTCCAGTGCCAGCAACGCCTCATGCGTACCACGCTCGACGATCTGCCCCTTGTCCACCACCAGGATCTGGTCCGCCGCCCGGATCGTCGACAACCGGTGTGCGATCACCAACGACGTCCGGCCCGCGAGAGCCTCGACCAACGCCTCCTGCACCGCCGCTTCGGAACGCGAGTCCAGGTGTGCGGTCGCCTCGTCCAGGATCACCACGCGGGGCTTGGCCAGCAGCAACCGCGCGATGGTCAGCCGTTGCCGTTCACCACCGGAAAGCCGGTATCCGCGTTCACCCACCACGGTGTCCAGCTGATCCGGCAACGACGCCACCAGATCCGCCAGCCGTGCCCGCGTCAGCGCGTCCCAGATCTCCTCGTCGGTGGCCGCGGGAGCCGCCAGCCGGAGATTGGCCCCGATCGACTCGTGGAACAGGTGCCCGTCCTGCGTCACCATGCCCACGGTCTCGCGGATCGAGTCGAACGACAGGTCGCGAACGTCCACACCGGACAGCCGGACCGCCCCGGAATCCGTGTCGTACAACCGGGGCAGCAGTGACGCGATCGTCGACTTGCCCGCACCCGACGCGCCGACGAGCGCGATCAGTGAACCGGGCTCGGCCACGAACGACACCCCGCCGAGAATCTCCTCGCCACCACGGGTGTCGAGAGAAGCGACCTCCTCCAACGACGCCAGCGACACCTTGTCCGCCGACGGGTAGGCGAACTTGACGTCGGAGAACTCAACGGAGACCGGCCCGTCCGGCACGGACACCGGCGAGGCCTTCTCCTTGATCAACGGCGGCAGGTCCAGCACCTCGAAGACCCGCTCGAACGACACCAGCGCGGTCATGACGTCCACCCGTGCCCCGGCCAACGCCGTCAACGGCGCGTACAGGCGAGTCAGCAGCAGCGCCAGCGTCACGATCGTGCCCGGCGCCATCTGCCCGGCGAACGCGAAGTACCCGCCCAACCCGTAGACCAGCGCCAACGCCAGCGACGACACCAACGTCAGCGCGACCAGGAACAGCCACTGCGCCACCGCGGTCCGCACGCCGATGTCGCGTACCCGCCGTGCCCGCGCGCCGAACTCCATGCTCTCCAGCTGCGGCCGGCCGAACAGCTTGATCAACGTCGCACCCGGCGCGGAGAACCGCTCGGTCATCTGGGTCGTCATCGCCGAGTCGAGGTTCGCGGCCTCGCGATGCATGGACGCCAAACGCTTGCCCATCCGCCGCGCCGGGATGAGGAAGATCGGCAGCAGCACCATCGCGAGCACCGTGACCTGCCACGACAGCGTCAGCATCACGGCCAGGGTCAGCACCAGCGCGATCACGTTCGTGACGACACCGGAGATCGTTTCGGAGAACGCCCGCTGCGCCGCGATCACGTCGTTGTTCAGCCGCGACACCAACGCGCCGGTGCGTGTCCGGGTGAAGAACGCGATCGGCATTCGTTGCACGTGGTCGAAGACGGACTGCCGCAGCCGCAGGATCAGGTCCTCGCCGACCCGCGACGACTGCCACCGCTCGGCCAGCGAGAACCCGGCCTCCAGCACCGCCACGCCCGCGATCGCCAGCGACAGCCACACCACGAGCGAGAAGTCGCGGCCGGTGATGATGGTGTCGACCACGCGTCCGGCCAGCACCGGCGAGGCCACCGCGAGCACGGCCGCGACCGCGCTGGTGGCGAGCAACGCGTAGACAGCCCGCCGCTGCGGGCGGGCGAACCGGGCGACACGCTTCAACGTCGCCCGGCTCACGCGACGGTTTTTCTCGTCCTGCATCGCGCTTTCGAGCGCGTACCAGGCGTTGAAGTCGATGTTCATGAGGACCAGTCTCGAACTTCGACCTATGACGAGGTCAAGTTGTTTTGAGGAACTCGTCGACCTCCGCCAGGGCCGCCGCACGCACTGGCTCAGGCGAGAGGAACAGATCGTGCATGCCTGCCTTGATCTCCACGACCTTGACCGATGATCCGATCTTCGGACCCCACTTGCGCATGCCCTCGACGTCCAGCACCGCGTCGGCCTTGGAGACGTCCTCGCTCCACTGCTTGGCGTTCAACATGCTCTTGTCGGAGTGCAGCACCAGAACCGGCACTCGCACGTCGAGTCCGTTGTGGACCTTCTCCTGCGCCAGGAGGATCGCCCGGATCCACCCGGCGAGCACCGGGAACCCCGCGAGCGGCTTCCACTTCAGGTCGAAGTCCCACTCTCCGTTGCGCGAACTGTGGATCGCCGCCCCGTACGCCTCGCCGAGGTTCGCGCGGATCTTCACCTTCGGCGCGACCTGCCCGATCAGCTTCACCACCTGCCGCATGAACGGCGGTTCGACGACGTCCAGCCACGGGCTGTTGAGCACCAAGGCGTTGATCAACTCGCCGGCGCGGCGTTCGTGCGCCCACAACGACGTGGTGAGCCCGCCCGTGGAGTGCCCCATGAGCACCACACGCGAGTGCTCTTCACGAATCACGGCGATCGCGGCGTCGATCTCCTCGAAGTACACGGCCATGTCGGTCGTGTAGTTGGGGACCTCGCCGTCGCGCAGTGACCGCCCGTAGCCGCGCAGGTCCACCGCGTAGAAGTCGTAGCCCTGGGCCGTGTAGTGCTCGGCCACGTGCTCCTGGAAGAAGTAGTCCGCGAAACCGTGCACGTAGAGGATCGCGCCCCGGTCGTTGGCCACGGCACGCCGGCGGACCAGGGTCGCTGATGCCCCGCCGCGCAACGGCAGAACGGTGGTGTCTTCGTCGCTGCTCACCGGGCAAGTTTGCAACCATCCGGCGCCGATTCCGTGCAGCCTTGTCCGGATCGTGTCTAACCTGGGGAGATGACGGGGGATATTGAGCAGTCATCGAGGGTGCGTTTCATGGGCATCAGCCCGCGCGCCTATGAGCATCCTGCCGACCGAGGCGCCCTCGCGGTGCTGAGGGCGGTGCCCGCCGTGGCACCGATCCTCAAGGCGGTCGCCGGAGCCTTCTCCGAACGAGGTGAGCGCCTCCTTCAGGTGGCTTCCTCCGTCCGGGTCGGCCCGAAGCAGTACCCGCAGCTCGACCGGATCCGCAACGAGGTGGCGGCGACGTTCGACCTGGACGAGGTCCCGGAGCTCTACGTCGAGCGCAGCGCGCAGGCGTACGCCTACACCTACGGCATCGACAAGCCGTTCATCGTGGTCAGCACCGGCGCGGTCGACCTGCTCGACAACGAGTCGCTGCGCTTCCTCATCGGTCACGAGACGGGCCACGTGATGTCGGGCCACGCGCTCTACAACACGCTCCTTCGCCGGCTCATCGACCTGACCACGTCGTTCGCGTGGGTGCCTGCGGGTGCGATCGCCATGCGGGCGGTCATCGCGGCGCTGCGCGAGTGGCAGCGCAAGACCGAGCTGTCCTGCGACCGGGCGGGCCTGCTGGCCTGCCAGGACCCGCAGGCCGCGTTGCGCACGCACCTCGCGCTCGCGGGTGATCTGGGCGGTCAGGTCGACATCGCGTCGTTCCTCGCCCAGGCGAAGGAGTACGAGGAGGTCGAGGACATCCGCGACAGCCTCCTCAAGCTCCTGCACACCGAGCACCGTTCGCACCCGCTGGTCGTGGTGCGGGCCGCCGAGCTGCAGCGCTGGTCGGCGACCGAGGAGTACCGCGAGATCCTGACCGGCACGTACCCGCGCCGCGAGGACGACCGGCCGACGACGAACCTCACGGACGACGTGAAGTCCGCCGCCCGTTCGTACAAGGAGTCCATGGGCAACTCCGCCGACCCGTTGATCAAGACGATCAACGACATCGGCGAGTCGGTCATGGGCGCGGCCGGCAGGGTTTGGAGCAAGGTTGCTCCGAACGGAGCATCCGAGTAGCTACCATCTGGAGTCATGAGACGACTCCTGGTGTTGGTTCTCTCGGCAGTGCTGGCGTCAACAGGCACCGCTGCCGCCGACGTGCAGGTCGTCGGCGGCGAGCGGGCCTCGATCGAGGCCAACCCGTGGGCCGTCTACCTCACGGACGACCGCGGCTCCCAGTTCTGCGGCGGGACGATTGTCGCGCCCGCGAAGGTCCTCACCGCGGCCCACTGCGCGCTCGGCCGCTCACCCGCCGAGCTGCGCGTCGTCGCCGGTCGCGAGGACAAGCAGGACCGCGAGGCCGGGGTGTCGGTCCCGGTCACCGACATCTGGATCCACAAGCAGTACGTCTCCGCGGACGAGGGCGAGGACGTGGCCGTGCTGACCCTGAAGAAGGCGCTGCCGTACACCCCGCTGCCCATCGCGGAGCTGTCCGATCGGGCGCTCTACCAGCCCGGCACAGAGCTCAGGGCGCTCGGCTGGGGCCGCACCAGCGAGAACGGCAAGACGTCCCGCTTCCTCATGCAGGCCACCGTGCCGGTGCTGCCGGACGACTTCTGCGTCGACGCCTACCCGCAGTTCGTGAAGACCGACATGTTCTGCGCGGGCTACGAGGGCGGCAGGATCGACACCTGCCAGGGCGACTCCGGCGGCCCGATCGTCGTGTCGGGCAAGCTCGTCGGCGTCACGTCGTGGGGCGAGGGCTGTGCGCGCAGGGGCAAGCCCGGCGTGTACGTCCGGCTCGCCAGGTACGCGAAGGACCTCCACCCGATCGTGGACGCTTTGCCGCCGGTGGTGGCCGACCCCTAGACCCCTGAGCCGCGTCCCAGTCGGCTGATGGCGTCTGCAAGTACCACCAACTCTTGATCAAATCGCCTCTACCTACACCCAACCGGCAGGCCAACGGCTCTCGGCCGTCAGAGCGGGCCAGTCAGTTGGATGTAGTTGCACGCTCGATGATCTTGAGTTGGTAGTACTTGCACACGCCATCAGCTGATCGCTAGACCGCTGAGCCGAGTTCCCGGATCAGGTCGGCCCGGTAGCGCAGGCCCGCCGACTCCGCTCGTTCGATCGCCTTGTCGTACAACGCTTTGTCCTGGGTCAGCGCGGCCTTGCCGGCGAGCGCGCGCACCTCGATGATGCGGAACTCCGCGTCGATCGCCCGTCGCAGCACCTCGTCGTACTCGGCGGGCGAACGGTTGACCTCGGCGAGCACGAGGCACGCGTCGACCTCGATGAACAGGTCGTCGTCGCCGGCCAGTTCGAGCGCGCGTTCCGCCTGCTCGCGTGCTTCGTCACGCCGATCGGTCGCGATGAGGAGTTCCGCGTACTCGACCCGCGCGGACATCTCGATGGGCCTCAAGCCGTGGCGTTGCGAGAGGTCCAACGCTTCGTGGAACGCTTCTTCGGCTTCGGCGTACTTGTGCTGTGCCGCGAGCACGACACCGAGGTTGTTGAGGCCGTTCGAGGTGTGCTGGAGGTCGTTGATCTCCCGCGCGAGCGTCACCGACCGCCGGAGCGACTCCTCGCTGGCGTCGAGCCTGCCCAGTTCCAGCTCCACCAGGCCGAGGTTGCCGAGGCCGCCGATGAGCTGTGAGCGCATGCCGTTCGGCCCGTAGAGCACGAGCGCGGCGCTGAGGTTCTCGCCGGCCAGGTCGAGTTCGCCGAGGTCGTGGTAGATCCCGGCGAGGATGTTGAGCGCCGTCGCCTCCTCTGCCTGCCGGCCGGCGGCGCGGAACTCGGCGATCGCCTGCTCGCAGTGCCCGATCGCCTGCCGGTGCTCGCCGAACCGCCAGTCGAGGTACGCGAGGCACACCCGCATCGCCGCGGCCCGTTGTCCGGCCTCGTGACTGAGCGCGGCCTCGGCGACGATGCGGAGTTCGCCGTAGTAGCCGGACTGCAGCAGGTACGCGCGCATCGCCACGACCAGCGCGGCGTCCTTCTGTTCCTGGGCGAGTGCGACGAGGTTGAGCCTCTCCGTCTCGAACCAGGCCAACGCCTCTTCGCGGTCCGCGAACCCGACGCGGTCGGCCGTGGGCGGCAGCAGCCGGGTGAAGCCGACGTTGAGCGCGGCGTCGGCACCGTCCGCCCGCTTGAGGTACCAGTCGAACACCGTCTGCCGGTCCTGTGCGGTGGTCCGTGCGTGGGCGTACAGGCGCAGCAGGTCGTGCAGCTGGTAGCGATCTCCGTTCTGCTGCACCAGGTTCGCCGCGACCAGCTCGTCGATCGCGGTGCTCACCAGACCGCTCGGGATGTCCGGCCCCGGCACGGCACCGAGGAAGTCGAACGTGCGCCGGGCCTGTGGCGACAGCTTCCGGTAGGAGAGGTCGAACGTGGCCTGCACGGCCGTGTCGTCGTCCTCGATCTCCAACGCCTCGAGCCGGTGCTCGCGCAGTTCGCCGACGTAGTCCGGCAGATGTCGCCCGGCGAGGTTCGCCCCGGCGATCCGCAACGCCAGCGGCAACCGCGCACACAACCCGATCAGCTCGCTCGTGTTGCCGTCGACGCGCATGCCCTTGAGCAGCTCGTGCGCCTCCTGCTCGGCCAACACGCCCAACCTGACCTGCGCGAACTGCGGCAGATCCTGCCGACTCGTGATCAACGCGGCGCAGCCGGGCGTGCCGGGCAGCAACGGCGCGATCACCTCGGCGGTCGCGTTGTCGAGCACCACCAGCACCCGCCGGTTGCGGAGCAGCTCGCGGTAGTCGTCGTTCGGCCCGCCGCCCAGCGCCTTCACGAACCGCGCCAGCGCCTGCTCGACCGTCATCGACGGCCCGGTGGAGTACCCGCGCAGGTTCACGTACAGCTGCCCGTCCGGGAACTTCTCCCGCAACCGGTGCGCCTCCCGCACCGCCAGCACCGTCTTGCCCACCCCTGGCAACCCGGTGATCGCCCGCACCGGCGCGTCGATCAGCTCCAGCCGCGCGATCTCCTCCTTGCGGCCCACGAAGTCCGGCAGATCGGCGGGCAGCTGACACGGCGCCGGCGGCCGCTGCACGAGCCGGTAACCGGTCGACTCGGTGATCACCTGCTCGGTGGCGCGCAGCCGGCTGACCAACGTGCGCAACGCGGCGCGCGGGTGCAACGGTTGCTCGTCCGGCCAGACCTCGGCCGCCAGCACGTCGAACGGCACGGGCTCGCCGGGACGTGCGACCAGCGCGTCACGCAGAGCCTGCAGTCGATCCGCCACGAGATCGAGTGTGCCTCAGAGCACGAGGCCCACGGACATCGTGAGGAACACCGCCGCGCACACCGCGTCCAGCGCCGTCGTCACGCCGGGCCGCTTCAACCGGCCGGCCACCCGTGACGCCGCCAGCACGATCATCAGCTCCCACACCGCGGCGAGTCCGAGGAACACCACGGCGAGCATCGCGAGCTGAGGCGCCGGTTCACCCGATCCGATGAACTGCGGCAGGAACGCGAGCGAGAACAGGATCATCTTCGGGTTCGTGATGTTGGTCAGAAAGCCCTGGCGGAACGGCCGGTTGCTCATGACCTCCTCCGGCTCGTCACCGGAGCGCTTGATCAGTCCGCGGGTGATGGAAACCGCGAGGTAGAGCAGGTAGGCGGCACCGATCCAGCGCAGCGCCGTGAGCACCATCGGGTACTGCGCGAGCACCACGCCGAGGCCGGAGATCACCAGCGTCACCTGGACCGCGGCGGCCGAGTGGATGCCCGCCAGCGCCAGCAGGCCGGCGCGGGTGCCGGAGCGCAGTGACGTGCGGAGCAACAGGAACGCGTCAACACCGGGGGTCACGATGACGACCGCGCACGCGATGAGAAAGGCCGGAACCTGGCCGAAGTCGAACAACACCGTACATACCCCCGTGAGCTACACCACTGACCGTAAAATCTTCGGCCTGACGCGACACTAACACGAGAATCTCCGGTTTTGACGTCGCCTTAGCGCGATCGCTACGGTTGGTGACCAATCGTCCACCTGGCGCAACGAGGAGTGGTCCGTGAGGGGTAAGCGGCTTGCCGTGCTGGTAGCGGTGATCGCGCTGGTCAGCGGTGCGTCGACGGCCGATGCGATCGTTGGGGGGACACCCGCGCGGGTGTCGGACACCCCGTGGGTTGTGGCGATCACCACCACGGACGGTCAGCTGATCTGCGGTGGCGCGCTCGTTGCCCCGGACAAGGTCATGACCGCGGCGCACTGCGCGACGTTGAAGGGCGTGCTCGGCAAGAACCAGCGTCCGGCCGAGCAACTGCGGGTGGTCGCGGGACGCACGGACCTGCGCGTCAAGGACGACGGCGTCGAGGCCGCAGTCGCGAGCGTGTGGCGGCACCCCGACTACCAGGAGGTCACGAAGGGCGACGACGTGGCCGTGCTGACGCTGGCCCGCTCGCTGCCGTACCGGACCATCGCGCTCGGCGAGGTCGGCGACGACGGTGTCGTGCTCGGCTGGGGTCGTACCGCCGAGGGCACGCCGCCGTCCATGACGCTGCGCAAGGTGACGGTGCCGATCCTGTCCGACGCGGAGTGCGCGCTGAAGGAGCCGGACTACCGGGCGGGCGCGATGTTGTGCGCCGGGCGCGGGGGTCGTGACGCGTGCACGGGTGACTCGGGCGGGCCGCTGGTCGTCAAAGGCAGGCTCGCGGGCGTGGTGTCGTTCGGCCGCGGTTGTGCGCGCGCCGATGAACCTGGTGTCTACACCCGGCTCGCTCACTACCGATCGGTACTTGGCTTCTGATATCCAAGGTTCGGTGCGAACCACACCGTTTCCGGCGACCCTGCGCCGTCAGTGGGGACTCGATCTGAGTCCCTCCCAGCTCTACGCGATCCTGCGCCTGCGTCAGGACGTGTTCGTCGTCGAGCAGAACAGCGTCTACTGCGACGTGGACGGCCGTGACCTCGAACACGGGACGCGGCACTTTTGGCTGGAGGCTGACGGATCGCACGACCCGCTCGCGTACCTGCGGCTGCTGGAGGAGCCTGACGGCACGCTGCGGATCGGACGTGTCGTCACCGCACGGATGGCGCGCGGACGTGGGTTCAGCCGCAGACTCGTGCAGGCCGCTCTGGCGGACGTCGGCAGCACGCCGTGTGTGCTCGACGCGCAGACGTACGTGGTGGACTTCTACGCGTCGTTCGGCTTCGTGCCCGAAGGGGAAGAGTTCATCGAGGACGGGATTCCACACCTGCGGATGCGGCGCACTCCCTGATCACGCGCACCGCGCGCTCGATGTCGGCCTCGGTCAGATCGGCGCGCGCGGTGAGCCGCAGCCTGCTGATCTGGTCCGGCACCGACGGCGGCCGGAAGCAGCCGACGATCACGCCGTTGGTGCGGCAGTTCTCGGCCCACTGGAACGCCTGCTCCGGTGACGGCGCCCGCACGCTCACGACGGCGGCGGTCGGCGTGCTGACCTGGAAACCGGCTTCCTTCAGGCGGTTGCTCAGATCGTGCGCCACGGTCAGCGCGCGCTCGGGACGGTCCGGCTCCTCGCGCAGGATCTTGATCGCGGCCAGCGACGCCGCCGCGCTGCTCGGCGCGAGGCCGGTGTCGAAGATGAACGTGCGCGCGGTGTCGATCAGGTGCTTGATCACCCGGCTCGGGCCGAGCACCGCGCCGCCCTGTGCGCCGAGCGACTTGCTCAGCGTCAGCGTGGTGATCACGTCCGGTGCCCTGATGAGGCCCGCCTCGGCCACGGCGCCGCGGCCGCCGGGCCCGACGACACCGAGTCCGTGCGCGTCGTCGACGACCAACGCCGCACCGGTCGCGCGGCAGGCCTCGTGCAGTTCGTTGAGCGGGGCGGTGTCGCCGTCGACGCTGAAGACCGAGTCCGTGACGACGATCGCGCGCCGCTTGCCGCGGGTCTCCAGCGCGTGCCGGACCTGGCCGACGTCGCAGTGACCGGCGACCACGACGTCCGCCTTGGACAGGCGCGTGCCGTCGATCAGCGAGGCGTGGATGTGCTGGTCGGCGACGATCGCGGTGCCGGGACCGGTGAGCGCCGTGAGCGCGCCCAGGTTCGCCATGTACCCGCTGCTGAACACCAGTGCCGACTGCGACCCGCAGAAGTTCGCGAGCTCGTACTCCAGCTCGGCGTGCAGCTCCGTCGAGCCCGTGACCAGGCGCGATCCCGTGGACCCCACACCCCACTTGAGCGTGGCGGCGGCCGCGGCACCCGCGACGCGCTTGTCCTTGGCGAGGCCCAGGTAGTCGTTGCTGGCGAGGTCGAGATCCGTCGAGTCCGCCGTGCGCGGCCGCAGCCGCCTGGTCAGACCCGCCTTGGCGCGCGCTTCAGAGCGGACGTCGATCCAGTCGAACGTCGACTCACCACCACTGGAAATCGCCTCAGTTGTGCTCACGGTCACCGACTGAGTCTCCCATCCGCCGACTAGCGTGCCGCTTGTGGACCTGTTCACCTTCACGCGTGCCGAACTCACCTCGCCGGTGCAGTTCTGCGACGGCCGCTGGGTGGTGTCCGACTACGACGACGTGCGCGCCGTCCTGGCCGATCCGGTCACGTTCCTGCCCGACAACGCCCTGACCGCCGTCACGCCGGTCGCACCCACCGCGTTGCGCACCCTGGTGAGGGCCCGCTTCTCGTTGCCGCCGACGCTCGCGAACA
Source organism: Lentzea sp. NPDC054927 (assembly GCF_053610285.1). Lineage (NCBI taxonomy): Bacteria > Bacillati > Actinomycetota > Actinomycetes > Pseudonocardiales > Pseudonocardiaceae > Lentzea > Lentzea sp. NPDC054927. The sequence goes on from NZ_JBSGXZ010000010.1 coordinate 184,762, forward strand.
ACGGCTCCGAGTCCCACGCCGGCCTGCGGAAACTCGTCGCGTCGTTCTTCACGCCGGTTCGGGTCGCCGCCGCGGAGCCTCGCATCCGCTCGCTGGTTTCGGAACGGCTGGGTGGCGCGGATCTCAACCGGCTCGATCTTGTCCGCGACCTGGCCTGGGACCTGCCCGCCATCGTGCTGATGGAGCTGCTCGGCCTGGAGAACGTCGACGTCCCGACGCTCAAGCGCTGGAGCTCCGGATCGCTGGAGTTCTTCTGGGGCAACATCTCCCGCGACCGTCAGCTGGAACTGGTCGACGACGTCGGCGACTTCCACCAATGGCTGATCAAGCGCTACCACGCCCGTGACGGCGAACTGTTCTGCGCTCTGGCCGACGCCGGCGTGTCCGCCGAGGACTCCGCCGGACTCTGCTACTTCCTGCTGATCGCGGGCCAGGAGACGACGACTCAGTTGTTGTCCACGGCGTTGCGTCGTGCACTGCAGGACCGCGCGTTGTGGGCTCGTCTGCCGTTGCCCGACGTCGCCGAGTCGTTCGTGGAGGACGTCCTGCAGACCGACACGCCCGTGGTGACCTGGAGGCGCCTGACTGCCCGTGAGGTCGTGCTGTCCGGTGTGCGCGTCCCTGCCGGTGCGGAGCTCGTGTTGTTGTTGAGCGGCAAGGAGAACGACCCTCGCCACCTCGCGTTCGGCTACGGCCGCCACTTCTGCCTCGGCGCCGGGCTGGCGCGGTTGGAGGCCGCGGTGACCTTGCGGACCGTGGCGGAGCACGAGCCGTCGTTGCACCTGGTCGGTGACGATCCGGAGTGGCTCAACCTGCTGTCGTTCCGCGCGCCGAAGTCGGTCACGGTCGCGCGATGAGCTTGCCCGTCGTTGTGCGGGCTTCGAGTGCTCGGTGGGCTTCGGCGATCTCTTCGAGCTGGTAGACCTCGCCGAGTACCGGCTTCAGGTGGTGGCTGAAGACCTCTTCCGGTGTCACGTCGCGGGGGAGTCCCATGACCGCGACGCCCTTGCGGAAGACGTCGCCGGCCGTCACGTCCAACGGCTCACCGCTGGCGAACCCGAACACGACCATGCGTCCGACGCCATCCTCGAGCAGCTCGAACGCTCGTTTTCCGACGGCGCCGCCGATGGACTCGAACACGACGTCGACCGGCTCGAGGCCGTCCCAGTCGTAGCCGAGCCCGCCCTTGCTGGATGCGGCGAGCACGGTCGCGCCTGCCCGTTCCGCGAGTTGGACGAGCAGGCTGCCGACGCCACCGGACGCCGCTTCGACCAGCACGCGGTCGCCAGGCCGGATGCGAGCGGCCTTGGCCGCGGCGACCGCGGTGGTGCCTTGCCGCAACAGCGCTTCGTGGTCGCTGGTCGCCGGACCGCCGGTCCGGATCCGATGCCATGAATCGGACTACCGGTCCGTGCCGCCGCCACGGTCAAACGGACCGCCAGTCCCGCAGCGTCGGCAATGTGCAACCGGACTGCCGGTCCGCTCGACCGGACCTCCGTGGCCGTGATCACGCCTGGCAAGCGGACTGCCGGTCCGCCTGACCCACGAGGCCAACCGGACTGCCAGTCCGGGCGTCGCCAGCGGACTCGCGGTCCGGTTGCCGTCCTTGCCTCGGCGGACCGTTGGTCCGGTCGTCCTGGTGGCACCGGACTGCCGGTCCGGACCGGTCCTCCACCAAGCGGACGACCGGTCCGCTCAATACGGTGCGGACTGGCAGTCCGCCTATGCCGAGGAGCTGGAATGGAACGTGCCGATGCCTCCCGCAACCGCGCCGCCGTTCTGGCGGCGGCCACCGGCCTCATCTGTGAACGCGGCATCGAGGCAGTGTCGATGGACGACATCGCGGCGGCGGCCGGCGTGGGTAAAGGAACCGTGTTCCGAAGATTCGGTGACAAGTCGGCACTGGTGGAGGCCGTCGTGGGGGAGACGGCGGCGTCCTGGATCAACGTCGCTTCGCTGGAAGCCCGCACCGCGGCGGAGTTCGCCAGAACGCTGTTCGACCACGTGCTGGCCTCTTTGCCGTTGGTCATCGCGTTGGAGCGTTCGAAGACGCTCACCGGCGACGTTCACTTCGACATCGTCGTGAAGCGGCTCGCGAAGCTGGTCGGCTCGGCCTTCAAAGCACACGCCTTGCTCGCCGTGTTGAGGGGAGAGCACATTGCGTTCCTGCTCGACCGGGGCATGACCGCCTTTGACATCCGGGCCGGCGTTATCTCGCTCGCCGACGCGCTCGCGGCTGAGGTTTGATGCTGGGGTGTTGAACCGCCAGCTCTCCGGAGTCACGAAGCGAACCCTGCTCGAAGAGCTCGGCCCGGTGCCGGACGTCGAGCCCGACCGCTACGGCGACGGCGGCCCGGTGGGCGCGCTGGAGGAGCGGGTCGCGCAGCTGCTGGGCACCGAGGCCGCGTTGTTCGTGCCGACCGGGACGATGGCGCAGCAGATCGCGCTCAAGTGCTGGGCCGACCGCACGCACAACCCGATCGTCGCGATGCACCCGCAGGCGCATCCGCTCAACCACGAGGACGACGCGCTGACCGTGCTGTCCGGGCTGCGTCCGATCAAGGTGCCGAACTCCGAGGTGGCCACCTGTCCTGAGCCGTACGGGACGCTGCTGCTCGAGGTGCCGGACCGCGAGGCCGGGTTCGTCCTGCCTACCTGGGACGAGCTGACCACGCTGGTGGATCAGGCCCGCGAACGGGACGCGGTCGTGCACCTCGACGGCGCGCGGCTGTGGGAGAGCACGTTCGGGCTGGGCAAGCCGCTGCCGGAGATCGCCGGTCTGTTCGACTCGGTGTACGTCTCGTTCTACAAGTCGCTGGAGGGCATGTCCGGCGCGGCGCTCGCGGGCAGCCAGGACTTCGTCGACCAGGCACGTGTCTGGCGGCACCGGTACGGCGGCATGCTGTTTCAGCAGTGGCCGGCGGCGTTGTCCGCGATGCACGGCCTGGACACGGTGCTCCCGAAGCTCGGCAGCTACGTCGAGCACGCCAAGGTCGTGGCCGGGGCGATGGGCCTGCCGGAGCCGCACACCCACCAGTTCGCGCTGCACCTACCGGGTGACCCGAAGCTGCTGACGGAGCTGAGCGGCAAGTTCCTCGGCTCGTTCTGGCGGGACGGCACGCTCGCCAAGACCGAGATCACCGTGGCCGCGCCCGCGCTGGAATGGACCGCTGACGAGGTCCGGGAGGCCTGGGCGGAGTTCCAGAGCCTGCTCTGAGGGCGATGTCGCTCACCTGGCTGTTGGTAGCGCGGGTGCGAAATGCGACGATGCCGGGGCTGTGAGGGGAGTGCGAGGAAGCCGGTGCGAATCCGGCGCCGTCCCGCGACTGTGACCGGTCTGAAGGAGAAGCCGGGAGTCAGGAACTCGCCCCTCTCTTGATCACCGACCGCGGGCGTGGACACCCGAGGAAGGACTTCGCCGAGCATGTACCCCTTTTCGGCTGTCGTCGGACATGACGACCTCCGGCTGGCCCTCCTGTTGAACGCCGTGCATCCCGGCATCGGCGGTGTTCTCGTGCGCGGCGAGAAGGGGACCGCGAAGTCGACGATCGTGCGTGCCCTGGCCGCGCTGCTGCCGGAACTCGACCTCTCACAGGGCTGCCGTTTCGGCTGCGTGCCCGGCAGCACCGACTGCCCGGACGCGCCGCACGAGAATGTTGAACGCCGTCCGGCCAAGCTGGTCGAACTGCCCGTGGGCGCCACCGAGGACCGCCTGGTCGGCTCGCTCGACCTGGAGAAGGCGCTGACCGAGGGCGTGCGGGCGTTCCAGCCCGGTCTGCTCGCCGCCGCGCACCGGGGCGTGCTCTACGTCGACGAGGTCAACCTGCTGCACGACCACTTGGTCGACCTGCTCCTGGACGCCGCCGCGATGGGGCGCGCGCACGTCGAACGCGAAGGCGTGTCGATCTCGCACCCGTCCCAGTTCCTGCTGGTCGGCACCATGAACCCGGAGGAGGGCGAGCTGCGGCCGCAGCTGCTCGACCGGTTCGGGCTGACCGTGGCGGTGAAGGCGGCGCGTGACGTCGGCGTCCGCACCGAGGTGATCCGGCGCCGGCTGGCCTACGAAGCCGACCCCGTGACGTTCGCGGCGAAGTGGGCTGAAGAAGACGCGGCGCTCAAGCGGCAGATCGAGCACGCCCGCGAGAAGCTCAAAGCTGTGTCCCTTCCGGACGGTGAACTGCGCCGGATCGCCGCTGTCTGCGCGGCTTTCGAGGTCGACGGCATGCGTGCGGACCTCGTCGTCGCCCGCGCCGCCACCGCGCACGCCGCCTGGCGAGGTGCGGATCAGGTCGAGGAGACCGACGTCGAGGTCGCGGTCCGGCTCGCCCTGCCGCATCGGCGCCGCCGCGACCCGTTCGACGAGCCCGGCATCGAGGAGCAGCAGCTCGAGGACGCGATGCGCCAGGCAGCCGAGCACGCCGAAGAACCGGAGGAGGGCCCGGACGACGACGGCCCCGGCGGTGGCGACCTGCCCGAACCGCAGGAAGGCCCCGCGGGCAACGGAAACGCGCCGCAGGACCGTCCGGCACCGGAACCCGCGCCCGCGTTCAAGGCACGGCTGCTGGAGGTGCCCGGAGTCGGCGAAGGCGCGCCGGGCAAGCGTTCCAGGGCCCGTGCCCGCACCGGCCGGATCGTGCGGTCGTCCAAAGTGGACGGCAACGGTCTGCACCTCGTCGACACGCTCACCAACGCGGCACCGCACCAGCAGGCGCGCGGCCGCAGCGGCCCCGGACTCCTCCTCACCGCGGGAGACCTCCGCAAGGCGGTCAGGGAAGGCAAGGAGTCGAACCTCGTCCTGTTCGTCGTCGACGCCTCCGGCTCGATGGCGGCACGGCAGCGGATGTCGGCCGTCAGCGGCGCCGTCGTGTCCTTGTTGCGTGACGCCTACCAGCGCCGGGACAAGGTCGGCGTGGTGACGTTCCGCGGCAACCAGGCCGAAGTCGCTTTGCCGCCAACGACTTCCGTCGACGCGGCGGCCACCCGTCTGAAGAAGATGCGCACCGGCGGCAGGACCCCGCTCGCGGACGGACTGCTCAAGGCCCACCGCGTCCTGGAGATCGAACGGCTGCGCGACCCGCAGAAGCGTCCGCTCGTGGTGCTGCTGACCGACGGCCGCGCGACGTCCAGCGGCCTCGGTGGAGACCCGATGAAGGACGCCCTGAAGGCCGCCGGCCTGCTCGAACAGACCGCTGTCGTGGTCGTGGACTGCGAACAGGGCCACGTCCGGCTCGGCCTCGCGCAGAAGATCGCGGAAGCCCTGCAGGGCACCTGCGTCCGTCTCGACCAGCTCAGCGCCGACCACCTCGCCGGCGTCGTCCGGGCCGCATAAGGAGAATCCAGTGCCTCAAGGACAACCCACCGAGGTGCCGAAGGACGGCCTGACCACCCGCCAGCGCCGCAACCGGCCGTTGCTGATGCTGCACACCGGTGAGATGAAGGGGAAGTCGACGTCGGCGTTCGGCATGGCGCTGCGCGGCTGGAACCAGGGCTGGGACATCGGCGTGTTCCAGTTCGTGAAGTCCGCCAAGTGGAAGGTGGGCGAGGAGTCCGCGTTCAAGGCGCTCGGCCGGCTGCACGACGAGACCGGCGAGGGCGGCGCGGTCGAGTGGCACAAGATGGGCGAGGGCTGGTCCTGGACCCGCAAGCATGGCACCGAGGACGATCACGCCGCCGCCGCGCAGGAGGGCTGGGCCGAGATCGCCCGCCGGATCAACGCCGAACGCCACGGCTTCTACGTGCTGGACGAGTTCACCTACCCGCTGCACTGGGGCTGGATCGACGTCGACGAGGTGGTGGAGACGCTGGCGAACAGGCCGGGTCACCAGCACGTCGTGATCACCGGCAGGTACGCGCCGGACAAGCTGATCGCCGCCGCCGACCTCGTGGTGGAGATGACCAAGGTCAAGCACCCGATGGACGCGGGCCAGAAGGGCCAGCGGGGGATCGAGTGGTGACCAGATGGTGAACCGGCTGGTCGTCGCGGCCCCTGCTTCCGGCAGCGGCAAGACCACGGTGGCGACGGGCCTGATGGCCGCGTTGCGCCGGGCCGGGTCGCGGGTCGCGCCGTTCAAGGTGGGGCCCGACTACATCGACCCCGGCTACCACTCGCTGGCGACGGCTCGTCCCGGACGCAACCTCGACCCGGTGATGGTCGGCGAGCACCGGATCCCTGGTCTGTTCGCGCACGGCTCCAAGGGCTGTGACATCGCGGTGGTCGAGGGCGTGATGGGCCTGTTCGACGGACGGGTCGACACCGCGGGCGTCGGCTCGACCGCGCACGTCGCGAAGCTGATCAACGCGCCCGTGCTGTTCGTCGTGGACGCACGGGGGCAAAGTCGATCACTCGCGGCGCTGCTGCACGGGTTCCGCGGCTACGACCCGACGGTCCGGCTCGGTGGCGTGATCCTCAACCAGGTCGGGTCGGAACGGCACGAGCAGGTGCTGAGATCCGCGTGCGACGAAGTCGGTCTCGACGTCCTCGGCGTGCTGCCGCGCGATCCGCAGTTCTCCTTGCCCTCACGGCATCTGGGGCTCGTGACGGCCGCGGAGCACGGGTCGGAGGCCGTCGCCGCGGTCGACGCGATCGCCGCCGCCGTGGCGAAGCACGTCGATCTTGACGCGGTGCGCAGGCTGGCGTCGTCGGTGCCCGCGATGGCGGTGGCCGCGTGGGAACCGCAGGTCGAAGCGGTGGCTGACGAACCGCTGGTCGCGGTGGCGGGCGGAGCGGCTTTCACGTTCGGTTACGCCGAGCACGTCGAGGTGCTGAAGGCGGCGGGCGCGGCGGTTGCGGTCGTCGATCCGCTCAACGACGAGGACCTGCCAGAGGGAACCGCGGGTCTGGTGTTGCCGGGCGGATTCCCTGAACAGCACGCGGAAGCTTTGTCGGCCAACGTGAAGTTGCGTGATGCGGTCACGCGGTTCGCTCGATCGGGTGCGCCGGTGCACGCCGAGTGCGGTGGGTTGCTGTACCTCGCGAGATCACTCGACGGGCACCCGATGTGCGGCGTGCTCGACGCCGAGGGGTTCATGACGCCGAAGTTGACCTTGGGTTATCGGGACGCGGTCGCTGCCACGTCGTCGCCGCTGCACCCACCCGGCAGCCGCGTGACCGGCCACGAGTTCCACCGGACCCAGCTGTCCACACCGCACTCGATCCCGCCGGCGTGGCATTGGCGCGGCGTCGATTCCCGGCCCGTCGCGGAAGGTTTCGTGGCAGGTGGCGTGCACGCGTCGTACCTCCACACGCACCCGGCCGGTGATCCGGAGGCGGTGGCCCGTTTCGTGCGGGCCTGCCACCCGTTCGTGGCCGGAGTGGCAGGCGGTACGGTCTTCGCTTAAGCCTCTCCCCGAAACCCCCTGTGGAGCTGTCGTGACGACGACCGGTCGGGTCTCCTTCGTCGGCGCCGGTCCCGGTGCCGCCGACCTCATCACTGTCCGAGGCGCGCGCCGCATCGCGGACGCCGACGTCGTCATCTGGGCTCCCAGTGCCGTCGACGCCGAGTGCGTCCGCGAGCACGCACGCGCCGACGCCGAACTGGTCGACTTCTCGCGTGTGACGCCCGAGGAGATCACGGACCTGTACCGCCGTGCCGCTGCTTCACGTCAGACGGTCGTGCGCCTGCACGCGGGCGATGCGGCGACCGGTGGTGGCGTGCAGGAGCAGCACGACCTGTGCGTGCGTCTCGGCCTCGAGGTCGAGGTCGTGCCGGGCGTGTCCGTCGTCGCCGCCGCGGCCGCCAAGATCGGCCGCGAGCTCACTCTGACCGAGGCGTCGTCGACCGTGCTGATCTCGCCGGAGAGCAGCGAGCTCGTGCGCGAGTTCGCCGCGTTGCAGACCACGATGGCCGCGACGGTCTCGGGCGCGCGCACCGGTCAGTTCGTCGAGAAGCTGCTGCAGGGCGGGTACTCCACCGAGACGCCGGTCGTCGTCGCGTACAAGGTGAGCCAGGCAGACGAACTGGTCGTGCACACCACGATCGGCGAGCTGGAGTCGGTGGTGAAACAGCACAAGCTGTACCGCCCGACGCTGTTCCTGGTCGGCACCGCGGTGAAGGCGCCCACGCGGCGCGTCTCGACCTCGGCCACCACGTCGGTGGACGAGCCGATCCGCGCCGCCCGCCCGACCCGCTGGTCGCGCCGTGCCGCCTCGCGCATCGCGACGCGCGTCGACGAACCGATTCCGGCGCCCGCTCCCGCCGCTCCTGCTGCTCCCACCGCCGAGCCGAACCCGGCGTGGACGGCGGTCGAGGGAATACAACAGTCGGTCCGCAAGCCGGCCGAGGAGCCCGCGCCCAAGCCGAAGCTGACCGTGGTGGCGGCCGAGAAGCCGAAGCCGCCGACGGTCAGGGCTTCGACGTCCACGCAGAAGAAGAAGCCCGCCGCCCGTAAGCCCAAGCGCACCGCCGGCAACTGATGCCGGAAGCCATGTCGGAAAACGTGACAGTGCAAGCGTTGCGGGACGCGGCGGGTCGTCCCGTCGAGATCGTCGACGCCGCGGACGGCCTGCGCCCCGCGCTCAACGTGTGCCGCGCCCGCTCCGCCGTGATCGTCAAGCTGGCCGAGGGCATCGGCCCCGCCGAGATCGGCGCGGGTCTCTCGGGCTGGCGGCGCATCCTGATGGTGTCGGACGCGGGCGAACTGACCACTGTGGACCCGCGCGACGCGGTGACCCGCCGCTGGACCGCGCCGGACGCGGTGTTGTGCCTGGCGGACAACGAGTTCCTGCGCTCGAACGACGGCTGGGCGCTGCCGGACGACTCCTTCGCGAGCCGCACGCACGTCCTCGGTGCCGAGGTCCGCGCGTTCGTGCTGGCCCGGCTCGCCCCACGCCCCGGCGTGCTGGTGTGGGACGTGCTGGCCGGCTCCGGCGCGGTGGGCGTGGAGTGCGCACGGCTGGGTGCCGCGGTGATCGCGGTCGAGCCCGACCCCGTGCAGTGCGTGCGGATCATCGCGAACGCGTCCGCGCACGGCGTCGACGTGCGGGTGGAGGAAGCCGAGCTGGACGCACCCTCGTTGCCGCGCCCGGACGCGGTGTTCGTCGGCCGCGGTGACATCGCCGCGGTCAAGGCGAGCGCGGCCGTATCCGCCCGGCGCGTGGTCGTCGCGACGGAACGGGTGGACGAGATCGTGCCTGCCCGCGACGCGTTGCAGGCCGCGGGATACGAGGTGGAGGGCGTGCACTGGACCGCCTCCCGCCTGCTGGACTCCGGATTCGCACCCGCGGTCCCGGTGACTTTGTTGTGGGGAAGCAAGAAGTGATCGGTGTTTTCGCCGGCTCCGACCAGCGCGGCGACGCCGCCGACCTCGCCGGTCTGCTCGGCTCGGACGCGGTCGTGCCGGACGGTGCGGTCAAGCCCGCCGTGCTGCAGCTGTGGCCGCGGATCGGTGCCGCGGTGCTGTTCCTGGACGCCGGCGCCGCGGTCCGGCTGATCGCGCCTCTGTTGCGGGACAAGCAGTCCGACCCCGCCGTGGTGTGCGTCGACAAGCACTTCGTGGTGGCGCTGGCCGGAGATGCGGACACGTTCGCCCGGCACGTCGCGGACCTGCTGAACCGCACGGCCGTGGTGACCGGTGGCCCGTCGATCGACTCGGTGCTGAACGAGCTCGTCGAGCAGCTCGACGCCACCGCGGACGGCGACGTCGAGGCCTGTGCCGCGGCCATCGAGGCGGGCGAGAAGGTCGTGCTGCGCAACCCGTTGGGCTTCCCGTTGCCCGCGCTGCCGCCGAACGTCGTCGCGGCGGGCGAGGACGCGGCGTGGATGATCATCGTCGACGACCGGGCCGCCACGACCAAGGACAACGTGCTGCGGATCGTGCCGCGGACGCTCGTCGTCGGTGTGGGCTCGACGCGTGGGTCGTCGGCCACGAGCGTTGGTGCGGCTCTGGCGGAACTGGACGCGCAGGGCGGCCTGGATCTGCGCGCCATCAAGGCATTCGCGACGGCGGACGCGAAAGCGGACGAGCCCGGCATCGTGGACGCCGTGGAGGACTGGGGCTTCTGGCACGGCGACACGGCCGAGCTGCTGACGTTCCCGACCGAGGAGCTGGCCGAGATCGGCGTGCCGAACCCGAGTTCGGTGGTGCGCAACTCGATGGGCACCGCGAGCGTCGCGGAGGCAGCGGCGTTGCGTGGCGCGCAGACCCTCGGCAACGGTGCCCTGGTCGAGCTCGCGGCCGAGAAGTTCAAGCGCGACAACGTGACCGTGGCCGCGGCGCGGGTGTTGCCGCGCGGCCGGCTCGCGTTGGTCGGGCTGGGACCGGGTTCGGCGGAGGAACGCACGCCACGGGCGGAAGCGGAGATCAGGCGCGCGGCGTTCGTCGTCGGCACGCCAGAGGCGATCGACGCTGTCGGGCCGCTGCTGCGTTCCGGCACCGAGATCCGCCACGACGGCGCGTGCGATTTGGCCTCGCGTGGTGCGGCTGTCGCGTTCGTCGCCTTTGGAACCGGGCCAACACTGGACAATCCGGTCGAAGCTGACGTAATTGTTGTTCCCGGAGTATGGGACCGCTGACGTTTTTCCTTCTTTCGTAGGGTCTCCGCTGAAGTTTTGTTGATTAGCGTCGCCATGCACACGGCCCACCCCCTGCCCAGGGCCCGAAGCACTGGAGACCGACATGAGATCGCGTCGTCTCGTCGCTGTCGCCTGCACCGCCGGCGTCGTCCTGTCCCTGCTGAGCGTCAACGCCCAGGCCGCGGCACCGAAAGAGGGCCTGCGCCTGCTGACCGTCCGCGACTCCCTGACCGCCACGCACACCTGGTACGAGCAGACCTTCGACGGAAAGCCGGTGCTGGGCGCGTACTACGTCGAGCACGTCGACAAGGCGACCGGCGCGAAGACCGTGGACGACGGCCGGATCACAGTCGGCACCGTCGACGTCACGCCCGCGGTCACCGCCGAGGACGCCAAGACCAAGTCGGCCGGTGTGCCGGAAGGGACGAACCTCAAGGTGCTGCCCGGCACCGGCCTCGTCTACGAGGTGATCTCCGACAACGGCAAGGGATCCGAGCGCACGCTGGTGCACGCGGAGTCCGGTGCCGTCGTGAAGTCCGAGAGCCTGGTCAAGCACGCGGACGGCACCGGAAAGGTGTTCAGCCCGAACCCGGTTGTGTCGCAGCAGAACCAGAACCTCAAGGACGACAACAACAAGGACTCGGCAGTCCCGGCCGCCGCGTACAAATCGGTCACGCTGTCCAATCTGGATGGTTCCGGATACCTCAAGGGCAACTACGCGCAGCTGACCGGCGCCAAGAGCAAGCTGGCGTACAACACGAACAACCAGTTCAGCTACACGCGGTCCAACGCGTTGTTCGAGCAGGTCAACGCCTACTGGGGCATCACAGAGGCGCAGAAGTACATTCAGAGCCTCGGCTTCACGAACATCAACAACGAGGCCCAGAAGGTCACCACGATCGGACTGGCCGACGACAACTCGTTCTACGACCCGAACAAGGACCAGATCACGTTCGGTACCGGTGGTGTCGACGACGCCGAGGACGTCGAGGTGATCTGGCACGAGCTCGGCCACGCGATCCAGGACGCACAGGTGCCCGGTTTCGGTGACCCCGCCGGCGAGTCCGGGGCGATCGGCGAGGGCTTCGGCGACTGGTGGGCGTTGATCATGTCCTCGCGCGACTCGCAGGACACGACCACGACCCCGTTGGCGTGCATCATGGACTGGGACTCGACGTCCTACACGACCACGACACCGCACTGCATCCGTCGCACCGACACGGAGCTGAAGTACGCCGACCGCAAGGGTGAGGTGCACTTCGACGGTCAGATCTGGTCGCGGGCGCTGTTCGACGTCTACAAGAAGTTCGGCCGCGAGAAGTCGGCCAAGATCGTGCTCGAGGCCCAGTTCTCGTACTCCCCGACGACCTCGTTCGCGGCGGCCGCGGCGGTCACCGTCGCCACCGCCAAGAAGCTCTACGGCGACGCCGACGCTGCTGCTGTCCAGGCCGCGTTCACGGCACGTGGAATCGCCTGAGTCAAAAGTCAAACCGCCCGTAACAGACAAGTGGCGGTTGTGCTGCTGATTCTCCGCCCGTGACGCTGTGTGTGCCGCTGCTCGACACCCTGCACACACAGCGTCATCGGGAAGGACTGGCAACATGGCGAAAACCCTGCATCGCCTGATCGTGTCCGTCATGGTTTCCGCGCTCGCGAGCATCTTCTTCATCGCCCCCGCGGCCAACGCCGGCGACGTGTCGCCGATGATCGTCGGTGGCACGCGAGCCAGCACGTCGACGTACCCGTGGGTGGTCTACCTGGCCTCGACCTCCGGATCGCAGTTCTGCGGAGGCACGCTGACGAAGGCCAACAAGGTCGTCACCGCCGCGCACTGCGTGAAGGGCCGCTCGGCCGCCAGCACGCGCGTCGTGCACGGCCGTGACGACAAGCAGAGCACCGCGGGCACGGTCGCGAACGTGACCAAGATCTGGGTCCACCCGAGCTACACCACCGCGACCGCCGGCTACGACGTCGCCGTGCTGACGCTGGACCGCAACATCAACTCGGCGACGCTGCCGCTCGCCACCCCGGCCGACACCGCGCTCTACGCGGCCGGGAACTCCGCGCTGATCCTCGGCTGGGGCACCACGTCGTCGGGCGGTTCCGCCTCGCGGTACCTGCTCAAGGCCAACGTGCCGCTGACCTCGGACAGCACCTGCAAGACCGCGTACCCGCAGTACAGCAACACCTCGATGGTGTGCGCGGGCTTCCCGCAGGGCGGCGTCGACACCTGCCAGGGCGACTCCGGTGGCCCGCTGGTGTTCGGCGGCAAGCTCATCGGTGACACGTCCTGGGGCCGCGGCTGTGCCGGCGCGGGCTACCCCGGCGTGTACGGCCGGATCGCGCCGTACTACTCGGTGATCAACGCTCAGCTCTGAGTCGATTGTCTGTTGCAGGGTGCGTGCCTCGGCGCGCACCCTGCACGCATGGCTGATCTAGAAGCTGTGCCGGAGGACTGGTCGAGCGCGCTGGTCGTCGTCGCTCACCCCGATGACATGGAGTACGGCGGTGCGGGCGCCATCGCCCGTTGGACCGCTCAAGGCAAGAAGATCGCGTACCTGCTCGCGTGCCGTGGCGAGGCCGGCATCGACTCGATGGATCCCGAGGTCTGCGGACCGTTGCGGGTCGAGGAGCAGATCGCGTCCTGCGCGGCCGTCGGCGTGACCGACGTCGAGTTCCTGGACCACCCCGACGGCGTCATCGAGTACGGCGCGCCGTTGCGCCGCGACATCGCGGCCGCCATCCGCCGGTACAAGCCCGAGGTCGTGATCACGGGCAACTACCGCGAGACCTGGCCCGGTGGCGGGCTGAACATGGCCGACCACATCGCCGTCGGCCGTGCTGCCGTCGACGCGGTGCGGGACGCGGGCAACCGGTGGATCTTCCCGGACCTGGGGCTGGAGAAGTGGGAAGGCGTCAAGTACGTGCTGGCGGCATCCTCACCGTTGTCGACACACGCCGTGGACATCACTGACTCGTTCGGCGCTTCGGTGGAATCTCTGCGCGCCCACAAGGCCTATCTCGAGGCGCTGAGCGGCGACATGGCGGACCCCGAGCCGTTTCTTCGTTCGATGGCGGAGGCCGTGGGGAGGCAGTTCGGCGGCGGGCTGGCGACGTCGTTCGAGCTGTTGCGGCTGTGACCATGTTCCCTTCAACTGGACACGACGTGTCCGGTGTGGATGCTTCTACGCATGGCCCTTGAACAGCACTACCTGGCCGGCCTCGATCTCCGGGGCCGGCGCGTCCTCGTGGTCGGCGGAGGCACGGTCGCCCAGCGCCGCCTGCCCCGCCTGATCGCGTCCGGCGCCGCAGTCGAACTCGTGTCGCCGTCCGTCACGCCCGCCGTCCAGGGCATGGTCGACGCGGGGGAGCTGACCTGGCACCAGCGGCGTTATGAAGCCGGTGACGTCGAGGGCGCGTGGTACGTGGTGGCCTGCACGTCGAACGTAGAGGTGAACACGCAGATCGGCGATGAAGCGCTTGCGCAGCGTGTGTTCTGCGTGCGCGCGGACATCGCCGTCGAAGGCACGGCCGTGACGCCGGCAGTCGGCACGCACGACGGCATGGTGCTCGGCGTGCTGGCAGGCGGCGAGCACCGCCGGTCGGCTTCGGTGCGCGACGGCCTCGTGGCGGCGTTGCGCGACGGTCGCATCGCGGACCAGGCCGCCCCGCCGGTCGGCGTGGCACTGGTGGGCGGAGGTCCCGGCGACCCCGAGCTGATCACCGTGCAGGGCAAGCGTTTGCTGGCCCACGCGGACGTCGTCGTCGCGGACCGGCTGGCCCCGCGCGAGCTGCTGGAGGAACTGCCCGCGCACGTCGAGGTCGTGGACGCGGCGAAAATCCCGTACGGCCGTGCGGCGACGCAGGAGTTCATCAACCAGACGCTGATCGACCGCGCCAAGGAGGGGAAGTTCGTCGTCCGGTTGAAGGGCGGCGACCCGTACGTCTTCGGGCGCGGCTTCGAGGAGCTGCTGGCGTGCGCCGAGGCAGGCATCCCGGTCACGGTCGTGCCAGGCGTGACGTCCGCGTTCGGCGTGCCCGCTTTGGCCGGTGTACCGGTGACGCACCGAGGTGTGGCACACGAGGTGGTCGTCGTCTCCGGCCACGTTGCACCAGACGACCCGCGCTCTCTCGTCGACTGGTCTGCCATCGCACGCCTGCAGGGCACCGTCGTGCTGATGATGGCCGTCGAACGCGCCGGTGCGTTCGCCACGGCGTTGATGGAAGGCCGCCCCGGCACGACACCCGTCGCCGTGATCCAGGAAGGCAGCACGGCATCTCAGCGCGTCTACCGGTCCACTTTGGACTCTCTGGGTGCCGACGTGAAGGCCTGGGAAGTTCGTCCGCCGGCGATCATCGTGGTGGGCCCCGTCGCCGGCATTGCTTCCGCAAATAGTTAGGTAAGTTCCTTTACAAAAGCCGCCCGACCGGTGGACTCTGCATTCACGCCGCCTAAGTCCACCGGTTTGTGCGGAGGCATGCATGAAACGCGCCTTGTCTGTGGCGGCAGCAATTGTGTTGATGATGTCCGGTTTGTTCGCTTCGTCACCAGCGAGCGCGGTCCCGGGATCACAACAGGTTTTCTGGACGTTCTACGGCTGGTACGACAACACCCCGCCGGGCGGAGACATCGCGTACCCGCAGATCCACAACTCGGCCGGCGGCAAGGGAACCTGGTCGGACCCGATCACGTTCGCGACGTCCAGCAAGGAAGCCAAGCCGGGCACGAAGATCTATTTCCCGCGCGTGAAGAAGTACTTCATCATGGAGGACTCCTGCTCCTCCTGTGAGCAGGACTGGAACGGCAACGGCCCCAACGGCGGCCCGAAGCTGTGGCACTTCGACGCGTGGGTGGGCGGCAAGGGCGGCAACGCCATGAACGCCATCGACTGCGAAGACGCCCTGACCAACTACCACGACGACGGCAAGCCGGTGATGGAGGAAACCATCATCAACCCGCCGTCGAACCTGACCGTGGACTCGACGCCGATCTTCAACACCTCGACCGGCGAGTGCTACGGCGGCGCGAAGCCCAAAACCACCAACGGCGAGTACAAGAACGTCTCGACCGGCAAGTGCCTGCAGGGCGGCTCCTCCGGCGCACAGCTCACCACGGCCACCTGCAACGGCGCCGCCTCACAGCAGTTCAAGTTCCACGGCGCGTTCATGGAACAGGGCTCACCGCAGCAGTGCACCACGCTGTCCTCGGGCAAGGTGCTGCTGAAGAAGTGCGACGGCGGCCCGGCCCAGCAGTGGTCCATCAACCCGAACAAGACCATCTCGGACATGCAGTACAACACCAAGTGCTACCGAGACGCTTCGGGCAAGGTGACAGCGGCGTCCTGCTCCGGCGACGTCGCCAAGTGGACCTTCAAGGCCGCGCCCACCAAGTGAGCGCGTAACGGCTTCAGGCTGAGCAACCCGACCGCGGTACGCAGCACCACAGCGACGTACCACGGCGCCAACAGTCCGAAGTAGTCAGCGACAAGGCCGCCCAGCAGCGCGCCGACCGGCTGAACACCCCAGGTGATCAGGGTCTGCGCGCTGCTGACGCGGCCCAGCAGTTCCGTCGGCACCGCTCGTTGTCTGAGGGCCGCCGTCGCCACACCCCACACCGCGGTGCAGAACGAACTGACCACCGCGAACACCGCGACCGTGAGCAGATCGCGCGCCACCGTCGCAATCCCCAGCCACATCAACGGAATCAGCAACACGGTGACGGTGACGGTGTTGCGATACTCGGCAAGCAGCCGCTCGGCGAGCAACCCGCCCGCGACACCGCCACAGGCGAGGGTGGCGAGGAACGCCCCGAACCCGGCGTTCGTCAGCCCGAGCCTGTGCTGGGCGAACAACACGAGCGTGGCCATCGTCATCGCGATGCACAAGTTCGTCGTGGCGCTGACCAACGTGACCGTTCGCAGCGCCTTGTGCTTCATCAACCACCGCAAGCCTTCGATGACCTTCGGTCTCGTCGGTGACTCTCTGCGTTCGGTACGCATTCTCGTGACCAGTACCGCCGCGATGGCGAACGTCAGCGCGTTGACCCAGAACGGCGCTGGTACCGCGATCGCGAACAGCAACCCACCCAGCGGCGGCCCCACGAACTGCAGCGCCACCGCCTGCGACGCGAACAGCCTCCCGTTCGCCCGCTCCAGCAGGTGGTTCTCGACGGTGGCCTTGATGAGCGGCTGTCCCACCGCCCTCGGCACGTTCTCGGCGGTGCCGATCAGAAACGCCATGCCGTAAAGGAACGCGATGTGCGCACTGTGAAAGGCCGCCAGCACGGCCATGAGCGCGCACTGGACCCAAAGGGCTGCGACGAGCAGACGCCGACCGTCGTACCGGTCGGCCGCCGCGCCGGCGGGGAGTGCGGCCAGCAGCCAGGGGAGCGCGGCGAAGAAGCTGACTCCCGCGATCAGCTTCGGATCCTGGGTGAGGGTCGTGGCGAGCAGGGGGAGCGCGGCGAGGAAGATGCCGTCGCCGAGCGCCGAGATGGCGCTGCCGCTCCACAGCAGGTACCAGTTCCGCCCCATGCCGCACCTTATGCGCCGGCGCGAAAACGATCGCCGCCGAGGGCCCCGCCCACCCAGGGGGCTTACCGCCCACCTCCACTCAACGTAGCGACGATTCGGGCGTGTCAACCCACCGCTCACCGATCTGTGGACAACTCGCCGCACACACACGACGAGGGTCGCCTCCCCGCGGGGAAGCGGCTGTTGCCGTTGAGTCCGGTCGGTGTCGCGGCGCCTGCTGCTGACGGGCGTAGTCCCGCAGAACCTGTGCCTCGGCAGGAGGTGACGCGGCCGCACGAGGCCCACACACGACGAGGGCCGCCTCCCCGGTGGGAAGCGGCCCTCGTCGTCGAATCAGATCAGTGCTGCGGCGCCCGGCGCGGACGCCCGGTGCTGCTTGCTGCCCGGCCGAAGCCGCGGCCGCCCTCGGAGCGTTCCGAGCGACGCGGGCCACCGCGGAACTCGCCGCCCTCGGTGCGACGGCCGGAGCCGCCGCGGTACTCGCCGCGGCCGCCACCGGCTGCCGGGGCGCCGAAGCGACGGCCACCGGCGCTGCCGCTGCGGCGGGCCGGCTTCTCGCGTTCGATGATCGGCTCGCCGCTCGGGATGCGGGCACCGGTGATGCGGATCAGGTCGTCGTCGCCGGGGCGCACCTTCGTGCTCTCCGGACGGATGCCTGCTCGTGCTGCCATGCCCTGGACCGCGCGGCGCTGGTCGTGGGTGACCAGCGTGACGACCGTGCCGGACTGGCCGGCGCGGGCGGTGCGGCCTGCGCGGTGCAGGTAGTCCTTCGGGTCGGCCGGCGGGTCGACGTGGACTACCAGCGAGACGTCGTCGACGTGGATGCCGCGGGCGGCGACGTCGGTGGCGATCAGGACCGGCATGGTGCCCTCGCGGAACTCGCCGAGCACGCGGGTGCGCGCGCTCTGCGCCTTGCCGCCGTGCAGCGCTCCGGCGTTGACGCCCATCGAACGCAGCTTCTTGGCCAGGCGGTCCACGTGGTGCTTGGTGCGCACGAACATGATCGTGCGGCCCTCGCGCGCGGCCACCTCGTTCACCACGTTCTGCTTGTCCTCCGCGGACACGAACAGCAGGTGGTGCTCCATGGTCGTGACGCTGGCGGTGGCCGGGGCCACCGAGTGCGTCACCGGGTTGTGCAGGTACTGGCGGACCAGCTTGTCCACGTCGCCGTCGAGCGTCGCGGAGAACAGCAGGCGCTGCCCGTCCTGCGGGGTGAGGTCGAGGATCGCGCGGACCTGGGGCATGAAGCCCATGTCCGCCATCTGGTCGGCCTCGTCCAGCGCGGTGATCTCGACCGAGCCGAGGTCGCACGTGCCCTGGCGGACGTGGTCGGACAACCGGCCCGGCGTCGCGATCAGCAGGTCGACGCCGCGGCGCAGGTGATCGATCTGGCGCGGGAACGACGTGCCGCCGACGATGACGCGGCACCACAGGCCTAGCGCGCGGGCGTGCGGCGTGAGCGCCGTTTCCACCTGCATCGCGAGCTCGCGGGTCGGGACGAGGATCAGGCCGCGCGGCTTGTTCGGCTGCGAGCGGCCGGTCGCGAGGCGGGTCAGCATGGCGAGACCGAACGCGAGCGTCTTGCCCGAGCCCGTCTGGCCGCGGCCGAGGATGTCACGGCCGGACATGGCGTCGGGAAGGGTGGCCGCCTGGATCGGGAACGGCGCGGTGATTTCGTTGGCGACGAGCGAGCGGATCAGCGCGTCGGCCAAGCCGAGTTCGGCGAACGAGGGCAGCGGGCCTTCCGGCAGCGTGCTCTCGAAGACCTCGGCGACGATCGGTTCCTCGACCCGCTGCTGCGGACGCGAGGAATTGCCCTGGCGGCCCGGGCGGCGCCGCGGTGACCTGCGGCTCTGTACACGCTCGGAACGACCTTCGGACATTGATGGCAAAACAAACCTCCGGGACATGGCACGTCTCGAGGCTGCCCCGCGCGCTACCGCGGTGCCGATCACAAGGACGGGCCCGGCGTGATGGTCACGCCGCTGATGAGTGGGTGGAAACACCGGTCAACGGCCGTCAAGCCTTCATCGGTGTACAGCACAGTCTAGCTGATCAATGGCCACGGCCTGCGCGCCCGGCAGTGTCGTTGGACACGGCCGGACGCGCAAGGTGACTCACCCCATACCCGCCACGTCCAGCAGCGTCGCCACCAGCGCGGACGGGTCGGACATCTCAGGCGGCAGGCCGCGCGAGGTGAACCAGCCGCAGATGTTGCGGACGTCGCGGTCGAGGAACTCCGGCCCGCGGGGGTTCGCGACGAGGTCGACCACCTGGGGCAGGTCGATCATGATCAGCCTGCCCTCGTGGACCATCAGGTTGTACGCGGACAGGTCGCCGTGGGTGAGACCCGCTTCCGCGAGCGTCATCAACGTGCTGACCAGCTGCCGCCACAGGTCGAGCAGCTCGTCCTCGTCCGGACGGGCCTGTGCGAGCCGTGGTGCCGCGGTGCCCTTGTCGTCACCGATGAACTCCAGCAGCAGCTCGGTGCCGCTGCGCTGCACCGGATACGGCACGGGTGCGCCGATCTGCCACAGCTTCGTGAGCGCCGCGAACTCCGCGACGGCCCACTGCTCCGCGATCAGGTTGCGCCCGAACGAGGTGCGGTTCTGGATGGCCCGCATCTCGCGGGACTTCTTCATCCGCCGGCCTTCCAGATACCCCGCGTCGCGGTGGAACATCCGGTGGTCGTTGCTGCGGTAGCGCTTGGCGGCGAGCAGGCACGCCCGTTCACCCATCGCGCGTTCCAGCAGGAAGACGTCCGCCTCCTTGCCGGTCTTCACGATGCCCAGCTCGCGGTCGACCGCGGCCAGTTCGGTGATGAGCCAGGCCGGGTAGGGCTTGGGCCCCTGGTCGGCGTCGCCCCACGTGGACCAGCGATCGCCGTCCTCGGGGGTGTCCGCCGTGCTGAGCTGGTCCTCGCGCAGCCGCGAGATCCGCAGCTTCTCTTCTTCGGTCATCCGGCCGCGACGCGTCGGTTCCGCGTCGGCGGCGTTCTTGTTGGTGCGCTTTCCCTTGCGCCGCATGGTTTCGTCGGCGCCATCGAAAGCAGATTCGTAGCGTTCGTAAAGATCGTGCTCGCGCACGGTGGGGTCTCCCGGATGGTGAAGGTGACCGCCCCACTGGCGCTCTGCGATCAAACGATGCTGATCAGGCGCGAAGGGCGGAGGACGGGGTCGCGCATGCGGTGCCGCGTCCAAAGACAGGCTCTGACATGTCGCACCTCCTCGTTCCTCACGCCGCGCTTCGGCGAACTGAAGCTTGCCCGGTCTCCCGCCGGGCCCGCAACCGAATTAATCCGTGATCAGGTCGGCGGTCTTCTCGCCGGTGGGCACCATCTTCAACCCGGCCTTCTGCGCGAGCCTGACCAGGCCTTTCAGGTCGTCCGGATCGGCCTTGCTGGTCGCGATTGCCCGCGCGAGCAGTCCCTTGTGGGCCTTGTTGAAGTGGCTCACGACCTTGCCTTCGCTCGTGATCACCCGGACGACGACGGCGTGCGGGATCCGCGCGAGGCTCGAGTACGCGCCGGAACGCAGGTCGACGACGAACTCGTCGGTCTCCCGGAACAAGGGCTCCAGCGCCGGTTTCCACAACGTGCGCAGGCTGCCGTGGGACGGAAGCGTGCTGCCACCCGACAACCGGTACGCGGGAACCGGGTCGCCACCGCGGATCGCCCCGAACAACGCCGACGCGACCGCGAGCCGTTCGTACGCCCGCTCTTTCTCGGCCTTCTTGAGCGACGGGAAGTCCAGGTTGTCGTAGAGCACGCCGGTGTAGCGCAGCAGCGCGGGCGTCGTCTCGGACGTGCGCAACGCCGCGTTCCGGTGCACCTCATCGACCTGGCGCTCGGAGATGTCGAGCGCCTTGAGGCTCGCCGGAACGTCCTTGGCCAGGTCGGCGAGCGCCGACACGAGCTTGTCGCGGACCGGGTTGAGCTCGGGGAACGACAGCGCGTCGAGGTCGAGCGGCGCGCCCTCGCCGCCGATCGCCTTGGTCTCCGACGGGGGAAGCAGCACCAGCACGGTGGGAAATCGTAGGGCAAAGCTGGAAAACCGCTGGACCTGCGTGGTGCTCTGGAATGCGTGGACGCATTGGACCGTCTCTACGACTCACTCGACGCACGGCTGCGCCCGGAGGACGTGGCCGCCCTCGTGCTGGAGGCACAGCCTTCGCTGACGCATGGCGAACGCGCGGTGCTCCGCGAGGTGGCTCAGCACGCGTCGCGGTGGCACGGCTTCTCCGGCATGAGCGACGACTACGCCCGGCCGGTCGGTGCCGCACGTCAGGTGGCCGCGACCCGTTTCCTGTTCGGTGTGGACGGAGGCACCGTCGACGTCGACGACCCGATCTCGGTGCTGGAGTTCGCGGCCTTCGCCGGCGCCGAGATCAACTGGGACCCGGCACGCACGGACTTCCTCGCTGACCGGCTGAACCGCGAGGCCCGTGCCGACGCGGGCATCGAATTGTCGAAGCGTCAGTACAACCGGCGTTTCCGCATGCTGCGCCGGCTTTCCGCGAAGGCCGGCCGACTGGAACGCGCGCGGAAGATGCGGCGCATGACGCTGCTCGCGGCGGCGGGGTTCGTCGGCTCGATCGACCGCGACCGGTTCCGCGCCGACCCGGACGCGGCGTGCTTCATCGCCTACTTCACGTCCCGGCGCAAGCTGCGCCGCGAGTTCTCGCTCGCCGGCCGGGAGAACCCGTTCGACCAGGTGGCGGACCTGCTGTTCGCGCGCTGCACGCCCCGCACCGACTGGGCCATGATCGCGCTGGCCTGTCCGACGTGGGACGTCCTGCGCAAGCTGCGTCCAGAACAGCTCGGCGAACTGCTCGGCCGGTGGTCGGCGGCGACCAGGTCGGTGGCAACACAGCTGGGCGAGCTGTGGCGTGCGTCCGACATCGACCACGCGACCATGGTCGTGCGCCGCGGCGTGGACTCGTCGACCTGGAACGCCCTGGCCGGCGCCTACAACGCCGCGCGCGCCGGCTGGATCACCTGCCTGCACGCCGCCGGCCTGACCTCGCTGGTCGAGGACGCCTGGCCGGGCAAGGTGATGCGCGTGGTCGCCGCGGACCTCGCCCGCTGGCACCAGATGTCGGGAGGCGGCCTGCACCCGGACACCTCGGTGTGGTCGCGCCTGCCGCTGCCGTGGGACGTGCTCGCCGGCACGGCTGTCTGCACGCGCGCCGACGTGGAGGCGGCATGCCGTGAGCACCGCGTGGAGCCCGAACGTTCCGGATGGACGGCCCCGCGAGCGCACAGCGGCATCGCGCGCTTCCGGCCGACCCCGGAGCTCGTGCACGGCGTGTCCGTGTCCGATCCGTTGTGGGCCATGGCGTTGCGTCGCGCGCGGGTGTTCAGCGGCAAGTCGCTGAACACCGAGGTATTGGGTGGACAGGACGCGGTCGACTGAGTGAGGCTGTACCGCGTTCGGCTGTAGTTCAGCGGTAGAACACCCGGCTCTGGGACCGGGCGGACGCCGGTTCGAGCCCGGCCGGCCGAACGCGTGGAACACGTAGCTCAGTGGTAGAGCGCCCGGCTCTTAATCCGGGGGGACGCCGGTTCGAGCCCGGTCGTGTTCTCCACGACGCCTGTGGCGTCTGGCTTTCCGGGCTGGGCATGCCGCGCCATCCGTGTGAACGGTGGGGTGGCGTGCGTCGGCCTCGCAAGTCGTAGGCACGTGCCGGCACTCACCCGGCCGTGATCTCGACGGCGCCTGTGCCGTCTGGTGTTCGCGGCTGGGTATGCCGCGCCGTCCGTGCGAAACGGTGGAGCGGCATGCGTCGGCCTCGCAAACGGCAGGCACGTGCCGGTACTCACCCTCGGCTGTGGTCGCTACGGCGCCTGGAGCGTCACGTCGGCGAGGCCCATGGTGCCGCGCCACCCGCGCAGGCGGTTGCTGCGGGCCCTGTCCGCCTTGGCGCGGACGTCTTCGGCGTGCGGGGAGTCCGGGTTGGCGCGCACCCAGCGTTCCCACGCCAGGGCGTGCCCATTCTCGAACACGTCCCCTCGTCGAGGCTCGCCTGCTCGACGGCGAGCATGCGCGGAATGGCGTTGGTGTCGCACGGCGGGCAACGCGTTATTCGGTTGTTGGGCTTATCACCTCCCCGTAGCGTCGATTGAGTGGAACTCGTCTGGCGCCCGCTCACCACCGCGGACATCCCTGTGGTGGCCGCGCTGTACAACGCGGGCGAGGCGGTCGACGACACCGGAGAACTGCTGTCCGAAGAGGACTTCACCGAGTCGTTCGCCGAGGCGGACCTGCTCAACGGGTCGCTGGCCGTGCTCGTGGACGGAACCCTTGCGGCGTACGGCTTCGTCGTGCTGCGAGACGAACCCGTGGGCACGCACCGCGTCCGGCTGGACGGGATGGTGCACCCGGAGTTCCGCCGCAACGGCATCGGCCGTGAGCTGTTGCCTCGGCTGATGACCATGGCGCGCGAGTTGCACGCCGCGCGTCACCCGGTCATGCCGATGGTGGCGAGCACCATGGCCGAGAGCCGTTCAGCTGGCCACGTCGCGCTGTGCGAAGCACTCGGCTTCCGCGCGGACCGCCACTTCTACGAGCTGGAGGTGGCACTGGGCGAGTCACTCGCCCAGGTCCCGATCCCGGCCGACTACGAGATCGTGCCGTTCTCCGCCGCTCGCGACGAAGAGGTTCGCGAGGTGTGCAACGCGGCGTTCGCCGAGCATTGGGGTTCGGTCGAGCGCAGCCCGGAGGAATGGGCCGCGTCCTTCACGAACAGCAAGCGGTTCGTCCCGCAGACCTCCTTCCTGGCGCTCGCGAACAGCGCCGTCGTCGGTTTCGTGCTGGCACGGCACTACCCGGTCGTCGAGGAGATGACCGGCGTCCGCGAGCTGTGGATCGGGGACGTCGGCACTCTCGCGGAGCACCGCGGGCGTGGTGTCGCCTCGGCCTTGCTGAGCTGGACGCTGGCTCAGGGCAAGGCGCAGGGCTACCACCGCGCAGGGCTGTCCGTGGACTCGGCCAACTCGACCCGTGCGCTCGGCGTGTACGAGCGCGCCGGGTTCGAGGTGGCGCGGACCTGGATCGACTACGGGCTGCCGGTCAAGCTGAACGCCTAAAGCTCTTCGCCGGCCTGACCGACGCAGAACTGGTTGCCGTCCGGATCGGTCAGCACCGACCAGACCAGACCGGGGACGCTGTGCACCGCCACCTCGGTGGCACCGAGCTCGACGAGTCTGGCGACCTCCGCCAGGCGGTCCGGCACGTGCGAGTCGAAGTGGACGCGGTTCTTGCCCGGCGTGGCGTCCGGCACCTGCTGGATGCCGAGGGCCGGACCGTTCTCGGTGTTCGGCGCGAGGACGAGGAACTCGCCCCAGTCGTTCTGCACGGTGGTGTTCAGCGCGGCCGTCCAGAACTCCGCGAGCTTGCGCGCGTCGCCGGTGTCGATGGTGATCATGGCAATCGTCAGGGACATGCGACGGACGCTACTCAGGGGGTCTGACAATTCTGGTTCGCCCAGGTCAGGGCCCGTCGGAAGCACCGCGCGCGATTTCGGGAAACGTCCAACCAGTACGCTGTTTCAACTGCCCGTGAACGAGGAGTACCCACCGTGATCACCAGGATGTCGTCGCTGTTCCTGCGCACTCTTCGCGAGGACCCGGCGGACGCCGAAGTGCCCAGCCACAAGCTGCTGGTGCGCGCCGGCTACGTCCGCCGCGTCGCGCCGGGCGGGTACACCTGGCTGCCGCTCGGGCTCAAGGTCCTGCGCAACATCGAGGCCGTCGTCCGCGAGGAGATGGACGCCTTCGGTGCGCAGGAGATCCAGTTCCCCGCGCTGCTGCCCAAGGAGCCCTACGAGGCGACGAACCGGTGGGAGGAGTACGGCCCCAACCTGTTCCGTCTCAAGGACCGCAAGGGCGCCGACTACCTCCTCGGTCCCACGCACGAGGAGATGTTCACCCTCGCGGTGAAGGGCGAGTACAGCTCGTACAAGGACTACCCCGTCACGCTGTACCAGATCCAGACCAAGTACCGCGACGAGGCGCGTCCCCGCGCGGGGATCCTGCGCGGCCGCGAGTTCCTGATGAAGGACTCGTACTCGTTCGACCTCACCGACGAGGGCCTGAGCCAGTCGTACCAGGACCACCGCGACGCCTACATCCGCATCTTCGACCGGCTCGGCCTGGAGTACGTGATCGTCTCCGCCACGTCCGGCGCGATGGGCGGCTCCGCGTCCGAGGAGTTCCTCGCGGTCGCCGAGACGGGTGAGGACACGTTCGTCCGCAGCACCGAGTCCGGTTACGCGGCGAACGTCGAGGCCGTCGCCACGCCCGCGCCCGCCGAGCAGTCGATCGACGACAAGCCCGCGGCGCAGGTGCACCACACGCCGAACACGCCCACCATCGAGTCGCTGGTGGACTTCCTCAACGCGAACACCGACCGCAAGTTCACCGCGGCGGACACGTTGAAGAACGTCCTGGTCAAGGTGAAGCACCCCGGCAAGGACTGGGAGCTGCTCGCCGTGGCCGTCCCCGGCGACCGCGAGATCGACTTCAAGCGTCTCGAAGCAGCCGTGGAACCCGCCGAGGTCGCGATGCTCGAGGAGTCCGACTTCGCCAAGAACTCGTTCCTGGTCAAGGGCTACATCGGACCGGGCGCGATCCAGGCGAACGGCGTCCGCTTCCTCGCCGACCCCCGCATCGTCAAGGGCACCGCGTGGGTCACCGGCGCGGACAAGACCGATCACCACATCCTCGACCTGGTGGTGGGCCGCGACTTCACGCCCGACGGCGTCATCGACGTCGCCGAGGTCCGCGAGGGCGACCCGTCGCCCGACGGCCAGGGCGTGCTGGTCGCCGCGCGCGGCATCGAGATCGGCCACATCTTCCAGCTCGGCCGCAAGTACGCGGACGCGTTCTCGCTCGACGCCCTCGGCCCGGACTCCAAGCCCGTCCGCATCACCATGGGCTCGTACGGCGTCGGCGTCTCGCGGCTCGTCGCGGTCATCGCGGAGCAGTCGCACGACGACCGCGGCCTGATCTGGCCCCGTAACGTCGCCCCCGCCGACGTCCACGTCGTCATCGCGGGCAAGGACGAGACCCTCACCGCGGCCGGCGAGGACTTCGCGAAGCAGCTCAGCGCCAAGGGCCTCAAGGTCATGCTGGACGACCGCAAGGCGAGCCCCGGCGTGAAGTTCGCGGACGCCGAACTGGTCGGCATCCCGACGATCCTGGTGGTCGGCCGCGGCCTCAAGGACGGCGTCGTCGAGGTCAAGGACCGCAAGTCCGGCGAGCGCGCCGACGTGCCGGTCGCGGAGGTCGTCGACCACCTGGTGCAGGTCGTCCGCGGCTAGATCGAACAACCGAACGCCGAGCAGCGCGCTGGGGGTGGGACGCGCTGCTCGGCGTTCAGCATTGCCCGGAGCGGGATCAGCCCGCCCGGCGGTCGGTGAGGTCCAGCGCCGGCTCCTCGAACCACGCGACGGCACGCTCCTGCTTGAGAGCACGCACGGCGCGAGGAAGTTGCTCTGCCACCACGTCACGCACGAGCAGGTGACGGAAGCCGTATTCGATCTCGCCGGTCTCGCTGTTGCGGCCTTGCCGGCGCAGGAAGTCGCGCTGTTCCAACAACTCCAACGCCTTGGCCACCTCGAGCGGGTCGCGTTGACCCACGGCGGCCACCGCGCCAGGCGACACCAGATCACCCACGACGGCCGCGTCCTGCAGCACGGCCTTCACCTCGAACGGCAACGAGTCGAGCTGAGCCGTGAGCACACCACGCACAGGCGGCGGTACCGGCAACGCACCATCGTTCTGCACGCACGGCATGCGCGGGTCCGCGACCATGCGGGCGTACTCGGTGGCGAACAACGGGTTGCCGCCGACGCACGACACGAGTGCCTGCCACAGTTCGGACGACAGCTCGCGAGCCTCCAGCAGTGAGTTCATGAGGCTGCGGGTTCCGTTGTGGGACAACGGCTCCAAGCTGATCGTCGTGGCATTGCGCTTACCGCCGAACCAGGACGGACGGCGCTGCAACAACTCCGGCCGAGCCGTGGCGATCACGAGCAGCGGCACGGAACCCGCGTGCTCGCTCAGCTCCTCCACGAAGTCGAGCACCACGTCGTTCGCCCAGTGCAGATCCTCCAGGAAGACGACCAGCGGCTCGGACTCGGCGATCTCCTCCAGGAACCGGCGCCACGCCGAGAAGTCGGCGGGCACCGACGGGGACGGCTCCACCAGCCCGGCCAGGCTCGCCGCCAGGTTGTCCGCGAGCTCACCGACGCCGACCAACGACGAAACGGCGGCTCTCAGCGTCTCCGGTGAAGCAAAACCGCGCACAACGTCGCACAACGGGCCGTAGCCGTGGTCGTCGCCAAAAGCCGTAGCGGTGCCACGCAGAGCCATCGAACAAGACGAGTTGAGCTCGTTGACGAGCCGTGTCTTGCCCACGCCCGCTTCACCGAGCACGGTCACGAAGTGCGGACGGCGACGAGTGCGAACCTCGTCCAGTAGACCTTGCAGCACGAGCAACTCACGCTCGCGCTCGACGAACGGCACCGCGGCCTGCGAACGACGGGTCGCGCCGCGCGGAGACACGCACGAGACCGCCTGCCAGCCACCGGTGGGGGAGGGATCAGCGGACCACGTCACGGAACCAGCGGCCTCACGAGTCGCACTGCACGCGCGAACCGCGCCTAAAGGCGACAACGCCATCAGCTGACGGCACTGGTCGAGCAGCACGCCGGTGGCAGTAGGCGCGCCAGAAGAAGGCAGGCGCACGAGAGAGTCGCCGGTCGCAACGCCGATCTGCACGTCCGCGACAGAGGAGAGACGGTCGCGGATGGCCAACGAGGCTCGCACGGCACGGTCAGCGTCGTCCTCAGAAGTACGTGGTACACCGAACAACGCGAGGAACACCGAACCGACGTTGCCGCCGACGACACCGCCCAACCGGGAAACTTCAGCGGAGACAACGGAAGCGACTTCCTGGTGCACCGCGTCGACGTCCTCGGGATCGCCGTCGCCGGCCGCGAGACCGAGCTGGGCGGACACCATCACGACGCTGACGAGCTTGCGCTCCACGATCGTCACGTCCACGGCCGGCGCGGGAGCAACGGGCTCCGCGACGGGGGCCGGCGGCGGCGTGATCACGACAGGAGCGGGCACAGGAGAAGACTGGCCGACGGCGAGCAGGTGCCTGCGTTGCACCGACGGCGGCAGGTCCAGCGCGGGAGCGTGGTCGAGAATCGCGCGCTCCAGTTCCTGGAGCTCGCGGCCTGGCTCGAGACCGAGTTCCTCCACCAACGCCGCTCTCGTACGGCGATAGACGCTCAGCGCGTCCACCTGCCGGCCACACCGGTACAGCGCGAGCATGAGCTGCCCGTTGAGCCGTTCGCGGTACGGTTCGACCTCGATCAGCGATTCGAGTTCGCCGATGACCTCGTAGTGCCTTCCACAGGCGAGTTCTGCCTCGAAGCAGTCCTCCTGCGTCGCCAGCCGCCAGTCCTTGATGGCGGTCAGCTCCGGCCAGTTGATGCCGGTCTCCGCAAGATCCGCGAGCACCGGACCGCGCCACAAGCTCAGCGCCTTGCGGAGCACCTTCGCGGCGGCGGGCCAGTTGCCGGAGGACAGGTCACCTCGTCCCTGTTCGGTCAGCTGCTGGAACTGAGACAGGTCGAGGGAGTTCTGGTCCACGCGCAGCAGGTAGCCCGGCGCGTGGGTGAGCAGCAGCGCGGAACCCTCGGCGCTGCCGTGGGGTGTGAGAACGCCACGCAGTCCGGAGACCGCGTTCTGGAGCATCTTGCGCGCCGTGGGCGGGACGTCCCGCGACCACAGCGCCTGGAGCAGTTTGCTGGTCGCCACAACGCGGTTGGCGTGCAGCAGGAGGAATCCCAGAGCCGCGCGCTGCTTGACGCCGCCCAGTGGCACGGGCATGTCGTCGTCGAGGACTTCGAGTGAGCCCAGCAGGTGGAATCGCATGGTTCTGGCCTCCATTGGGTGAGAATCCGGACGGAGGGGGAGATCAGCCCCAGGGGGTGTCGTCGTCGTTCGGCAGCGCGGGGAGTGTGATCGTGCTGCCCCACGGTGTGTCGCCGTCCGTGGGCGTGATGCCGCGGCCCCAAGGGGTGTCGTCGTCGGCGATGACCTTGCCCCAGGGGGTGTCGTCGGAGAGGGACTTGCCCCACGGGGTGTCGTCGTCGGCCTGTGCGGTACCGGAGAAGAGCGTGAGTGCCAGGGCCGCCGGGATGGCGGAGAGAACCAGAGCGGCTGCGGTCGTCTTGCGGATCATGTCGGCCTCCTCTTACTTGGTCGGACCTTGTGGTGAAGGCGCCTTCGACCGGCGTCTGAGAACGAAGTTAGAAGTGCCGCCCATCGCCGCTCTATCGCACACCCACCGCGTATCAATCGGCCGTGATGGCGGAGCTGAAGTGGCCAATTGAGACGCCTCAATAGCTGACGGACCAGTCAGCAAACTGCTGTTACTACGCACGGTGGTCGCTTATCCGCAGAATTAGGTGCGGTGTACCGCAATGGTTGGGTGCGGTTAGCGATCCGAACGAACGGCTTGTGCCGCTCGGAGTAGTCCTGATGAGGCGTTCAGGCTGCTTGGCGGCGTGCCGTACGATCGTCGTGAAGTACGTCGCCACCACGATGAATTCTAGATCCAAATGAGATGCCTGTTGAGATCGGGCGCATTGTGGTGGATCGTGCTGGTATGCACAAGAAAGATCTTGACAGTTTTACCGGCCGAGGCTAACTTCGGAGATCATCACCCATGAGAGTGACCGTCTGCAGTTGCTGCAACCGGAGGTCAAACAAGGGATGTGAAACAGTTTCATATTGCCGCCCGGTCTTGAGGTGACGCCCTTGAAGTGCGGTTCTGCGTCTTCGGCGAATACAATTTCTCAATGGTGAAAACGGCCGGAGCGCGAGGTGTAGGGGCTTTGCGGGAAATAAAGGCGCGAGGGGTCGTCCGTCATGAGCTCCGCCCCTGATGAGAAGCTGATTTTCAAGCTGCTCGGCCCGATCGAGGTCATCGGCGCCGAGGAGCAGGTTCAGGTACCCCCGGGACGTCAGCAGACGATCCTGGGCGCTCTCCTGCTCGAAGCCAATCGCGTGGTCAGCATGGACCAGCTGATCGACCTCGTCTGGGAACACACCCCGCCGTCGACCGCACGGGCGCAGATCCAGATCTGCGTGTCCGCGCTCCGGCGGGAGTTCGCACGCGTCGGCGTCGACGCCCAGATCGAGACCCGCCAGCCCGGCTACCTGCTGCGAGTGGCCGGCGACAAGATCGACACCTTCCTCTTCGAACGCCGTGTGGCCGACTCCGACGCCGCTGTCCGTCAGGGACGGATGGAGGAGGCGTCGACGGCTCTGCGATCGGCACTGGCGTTGTGGCGCGGACCCGCACTCGGCGGCGCCGCGGCCACGTTGCACAACAAAGCATTGCGGCTGGACGAGAAACGCTTGTCGGTGCTGGAGAACTGCGTCGACATCGAGTTGTTGCTCGGCCGCCATCACGCACTCATCGGTGAATTGCAGAGCATGGTGACCGAGCATCCGCTGCGAGAACGCCCGCGCGGCCAGCTCATGCTCGCGCTCTACCGATCCGGCCGGCAGTCCGAGGCGCTGGACGTCTATCGGACCGGCCGCGACCTGTTCATCGAGCACCTCGGTCTCGAGCCGAGTGACCAATTGCGCAAACTCGAGACGGCGATCCTCACCGACGACGAGGTGCTGCGTCTCGACCAGGAGAAGTCGGTCCCGGTGACCGTGCAGAACGTCGTGTCACCGCACCAGCTTCCGGCCACCATCTCGGACTTCATCGGGCGCCAGGACGTCGTGGCCCGTGCCGAGACCGTGCTGTCCGGCGACCACACGACCATGCCGGTGGTGAACATCTCTGGCAAGGCGGGCATCGGTAAGAGCGCTCTCGCGGTGCACGTCGCCCACCGCGTCGCCGTCGAGACCTACCCGGACGGCCAGCTCTACTGCGACCTCCGGGGCACCCAGGCCCTGCCAGCCACCCCCGCCGAAGTTCTTGGCCGATTTCTGTCCGCTTTGGGCGCCGTGGGGTCGACGTTGCCTGACGGTGTGGACGAGCGCGCGGACATGTACCGCAGCATGCTCGCCAACCGCCGTGTGCTGGTTGTTCTCGATGACGCAGGCAGTGAATCGCAGGTACACCAGCTGCTTCCGGGCTCGCCGACGTGCGGTGTCGTCGTCACGAGCCGGACCCGTTTGACCGGTCTCGCCGGATCTCATTTGGTCGACGTCGACTTCATGGAATCCGACGACGCGCTGGAACTGCTCGGCCGCATCATCGGCACGCAACGTCTGGAGAGCGAGCACGTCGCTGCGAATGCGTTGGTAGATGTCGTGGGAGGGCTCCCACTGGCCCTGCGGATCATCGGCGCGCGCCTCGCCGCCCGCCCGCACTGGACGCTCGCCTCGATGGTCGGCCGCCTCGCCGACGAACGCCACCGCCTGGACGAACTCGTGCACGGCGACATGGTCGTGCGCGCCAGCCTGTCGTTGACCTACGACGGCCTGGAGCCCGACACGTGCCGGGTCATGCGGCTGATGTCGTTGCTGGAAGCGGAAAGCCTGCCCGTCTGGACCGCCTCCGCGCTCACCGACGACGAACGCCACCGCGGCTTCGACCTGTTGGAACGCCTGGTGGACGCCCAGCTGCTCGACGTGGTCGGCAGCGACATCACGGGGTTGCCGCGCTACCGCTTCCACGACCTGATTCGCCTGTTCGCCAAGGAACAACTCGCCGTGCACGAATCACCGGCCACGCAACTCGCCGCGGTCGAACGCGTCGCCGGCGGCTGGCTCGCGATGGCCGAACAGGCGCACCAACAGCTCTACGGCGGCGACTTCACCGTTCTGCACGGCCATGGTCAACGTTGGCAACCGCACGCCCCGTACCTCGGCCAGGTGCTGCAGGACCCGTTGGGCTGGCTGGAAAGCGAGCGCCCGAACATCTGCGCCGCCGTCCTGCAGGCCGCCGACGCGGGCCTGGACGAGCTGTGCTGGGACCTCGCGATGACGCTCGTGACGCTTTTCGAAACCCGCAGCTACCTCGACGACTGGCAGCAGACCCACGAACGCGCACTGGACGCCGTGCGCAAGGCGGGCAACAAACGCGGCACCGCGGCCCTGCTGTGCTCGCTCGGGTCGTTGCACCACAGCCAGCGGCGGATGGAGGCGTCCCGGACGGCCCTGGAACCCGCGTTGGAGCTCTTCATCGAGCTCGACGACTCCCACGGCTTGGCGCTGGTGCGCCGCAATCTGGGGTTGCTGGAGTACAACGAGGGACGGCCGGAGCTCGCGACCCGGATCTTCGAGCAGTCGCTGGCCGGGTTCAGGCGAGTGGGTGACGTCGTCGGTCAGGCGTACGTCGTGTCGCAGCTCGCGCAGCTGTCGCTGGACCGCGGTGAGCACGAACTCGCGGTGGGGCAGCTGCGCGGGGCGTTGGGGATGTGCCGGGAGATCTCCAGCCCGCGCGTCGAGGCCCAGGTGCTGTACCGGCTGGGCAGCGCGATGCTGGTGCAGGGGCGCTACGAGCAGGCGCAGCAGCTCATCACGTCGGTGCTCGGCATGGTGCAGCGCTCCGGCGACACCGTCGGCGAGAGCTACGCGCTGCACTCGCTCGGGCTGATCCACGGGCGGATGCGGATGTTCGCGGAGGCCGGCCGCCTGCTGCGGCGCGCGATCCGGTTGTGCGAGGAGAACCTCGACCGGGTCGGGGCGGCGCGGATCCGGCTCGACCTGGCGCAGCTGGTGTCGCAGCGCGGGGAGACGTTCCACGCGATCGCCATCGTGGAGCAGGCGATGATGACGTTCCAGGAGCTGCGGCTCTCGTTGTGGGAGAGCAAGGCGCTGGCGGTGCTGGAGAAGATCACCGTCGACAACCCGCTGCCCACCGCCGTCCCGTCGAACGGCGGCGCGCGCTGAGCCCCGCCCAGCCGATCAGGTTGTCGGCACCAGCGAGTCGATCATCTTCTGCAACTCGGTCTCCTTCGGCAGCGGCGGGTTCGTGCCGCCTCCGCCGCCCTCCAGGTCGCCGTTCACGACCAGCACGTGCAGCTTGTTGCTGCCGTTGAGCACGACAACCTTGAGCAGGCCCTTGCTCGCCAGGCACTTGCTGGCCGACTGGGTGACGGTGGCGTCGACCTGCACGCCCTCGACGACGACCTTCTTGCCGTCCTTCTGGGTGTGCTGGATCTTCACGGCCTTGGGCGGCGACACCGTGACCTTGGGCTCGCCGCCCGACGAGTAGTACTGCACCGCCATGGCCTTGGCGAAGTCGGTGGCGGTCTGGTTGATGTCGCCCTTGGGCAGCAGCGTGCCGCCGTTGGTGCCCTTGGTGAAGTCCTTGCCCTCGCACTGGTAGTCGCCGTACGAGGTGATGCCGGACAGCGAGATGCCCTGGAACTTCTCGACCGCGATCTTGGCCTCGGGGAGGGCGTCCCAGCTCTTCGGGACCTCGTAGTTGAAGCCGAGTCCCGTCTCGACGCACTGCATGCCGTCGTCCTTGCACGGGCCGGTGGTCGCCTGGGCCGAGGTGCTGGTGGACGTGGACGGGTCGGTCTGCGCGTCGGTCTTGTTCGAGCGCGAGACCAGGAGCCACGTCAGGCCGCCGCCGACCAGGAGCACGAGCACTACCGCGCCGAGCACCAGCCAGAGCGTCTTGTTGCTCTTCTTCGGCGGTTCGTTGTCGAACCCGCCGTACACGCCGAGGCCGCCGTACCCGCCCTGACCCTGCTGGGGGAAGCCGCCCGTCTGCGGGAAGCCTCCCTGCTGCGGGAAACCGCCAGTCTGCGGGTAGCCGCCGGTCTGGTAGCCACCACTGGGGTAGCCACCGCTGGGGTGGTCACCCTGCTGCTGGCCCCAGCCCTGCTGGTCGTTCCAGCCGCCCTGTCCGCCGCCACCTGGGTAAGTCACGGGCGAAACGGTACCTGGTAGGTCTGACAGGTCTTAATTCATCAAGCGTTGACTTCCGAGGTGTGTCGGGCGTAGCGTTCCCATCGAATTCAACATGTGATGAACTTTAGGAGGCTCGTGATGCGCACCGCGCTGGTCACCGCCGTCGCAGGCGCGGTGGTGGCGTTTCTCCTGGGATTGCTGACGTTCGGCGTGCAGGCGACCGTGCATCCGCACGACGTCCCGCTCGCCGTGGTCGCGCCTCCGCCGATCGCGGAACGCGTGACAGCCGCCGACTCCGCCGAGGTCGACATCAGGGTGGTGGGCGCGGACGAGGCCCGGACCTTGTTGGCGGACAAGGAGGTCTACGGGGTTCTGGAGATCGTGCCCGGTCAGGCCACGATCCGGCTGAACCCCGCGATCAACCCGTCGGGCACGCAGGTCGCCCAGCAGGTGCTGACCGGCATCGCCCAGGGCGCCGGACTGCCGCTCAAGGTCGAAACCCAGGCCGTGTCCGCTGCCGAACGCACGGCGCCTCTTGCCGCGTCGGCGCTGTTGTGGGTCGGCGGGATGATCGCCGGACTGCTGTTCGTCGTGCTGAAGGGACGGCGGTTCCGGCTGCTGTCGTCGCTGACGACGGCCGTGCTGGTCGTTGGTTCCGTGACGGGGCTGTTGGCGTGGTGGGGCGTCACGTTCAGCGCTGAGGCACTCGGCTTCATGCTCGCCGTCGCCGTGTCGTTCGCGCTGCTGCAGGCCGGGTTGTTCAAGCACCTCGGCGTCCGCGCGATGGCGATCCTCGGCCTGCTCTACCTGATGGCGCCCGCGGTGGCGGGCCAGGTGCCGGAGCTGCTCAACCCGGCCTACAAAGCGGTGCTGTGGTCGTGGACGCCGTTCCGGTTCTCCACGGAAGGCCTGCGCAGCCTCATGTACGACGGGTCCGTCGGCACCGAGTGGTGGGTGTTCGGCGGGATCGCGCTCGTCGGGCTCGTGCTGCTTGCCGTGAACAAAGCTGAACTAGCCGGCCAGGAAGCTCAGCCGGACCGTGCGGACGGGGTTGTCGACGTTGGTGTCGACGAGGCAGATCGACTGCCAGGTGCCGAGCGCCAGCACACCGCCTAGCACCGGGATCGTCGCGTAGGGCGGCACCAGCGCGGGCATCACGTGGTCACGACCGTGACCAGGGGTGCCGTGCCGGTGCCGCCACTTCACGTCGTGGGGGAGGATGCGCTCCAACGCGGTCAGCAGGTCGTCGTCGCTGCCCGCGCCCGTCTCGATGATCGCGACGCCGGCGGTCGCGTGTGGCACCCACACGTGCAGCAGGCCGTCGCCGTTCTCACTGGAGAGAAACCGCTCGCACTCACGCGTGAGGTCGTGCACGACCTCTTCGTCACCGGTGCGGATCTGGATCTCCTCGCTGCGCATGACCTCAGATCTTACGAACCACCCGTGCGGGGTTGCCGACTGCGAGCACATAATCAGGCAAATCGCGCGTGACGACACTGCCCGCGCCGACGACCGTGTTGTTCCCGATCGTCACACCCGGACACACGATCACGCCGCCGCCGAACCACACCTTGTCCCCGATGACGATCGGTGCGGTGGTCTCCCAGCCCTCGATCCGCGCGTCGTGGTCTTCGATGGGGTGCAACGCCGTCAGCAGCTGCACGCGCGGGCCCATCATCACGTTGTCGCCGATGGTGACCGGGCCGCAGTCGAGGATGATGCCGTCGTAGTTCATGAAGAAGTTCGCGCCGATGCGGGTGTTGTAGCCGTACTCGATCTGCAGGCGCTGCATGAACGTCGAGTTCTCGCCGATCTCCGCGACGAAGCCCTTGATGATGGCGTACATGCCGTCGAGGTCTTCCGGGTCGTGCGCGTTGAACCGGGCCATCTCCCGCCAGGCGCGCCGCCGGTCCGCGTCCAGCTCGGGGTCGCCGGGCTGGTAGGGCTCGCCGTTGATCATCTTCTCGCGGTTGGTTCCCATGAGGACATTCAACCTGCGTAGGCACGGCGGTAGTCGGTGGGCGTGACGCCGACGTGGGCGGTGAAGTGGCGGCGCAGGTTCGTGCCGGTGCCCAGACCGCAGCGTTGCGCGACCTGTTCGACGGACAGCGACGTCGTCTCCAGCAGCGCCTGGGCGTGGGCGACGCGCTGGGCGAGCAGCCACCGCAACGGGGTGCTGCCGGTGGCCTCGCGCAGGCGGCGGAAGAACGAGCGCTGGCTCATCCCGGCACGGCGCGCGAGCTGGGCGACGGTGAGCGGCCGGTCCAGGTGTCCGGCGGCCCACTCGAGCACCGGGGCGATGCTGTCGTCGTCGGTGTCCGGGACGTGCCTGGTGACGAACTGGGCCTGGCCGCCGGTGCGGTGGGCGGGCACGCACAGCTTGCGGGCCAGCTGGTTCGCGACGTGCGCGCCGAAGTCCTGACGCACGAGGTGCAGGCACAGGTCGAGCCCGGCGGCCGCGCCCGCGCTGGTGAGGATCGAGCCGTCGTCGATGTAGAGCACCGAGTCGTCGACCCGCACCTCCGGGAACCTGCGAGCCAGCCGGTCGGTGTACGACCAGTGCGCGGTGGCTCTCCTGCCGTCGAGCAGGCCAGCCTCCGCGAGCACGAACGCGCCGTTGCACAGCGAGGCGATGCGCACACCGTTGGCCGCGGCGTCCTGGAGTTCCTTGACCAGCAAGGGATCCAGCGGATCGGTTCCGTCGAGGACGGCCTGCGGAACTGACGGGACGATGATGGTGTCCGCGCCTTGGAGGCCTTCCACTCCGTGTTCTGGACTCAGCACCCAACCGCTTCGCGCTCGTGGTGCGGCGGGGTTCAGGCCGCACAGCCGCATCGTGTACCAGGGATCGAAGTGGTCGACGCCGAACACGACGCACGCCAGCCCGGCCTCGTAGACGTCCCAAAGGGCAGGCGCGTCGTCGTCCGTCACCAAGATCGCCACCGTGCCCGTTGCCATGAGGTCAGGCTAGCTGGCAGCAATCGTTCGACAGGAGGCATTTCTGCCACTGTCGGCCGGCGGCGGTGCTTGCGAGGGTTGTCGAGATCAATCGACAACCCATTGGGGGACAACGCAATGCACTCCGACGTCGCCGTGCTCGGACTCGGTCAGATGGGGTCGGCGCTCGCTTCCGCCTTCCTGCGCGCCGGTCACCGCGTCACGGTCTGGAACCGCTCGGAAAGCAAGATCGCGCCACTGGTGTCCGAAGGGGCGCACGCCGCGGGCTCGGCCGTGGCAGCGCAGCGGTCCGCCCCTGTCGTGGTGGCCTGCGTGCTGGACTACCCGGCGCTGACCGAGGTCCTCGACCCGGAGCTGTCCGGCGTCCTGGTCAACCTCACCTCCGGCTCACCGGAGCAGGCCCGCGAGCTCGCCGGGCAGATGGCCGAGCGCGGTGTGCGCTACGTCGACGGCGGCATCATGACGACGCCGCCCGGCATCGGCGACCAGCGCTCGATGATCCTCTACAGCGGAGACCAGGAGGCCTTCGCCGAGGCGGCGGACCTGCTGTCAGCGCTGGCCGAGCCGGTCAATCTCGGTGCGGAACCGGGCAGGGCCGCGCTGTACGACACGGCACTTCTGGGCATCATGTGGGCCACGCTCACCGGATGGCTGCACGCGGGCGCACTCGTCACCGCCGACGGGTCGACCGCCGGGCACTTCACGCCGCTGGCCACCCGCTGGCTCGGTCCGGTGGCGGGATTCCTCAGCACCTACGCCGAGCAGGTCGACGCCGGCCGTTACCCCGGCTCGGACGCCACCCTCGACGTGCACCTGGCCACGCTGGACCACCTGGTGCACGCCAGCGAGGTCAGGAAGGTCGACTCGGCACTGCCCAGGCTGCTGCACGACTACGCGCGGCGAGCCGTGGCGGCAGGGCACGGCGACGACGGCTGGGCGAGGATCATCGAGCTGCTGCGCGCGAAGGCGGCCTGAGGTGGACTGGTCCTCAGCACTCGACGCCACGGCCCACGACTGCGTACACGTCCTGGGCAAGCTCCCGGAGGACGGCTTCCTCCGCCGCGCACACGGTCTGGAGTGGTCCTGCCGGACGACCCTCGACCACGTCGTGGAGGGCCTGCTCGGCTACACCGCGCTGCTGGCGACCCAGGCCGAGAGCCGGTGGACCAGCCTGCTGGGCACCCTGCGTCCGGGCCTGCCGATCGAGCACTGCCTCGAAGGTGTCGTGACCACCGCCACGCTGCTGTCCCGCACGGTCGCGCTGACCGCCACGGACGTGCGTGCTTGGCATCCGTGGGGCGTCTCGGACGCGGCGGGTTTCGCGGCGATGGGTGTCACCGAACTGACGATGCACACGCACGACATCATGCGGGCGCACGACGTGGAGTGGCGACCGAAGCCCGAGCCCTGCGCGCTGGTGGTCGAGCGGCTCTTCCCCGACGCCCCGCAGCATTCGGACCCCGTGGCGTTGTTGTTGTGGTGCACAGGACGCGGCGAACTACCAGGGGTGCCGCCGCGGGAGCAGTGGCAGTGGCACGGGTCGGTCGCCGCGTAAGTTCACGTCATGCGCGTGCTCTTCGCCAGCATGGCCACGGTTGGCCACACCTATCCGTTGATCCCGTTGGCGATCGCGATGCGGAACGCCGGGCACGAGGTGCACTTCGCCGTCGGCGAGGAGATGCACAAAGTGCTCGGGAAGCTCGGCTTGCGGCCGTTCCGGCCGGGGATCGTGTTCGGGGAGATCTACGCCGAGGACATCGCGCCGGAACTGGAACGGCTGCTGCCCGACCTCGTGATCGGCGAGTGGGCGGTGCCCGAGGTCGTGTCCGAGGCCCGGCGGCGCGGATTTCCCGCGCTGTGGCACGGGTTCGGGCGGATGTTCCCCGAGGGCATCGGGCTCGTGCGGCCTGCCGGTGGGCGGCACGTCGACATCTGCCCGCCGTCGTTGCAGGACCCCGCTTTCCTGGCGGAGGACCGGATCGGGTTGCGTCCGGTGCCGTTCGCCGAGCCCGGTGAGATACCGGTGCGCACGGCAGGGAAGCTGATCTACCTCACGCTCGGCACCGCGTTCGGTACCCGGGAACTGCTCGCCGAGGCGGTCGTGGGGCTGGGCAAGCTCTCCGACGCGCAGGTGGTCGTCGCCGCGCCGCACGTCGAGCTCGCGCACGTGCCGCCGAACGTGACCGTGCACCCGTGGCTGCCCCAGGCGGAGGTGCTCCGGTACGCGGACGTCGTCGTTCACCACGGCGGCAGCGGCACGATGCTGGGCGCGCTGGCCGCCGGGGTTCCGCAGGTCGTCCTGCCGCAGGGCGCGGATCAGTTCGGCAACGCCGACGCGCTCGTCTCGGCGGGCGCGGCGGTGCGGCCGGACGCGTTCAGTGCCGGCCCGATCGCGGACTGTGCGCGACTGTTGCTGGTGGACGGTCAGTATCGCGAAGCCGCAGGTCAGGTAGCCCGGGAGATACGTCACATGCCTTCGCCGGAGGAAGTTGCGGACAGCCTGGCCGACGTTGTGTAACACTGTTTTTTATGAAGGCAAGCCGCCTGCGCTTCGGGATGAACCTGTGGCCGCCGTTCCTGTTCGCCGGCATCCGCGTCGTGGAGATCTCGCCGGACTACCGGTACGCACGGGTGCGGATGCGTCTGCGTCCGTGGAACCGCAACTTCTTCGGCACCCACTTCGGCGGTTCGCTGTTCGCGATGACCGACCCGTTCTGGGTGCTGCTGCTGTTCAACCAGCTCTCCGGCGAGCACGTGGTGTGGGACCAGGCGGGCGAGATCGAGTTCGTCGCGCCCGGCCGCGGCACGGTCTACGCGGAGTTCCGGCTTACCGACGAGCACGTCGGCCAGGTGCTGGAGCAGACCGCGTCCGGGGAGAAGGCGTTGATCTGGTTCGAGACGGACGTCGTCGGGCAGGATGGGACTGTGATCGCTCGGGTGAAGAAACAGGTCTACGCACGTCGCAAGCGCGACAAGCAGCTCGCGCATGCGTGAGGCCTTCGGAGCTGAGTTCGACGTCGAGCCGGGTTACCTGAACACGGCGTCCATCGGTGTGCCCCCGCGGCACGTCGCCGACGCGGTCGCGACCGCGCACGAACGGTGGCGGCGTGGTCAGGACACCTCGTCGACCTTCAACGACGCGGTCGAGACGTCCCGGGAGGCGTGGGGCCGGTTGATCGGCGTGCCCGCGACGTCGGTCGCGTGCGGCGTCACGGTCTCGCAGTTCGTGTCGCTGGTCGCGCGGTCGTTGCCGGCCGGGTCGAAGGTCTTCGTCGAACCGGGTGAGTTCACCAGCGTCACGTTGCCGTTCGTCGCGGCGGGCCACGAGATCGTGTCCACAGTGGACGCGGCGGATCTCGTCGCGGTGAGCGTGGTCCAGTCGGCGGACGGGAGGATCGCGGACCTCGAAGCGTTGCAGGCATCCGGCAAACCGGTGCTGCTGGACGTGTCGCAGGCCGCCGGGTGGATGCCGTTGTCGTTGGCGTGGGCCGATTTCGTCGTCGGGGTCGCCTACAAGTGGTTGATGGCCCCGAAGGGTGCGGCCTGGATGGCGGTCCGGCCGGACCGGATGGACTCTCTCGAGCCGGTGGCGGCGAACTGGTACTCCACCGAGGAGAACTACGGCACCACGTTGGTGCTCCGTTCGGACGCACGGCGGTTCGACCTCTCGCCCACGTGGCTCGCGCACGTCGGTGCGGCGGTCGCGCTCCCGTGGGTCGCCTCGTTGGATCTCGAGGCTGTGCGCGCGCACAACGTGAGCCTGACGGATCGACTGCTGACCGGACTCGGACTGCCGCCCAACGGCTCGGCGATCGTCTCAGTGGGCGCACCGCCCGTGGACGGTGTCGTCTCCTCGGTTCGTGCAGGTCGCACCCGGTTCGCGTGTCACATGTACAACACGATCGAGGACGTTGATCGGGTGCTCAAAGCGCTTGGCTGACCGCCGTCCGTTACCGTGGGTCCTTGTGTCGGAACCACGCCAGTCACCTGAAGAGGTGACCCAGAACATGCCTCGCTTCCCACCGAGGCCGACCGACACCGCGCCGTTGTACCCGGCCGACGAGCTCATGAAGCTCCAGTCGATCATGGACAACCGCCAGGGGCAGTTGCCGGTCCAGCCCCCGCCCCAGCGCAGGTCGACGTGGGTGGGCAAGGCACTGGCGCTCGTAGGTGTCGCGGTGGTGTCGGGGTTCGTCTGGTGGGTGTTGCAGCCGTCGGACCCGATCGACCAGCCGGTCGCGCAGCCGCAGAAGACCGCGGGGGAGTTCGAGTTCACCTCCGTGCCGCAGCTGCCGGAGCCGGTGAAGGACAGCGACTGCGCGGCCCACGCGACGAGCCAGACGCAGGCTTTCCTGAAAACCACGCCATGTCTGCAGCTGACGCGTGCGTTCTACACGGCGAAGCTGCCTGACGGCCGGGTCGTGTACTCGTCGGTGTCCGTGGTGAAGATGCGGAACGCGGCCGAGGCGAAGCAGTTGCGCGAGATCACCCAGAAGGACGGCACCGGCAACGTCAAGGACCTGGTCCTGGACAAGGCCATCAGCGTGCCGCCGCTGACCACGCTGGCCAACGGCGGCTACGCCTCCGAGCAGCGCGACGAGCAAGTCGTGATCGTCGAGTCGGACTCGCCGGTCAAGGGCACGGACGCGATGGCGCACAACAAGGAGATGAAGAAGGTCTCCGCGGACGCGATCAGACTCGCGTCCTCTTTCGCGAACTAACCCGAGGCCACACCCGGCATCGTGATGGATGCCGGGTTCGTGCCCGCGGCCTTGCGCCACCGGGTCGCCCGCACCGCCGCGGCCGTCAGCGACTCCAGCGCGGAGGTCCGCAGCCCCGTGTCGTCGGTCCGCTCCAGCACCCCGCGCCACGCGGCACAGGTGTCCTGCTCGACGGCGACCAGCGCGGCGAGCGCAGAAGGCCCGTCGGAGACCGGCGTCGGCGGCAGGTAGGCGGCAGCGGGCGGGTTCGGCGTCGCGCCGTGGTCCCGCAGCCAGCGCTCGGTCGTGTCCCGGCGCGCCCGGTGCGCGTTGGCACCCTCCGCGACGGCAGCGGCCTGGTTGCCCAGGAACGCCGACACCATGCCGTAGGTCCACAACGCCGCGTGCTCGGTTCCGAGTGCGGTCTGCACGGCGTCCACGTTCATGCGAGCACCTCCCGCAGCGATGCGCAGCCGGCGGCCACCGAACCGACGAGACCGGCCCGGTAGGCGGGCAGCGAGGTGACGGCGGCCGACGCGTCGCGCACGGCCTCGTCGAGTGAGGTTCGCAACGCCGCCAACGGGTCCGGCGGCGTGGGCGGGGTGGTCGGAGCGGGCGGCGCGGTGGACGACAGCGGTGGCCGTTCGCGGTCGACCTCGGCCTGCAGCAGGGTCGCGTGCGTCTCGCGGGCCTTGGCGATCTCCACGGCCGCTGGCACCGTCGTGAGCGTCTTGGCCAGCGAGGCGTCCGCACGGGCCTGGGCGGCGAGCGCCGACAACGGGTCCGGCGGTGGTGGCGGCGGAGGCTCTGTGGTGCACGCAACGGCGAGCGGTGCGGCGGCCACCGCGAACAGCACGCGGCGGCGGCTGACCGATTCGGAGATCACGCCAACCCATATTGCCAGCAGCCGTGCGGCGCGGTGGGAGGCGGGCGAACGAGATAGTCTGAGCGTCCACGGCCGCCGAAATACCGTCGGTCGGGGTTTTCATGCGTTCGAACTGAAGGAGACACCACGTGTCCAGCCCGCCGCGCGGAGAGCTTTCCGCGCAGCTAGCACCCGTTGTGCGGGAAGCTCTCGAAGCCGCCGGCTTCGACCTCGACGCGCTCGACGTGAATCAGGCTGGGCGCCGCCGTCTGGTCAAGGTCGTCGTGGACGGTGAGGACGGTATCGGGCTCGACGAGGTCGCCGAGGCGAGCCGCGTGGTCTCCGCCGCACTCGACGAGCACGACCACATCATCAACGGGCCGTACACCCTCGAGGTCACCTCGCCGGGTGTCGACCGCCCCCTGACGCGCCCGCGCCACTGGAAGCGCGCTCACCTGCGTCTCGTGAAGATCAAGCAGCCAGATGCGGCCGAGTGGTTCGGCCGGGTCGGCGAGTGCGACGAGACCGGTGTCGAGCTGCTGCACAAGGACGAGCTGCGGCGCGTGGAGTACCGCCATATCGAACGCGCGGTCATGGAGATCGAGTTCAAGCAGCCGCCGGTCGAGGAACTGGCTCGGCTCACTCGGAAAGCACCGAAGGAGGAGCCGAGGTGAACGTCGACATCGCCGCCCTGAGGGCGATCGAACGTGAAAAGGACATCCCCTTCGAGACGGTCCTGGAGGCGATCGAGTCAGCACTGCTGACCGCCTACAAGCACACCGAAGGACACCACGCGCACTCGCGCGTGGAAATCGACCGCAAGA
Source organism: Lentzea sp. NPDC054927 (assembly GCF_053610285.1). NCBI lineage: Bacteria > Bacillati > Actinomycetota > Actinomycetes > Pseudonocardiales > Pseudonocardiaceae > Lentzea > Lentzea sp. NPDC054927. Next base: position 228,062 of record NZ_JBSGXZ010000010.1, read on the forward strand.
CCGGCGTCGTGCGCGTGCTCGCGCAGGACCTGGGGCCGGACGGCGCGGTGCAGGAGGAGTGGGACGACACTCCGGAAGGCTTCGGCCGCATCGCCGCCACCACCGCGCGCCAGGTGATCCTGCAGCGCCTGCGGGACGCGGAGCACGAGCGGACGTTCGGCGAGTTCGCCGCCAAGGAAGGCGAGATCATCGCCGGGGTCGTGCAGCGCGACGCCCGCGCGAACGCCCGCGGCATGGTCGTCGTGCAGGTGGGCGACACCGAGGGTGTGCTGCCGCCGGCCGAGCAGGTGCCAGGCGAGCAGTACAACCACGGCGAGCGCATCAAGTGCTACGTCGTGAGCGTGTCCCGCGGCGCGCGCGGGCCGCAGATCGCACTTTCGCGCACGCACCCGAACCTCGTCCGGCGGCTGTTCGCCCTCGAGGTCCCGGAGATCGCGGACGGCACCGTGGAGATCCCCGCGGTGGCACGTGAGGCAGGTCACCGTTCGAAGATCGCGGTGAAATCAACTGTTGCCGGAGTGAACGCCAAGGGCGCCTGCATCGGCCCGATGGGTGCCCGCGTGCGCAACGTGATGCACGAGCTCGGTGGCGAGAAGATCGACATCATCGACTACTCGGACGACCCCGCCACGTTCGTCGGGAATGCCTTGTCCCCGGCCAAGGTTGTGTCTGTGCGGGTGCTCGACGAACGCGCCAAGACGGCGCGGGTCGTGGTGCCGGACTTCCAGCTGTCGCTGGCGATCGGCAAGGAGGGGCAGAACGCCCGTCTGGCCGCCCGCCTGACCGGCTGGCGCATCGACATCCGCAGCGACGCGGAGGCTCCGGCTGCCGGAGCGGTCACATCCAGTTCGGCCGAATGAGCTCCAGGGGATAGAATTATCAACGGTTCGACGTCAGGTTCGGTTTCCCAGCGCATCGGCCCTGTTCGCACGTGCATTGGATGCCGTACCCGGACGTTGCCGTCTGAGCTGCTGCGTGTGGTCGCGATGGACGGTTCGGTGGTTCCGGACCTCCGCAAGCGACTTCCTGGTCGGGGTGCTTGGTTGCATTTCGATCTCGAATGTCTGCGCAACGCCGAGCGGCGACGGGCGTTCTCGCGGGCCCTCCGGGTCCAGGGATCACTCGACGTCGCTTTGTTGCGCGAGCACCTCGAGCAGCAGCAGGAGACCTTGGCCGCGGGACAGCCCCGTGGCCAGCAAGCAACAAGGAAGCAGGTCGACCCGTCATGAGTCAGCCGTGAAGCTGAAGACATGAACGCGCGACGTTAAGACGAGGTCGATGGGACTTGCCCGCCGGCCTCACAACCAAGGAGAGCAGTGGCAGGCAAGGCCCGCGTGCATGAGCTCGCGAAAGAGCTCGGTGTTACGAGCAAGGAAGTTCTCAACAAGCTCGCCGAACAAGGCGAGTACGTGAAGTCCGCGTCTTCGACCGTCGAGGCCCCCGTGGCCCGGCGGCTTCGTGACGCCTACGAAGCCAAGTCCTCGAAGCCGTCGGCTCCCAAGCCGGCCGCTCCGAAGCCCAAGGCACCCGCACCCGCTGCTGCAGCGCCCGCCGCCCCGGCGGAGTCGAAGCCGGCAGCGACCGACAGCAAGCCCGGCGCACCGAAGGGCATGCCAGGACCTCGTCCGGCCGCCCCGCGTCCGCCGGCTCCCAAGCCCGCTCCGGCAGCTCCTGCCGCGCAGGCTCCGGCTCCCGCGGCGGCTCCGGCCCCCGCACCCGCCGCCCAGCAGCCCCAGGCTCCGGCCGCCGCACCGGCTCCCGCCGCGTCGGCACCGGCTGCTCCGGCTGCCTCGGCTCCGGCCCCGCAGAAGGCGGCCCCGGCTCCCGGCACCAAGCCGGGTGGCGGCCCGCGTCCGGGCCCGCGCCCGGCTCCGCAGCAGCAGCCGCAGGCTCCGGCCGCGTCGGCTGGTCAGCAGTCCCCGTCCGTGGTGCCGCCGCGCCCGCAGTCTCCCAAGCCTGCAGGTCAGCGTCCGCCGCGTCCGGGCAACAACCCGTTCGGCGTGGGTGGCGGCAACGCTCCCTCGCCGCGTCCTGGACCCCGTCCCGGCCCGCGTCCCGAGCAGGGCGGCGGCGACCGTCCCTCCGGCGGCAAGCCCGGTGACGCGCGTCCGGCCGGACCTCGTCCGGCAGCAGCCCAGGGTGGCGGCCGTCCCGGCCCCGGCCAGGGTGGTCCTCGTCCTTCTCCGGGTCAGGGCGGTCCTCGCCCCAACCCGGGCAACATGCCTCCGCGCCCGAACCCCGGCATGATGCCGGGTCGTCCGGCCGGTAACCGTCCTGGCCCCGGTGGTGGTGGCGGCGGTGGCCGTCCCGGCGGCGGTGGCGGTGGCGGCGGTCGTCCCGGTGGGGGCGGCGGCGGCGGTGGCGGCGGCTTCCGCGGAGGCGGCGGTGGCGCCGGCGGTGGCGGCGGCTTCCGTCCCGGTGGCGGCGGTGGCGGTGGCGGTGGCTTCCGTCCCGGTGGCGGCGGTGGCGGTGGCGGCGGTTTCCGTCCCGGTGGCGGTGGCGGCGCTGGTGGCGGTGCCCCGGCCGGTGGCGGCGGTTTCCGCGGTCGTCCCGGTGGCGGCGGCGGCGCTGGTCGCGGCGGTACCGCTGGTGCCTTCGGTCGTCCGGGTGGTCCGGCGCGTCGTGGACGCAAGTCCAAGCGGCAGAAGCGCCAGGAGTACATGGACAACATGCAGGCGCCTTCGGTCGGTGGCGTCCGCCTGCCCAAGGGGCAGGGCGAGACGATCCGCCTCCCGCGCGGTGCCTCGCTGACCGACTTCGCCGACAAGATCAACGCCAACCCGGCGTCGCTCGTGCAGGTGCTGTTCCACCTGGGCGAGATGGTCACGGCGACCCAGTCGGTGTCCGACGAGATCCTGGAGCTGCTCGGCTCCGAGATGAACTACGTCGTGCAGGTCGTGTCCCCCGAGGAGGAGGACCGCGAGCTGCTCGAGACGTTCGACATCACCTACGGCGAGGACGCCGGTGGTGAGGACGAGCTGCAGGTCCGTCCGCCGGTCGTGACCGTCATGGGTCACGTCGACCACGGTAAGACCCGACTCCTCGACACCATCCGCAAGGCGAAGGTGCACGAGGGCGAGGCCGGTGGCATCACCCAGCACATCGGTGCGTACCAGGTGCAGACCGAGCTCGAGGGCAACCCGCGGCTCATCACCTTCATCGACACCCCGGGTCACGAGGCGTTCACCGCCATGCGTGCTCGTGGTGCGAACGCGACCGACATCGCGGTCATCGTCGTCGCCGCTGACGACGGCGTGATGCCGCAGACGGTGGAAGCGATCAACCACGCCCAGGCGGCCTCCGCGCCGATCGTGGTCGCGGTCAACAAGATCGACAAGGAGGGTGCGAACCCCTCCAAGATCCGTCAGCAGCTGACCGAGTACGGCCTGGTCGCAGAGGAGTACGGCGGCGACACGATGTTCGTCGACATCTCGGCGAAGCAGGGCATCAACATCGACAGCCTGCTCGACGCCATCCTGTTGACGGCCGACGCCTCACTGGACCTCCGGGCCAACCCGGACATGGAGGCCCAGGGTGTCGCGATCGAGGCGCACCTCGACCGCGGTCGCGGTCCGGTCGCCACGGTGCTCGTCCAGCGCGGTTCGCTCCGCGTCGGTGACTCGATCGTCGCGGGTGACGCGTACGGTCGCGTCCGCCGCATGGTCGACGAGCACGGCGATGACGTCACCCTCGCGACCCCGTCGCGTCCGGTGCAGGTCATCGGTCTGACCTCGGTGCCGCGCGCCGGTGACTCGTTCCTCGTCGTCGACGAAGACCGTGTCGCCCGCCAGATCGCCGAGCGTCGTCAGGCCCGCACCCGCAACGCTGCCAACGCGGCGAAGCGCAAGCGCGTCAGCCTGGAAGACCTGGATGCGGCGCTGAAGGAAACCAGCGCTCTCACCTTGATCATCAAGGGTGACAACTCGGGTACCGTCGAGGCCCTCGAGGACGCGCTCATGAAGATCGAGGTCGGCGACGACGTCGAACTGCGCGTGATCCACCGCGGTGTCGGTGGCATCACCGAAGGCGACATCAACCTCGCCGTGGCCGGCTCCGCCATCGTCCTGGGCTTCAACGTCCGGGCCGAGGGCAAGGCGACCGAGCTCGCGAACCGCGAGGGTGTGGACGTCCGGTACTACACGGTCATCTACCAGGCCATCGACGAGATCGAGGCCGCCCTCAAGGGTCTGCTCAAGCCGGAGTTCGAAGAGGTCCAGCTCGGCCGCGCCGAGGTTCGCGACGTCTTCAAGTCCTCCAAGGTCGGCACGATCGCGGGCTGCATGGTCCTGTCGGGCGAGATCCGCCGCAACGCGCGCGCTCGCCTGCTCCGTGACGGCAAGGTGATCGCGGAGAACCTCCCGATCAGCTCGCTCAAGCGGTTCAAGGACGACGCCACCGAGGTCCGCGAGGGCTTCGAGTGTGGTCTGACGCTCGGCAACTACAGCGATCTGAAGCTCGAGGACATCATCGAGACCTTCGAGATGCGCGAGAAGCCGCGCGCCTGATGGTTTAGGTGAGGGGGTGCGGAGCCGTTTAACCGGTGGCTCCGCACCCCTTTTCTCTGGAGGATCTTTCCCATGTACGTGGGGGCTCTGGAATTGGACGTGCTGCTAGGCGACGTCCACTCGTTGAAGGAGAAGCGCTCGGTGGTGCGGCCCGTGGTGGCCGAACTGCGCAAGCGCTTCGAGGTCGCTGTCTCCGAAGCGGGTCATCTCGACCTGCATCGGCGCAGCTTGATCGGGGTGGCGGCAGTCGCCGCTGACCTGGAGCACGTCAGGGACGTTCTCGCCGGCTGTGAAAGGCTCGTCGCCGGACGTCCCGAACTGGAACTGCTCTCCGCCCGGACGCGTTTCGTCGGGCCGGAGGACGACTAGGAAGGGGAGGCTCGTGGCCGACACGGCACGTGCCCGCAAGCTCGCCAAGCGGATCTCGCAGATCGTGGCCTCGGCTTTGGAGCACGAGGTCAAGGATCCGCGTCTGGCCTGGGTCACGATCACCGACACCAAGGTGACCGGAGACCTGCACGACGCGACCGTCTACTACACCGTCATCGGTGAGCGGTTGGACGTCCAGCCCGACTACGCCGGGGCTGCTGCGGCGCTGGAGAAGGCCAAGGGTGTGCTGCGCTCCATGGTGGGGCAGCAGACCGGGGTCCGGTTCACGCCCACGCTCACGTTCATGACTGACACCGTGCCTGATACGGCTCGGAAGATGGATGAACTGCTGGCGCAGGCTCAGGCCGCTGATGCCGAGGTTGCTCGGCTGGCGGTGGGGGCTTCTCCGGCTGGCGAGGCGGATCCTTACAAGGCGCCGCGTGAGGATGACGACGAGGACTGATCTGGGTTGTGGTTCGGTGGTCCGATTGGGTGCGTTGGTTCCTGTTTAGGGATTTCGGGGCTCCGCCCCGGACCCCGCCAATCTGATCAAGGACCTTGTCCACGCCGTGCGCGGGTTGATGGCACGCCTGTTGCGTTGGGCGGAGTTGCGTTGCGTGGGTGGTGCGGTTCGGGTGGGTGGTCCCGTCACAAGTCGGGCCAGAGCGAGCCACAACCAGGCAGGGGTGTCAACTCGACGAAAAGC